>DASPKW010000159.1:0-30772 GCA_035627895.1 Tepidisphaeraceae bacterium | reverse complement strand
CGGGTGGCGGCACGGATGCCGGATCAGGTGGGGCTGCTGGCGGCGGTGCCGGTGGCGCAGCTGGCGGCGGTGCCGGTGGCGCAGCTGGCGGCGGTGCGGGCGGTGGTGCTGGCGGCGGCGGTGAAGGCCGTCGAGCACGTCGACATCTGCGTGGGGCGGATCCTGGAGGCCCTGCGGCGGCAAGACGGCGTGGCGATCGTGACGGCGGACCACGGGAACTGCGAGCAGATGATCGACCCGTCGACCGGCGGCCCGCACACGGCCCATACGACGTTCCCGGTGGAACTGATCTGCGTGGACGACCGGCTGAAGGGGAAGAAGCTGCTCGACGGCGGGCGGCTGGCGGACGTGGCGCCGACGGCGTTGACGATGATGGGGCTGGCGGTGCCCTCGGAGATGAACGGGAAGAGTTTGATCGGGTGACGAATAGCCGCGGAGCGGCGGCAAAAAGTAGCCCGGGGCGTGAGCCCCGGGTTCGCGAGTTGCCTAGGAATTAAGCCCCGGAGGGGCGACACCGCGCATCTGACCGCGCCGTCTGTCGCCCCTTCGGGGCTTTCCGCTTTCACGCGAACTTC
Source organism: Tepidisphaeraceae bacterium (assembly GCA_035627895.1). GTDB lineage: Bacteria > Planctomycetota > Phycisphaerae > Tepidisphaerales > Tepidisphaeraceae > DASPKW01. Next base: position 30,197 of record DASPKW010000159.1, on the reverse strand, counting down.
AACCCGGGGCTTGCGCCCCGGGCTACTTTTTGTCGTCCCTTCGGGACTGCATTTGCGATGCGGGTGCATCGCGCGCGTGCGGGCGACGAGGGGATGAAGAAACGCGCTCTCGTTGCTCTACCACTGAGCTACCGGGCGAACCCGGGCGGGGGTCGAACCCGCGGCCTGCGAGTTAAAATGGAGTTCCTTCGGCATTCGCCTGCGCGTGCGTCGTTTGGTCGACTCGCGGTCGGTTTTACGAGCCGGATCCGGGGCGGCGCTTCGGGCAAAGCCCGTGCGGCTCTGCCCCGGCTTGTTCGGGGGTCGGTTCGATGATCGGTTCACAAAGTGACCGCGTCGGACGACGAGTGGTGATGAAACCGTTGTCGCGCTCTGTCCGTTGAGCTACGGTCCGGTTCGGGGGTGGTCGGCAGCCGGACCGGTGGGAGTCGAACCCACATCCTCGTGCGTCTAAGCATGTAGTTCCACCGGCATTCGTCCGGCGCGGCCAAGCGGTCGCGCGCGGGAGTCGAACCCGGGCGATCGCTACTATGTTCGTCCTACCGAGGACGGGCGCGCGCCGCATCCGGCGACGAGGGGTGGAGAAACGACCGGCCTTTCGGCCGTACCGGCGTGCTACCGTTGCACCAGCGGCGGGCCTGGGCCCGCCGCGCGGGAGTCGAACCCGCGGTTCCGGTTCGTGATGTAGTTTCTGCCGGCATTCGCCGGGCGCGGCGCGAACAGTCGGAGTGGCCGGATTCGAACCGACGACGTCGTGCGCCCGAGGCACGCGCGCTGACCGAGCTGCGCTACACTCCGATTTCATTTGCGACACCCCGACCACCGTGCGACGAGAATTGGCGAGAGCTCCGGCCCATAAGGGCGCACCCGAAGTGGACCGGTTTGGATTCGAACCAAAACTAACCTGTACTCCCGGCCGGCATTCGCCCGGCGTCGGTTCATCGTTTCATACGTTCGCTCCGATGGTGGTTTGACACGGAAATTCGCGGTCGATTTCGCTTCCCGCGATCGGTTGAACCACGGAGGGCACCGAGGTCACGGAGGCAGACCTTCATGCCTGCACTCCGTGTCCTCCGTGGTTAACCGTCGCGCTCCTGCGCGCTCAGATCCGCTCGGCTTCGACGACGCCGACCCAGTGGTTGGCGCCGAGCTTGCCGTCGGCGAACTTGGCGACGACGTCGAAGACGTGGTCGGTGAACCCGCCGACGTTGAGGACGTCGCCGTGGCCGCCGGCGTCGGTGGCCTGGACGGTGCCGTACGGCTGGAGGTCGATGCAGACGAGCTTGGCGCGGGGGTTGCGCGCCTTGAACTGGGCCCACCGCTCCATCGTCGCGGTGCCGCGGCCTGCCGCCCGGTCGACCCACGACTCGTTGTCCGAGACGAAGATGACCAGGTCGCCGGTCGCGCGGCGGTCGTTCAGGTGGCGCAGCGGGGCCGAACAGTTCGTGCCGCCCGACGGCAGGCCCGCGAGCCGCTTGGCGTTGGTCATGACCGAGTCGCGCGGGTTGAGCGGCGCGCCCAGGGGCACGACGTCGTCCGAGAACGGCAGGACCTCGGCCGACCGGTTGGTCCGCAGGACGCACGCGGCGACGAGCGCCGCGACGTCGACGCACCGCACGGCCGACGTCGCGCCCTTGCGGTGGCCGGTGACGGCCGACTGCATCGAGCCCGAGACGTCGGGGCAGACGTAGACCTTGCCGTCGACGGCCGGGACGTTCCGCGTCGCGACCTCCATCGCGTCCTGGAGCGCCTCGCGCACCTCGGCCGGCACGCCGTCGCCCGCCTGCGTGTACGCGACCAGCAACTGGTACGGGAACACGCGGGAGCGGGCGATCGCCTGCGCGTCGCGCAGGCGCTCGGCGACGAGCTTGCCGAGCGCGGGGTCGGTGAAGACGCCGTGCCGGGCGAACGTCGCCAGGTTCATGCGGGTCGTCTGCCACGGGGCGGTCCGCGCGATCTGCGCCCAGTGGGCGCCGGTCAGCGGGAGGGCCGTGAGCATCTGGAACGGGACGTCCGGCGCGTGCGCGGCCGAGTCGCCCGAGGCCAATGCGGCCTTGAACGCCTCGAACTGCGCGACGAGCGGCGGGAGGGCCGCGGCGTCGTACGACCGGCCGACGAGGTACGCGTAGAGCGCCGCGCGCGCCGGGGTCGCCGGGCGCGGGTGGACCATGCGGATCACGTCGGCCAGGCTCGGGTCGTTGCCGACCGAGGCGCGGAAGAGCTGGTCGTCGGAGCGGGCGTCGAGCCACGCGCGGACGAGCCGCTTGGGCAGGGTGCCCAGGCTCTTGCGCCCGGCCACGCCGGAGCGGACGATCTGGACGAAGTTGCGGAGCATGCGGGCGTCGTCGATCACGCGGTCGAAGACCTCGGCGAGCAGGCCCGGGCCGCGGACCGCCAGCACGGCGCAGAGCAGGGCGGGCAGGTCCTTCATGTAGCCCTTGGTGCGGGCGTAGAGGGCGAGGCGGGCGAGGAACTCGGGCTCGACGTCGGGGCGAGCGCAGCGCGCGAGGACGGCGGCGAGCTGGTCCTCGGCGGCGGCATAGAAGGTGGCGCTGAGGCAGCCGGTGGCGGCGTACTGGGCGAGTGCGGCCTTGGGCGGGAGCGCGTAGGCGGCGCCGCCGGCCTCGTTGACGGCGGTGGCGCGGGGGACGAGCTTGCCGATGAGGGACTTGAAGAGGGACTTGCTGGCCATGGGGGATGGTCCTCCGATCGGGTCGTGCGCCGCGCGGGAGTTTGCGGGCGCGATGGAGGGTCTTACGGGGGGGTGTGGGCGAATCTGACGGGTCGCGCGGTTCGCGAGGCGAAATCGCGACGACGCGAGGCGACTGCGGGGCGGCATCGCGCACGCGGACGAGGTTCGGTGGACGAGAAGAGCCCACGGAGCGAGCTCCGTGGGCTTTCGGACGAGGGCGGGTTGCGTGGGCGCGGAAGAATTAAAGCACGTTCGTGATCTTTTCGACGCCGCCATTGACCTGGTCCCAGACGGCGCCGACCTTCCCGACGTACGCCTGGTCCCACTCCCCGTCGGCGAACACGTTCTTGTCGCCGCCCCAGATCGTGTCGACGTGGGCGTCGCCCGACGCGAAGATCAGGTCCGCGCCGGCACCGCCGACGACCAGGTCTGCGCCGGTGCTCCCGCTGAGCGTGTCGTTACCGGCCTGGCCGTAGAGGGAGTCGTTGCCGGCGAGGCCGAGGAACCAGTCGTCGCCGGCGCGGCCGAACAGGGTGTTGTTCAGGGCGTTGCCGGTGATGCGGTCGGCGAAGTCGGAGCCGACGGCGTTCTCGACGTCGACGTAGACGCAGTCCTTCTCGCCGGCGATGCCGCTGACGTAGTAGTTGTTCATGTTGATGGTGACGCCGGCCTTGGCGTAGTAGTAGGAGACCTGGTCGACGCCGTCGCCGCCGGACATGAAGTCGTTGCCGTAGACGGTCTTCTTGCCGTCGGGGACGAGCGAGTCGTTGCCGGCGTCGCCGTAGAGGTAGTCGTTGCCGCCGTTGCCCTGGAGGTAGTCGTGGCCGGCGCCGCCGAACAGGTTGTCCTGGTAGGCGCCGCCGACGAGGGCGTCGTCGCCCGCGCCGCCGAAGACGTGGACGGGGCGGGCGGCGTACCCGCCGGTGGTGACGAAGTCGTGACCGGCGCCGGCGTAGACGCGGACGGCCTTGGTGCCCTTGATGCCCCACTGGGCGAGGAGGGGTGCGCCGTTGCCGTAGGCGGCCTTGGCGGTGTCGTAGATCTTGATGGCCTTGTAGGTGAACTCGACGTGGAGCTTGTCGTTGCCGGCGGTCGCGTAGACGTTCATGACGTTATTCGCGTCGATGTTGCCCGAGACGCTGAACATGGCGCGGGCCTCGAGGGCTTCGACGGGGGACACGGTGGACTTGGTGGTGTGCATGGTGCGAGTGGCTGGTTGAACTTCCGTTGTGCCGGCCGGACGTCCGGTCGGCGATGGGGGAAGTATCGGGGGGTTAGCGGCGGCCAACCATTCGCCTGAGCGGGTCTGACGGGATCAGGGGGGGTGTTAGAAGTGGGGGTGGTTTTCTCAACCCGGGTGGGGCGGCTGGAATGGGGAAATCGTGGGGTTCGGGCTTAGATGCGCGCGCGAAGGCGTCCCCCGTGAGGTTGCGGCGCCGGGGCAGATGAACGGGGGGCGTGGCTCGGGTGATCGAGGGCGGCGGAGCGATACAACGGGTCCGGAGCGCCTTTGGCGGGACGGGCGATCACGTGCACCTTCGGTGCGACCGCTAAGTACGACCTTGGACTGCGGGCGCGGGGTGCGCGCGGGGTGGCGAAGTGGGGTCGAGTGGGGGAACTTAGTCGGCGGCTTCGAAGAACATGACGTGTTGCCAGGGGAGGCCGTCGAACTCTTCGACGGGCTTGAACTTGTTGGCGGTCAGTTCCTTCTTGATCTGGGCCTTGCTCATCTTGTGGAGCTCTTTGATCGGCACGTTGGGGTCTTCGGCGCGGAACTCGACGAGGACGAGGCGGCCCTTGGGGGCGAGGCTCTTGCGGATGGCGGCGAGCATTTCCTCGGGGCGGTCCATCTCGTGGTAGACGTCGACGAGGAGGACGAGGTCGAGCTTGCCGGCGGGAAGCTTGGGGTCGGTCGTGGTGCCAAGGACGGGCTCGATGTTTTTGACGCCGGCCTTTTCGGCGCGCTTCTTGAGGAGGTCGAGCATCTCGGGCTGGATCTCCTCGGCAAGAACCTTGCCGGTGGGGCCGACGGCCTCGGCGAGCTTGAGCGTGTAGAAGCCGTTCCCGCACCCGAGGTCGCAGACGACCATGCCGGGCTTAAGGTTCAGGGCCTTCATGAGCTTGGCGGGTTCTTCCTCGCGGTCGCGCGAGTCGCGGGTGAGCCAGGGGGCACCGGCGAAGTGCATGGTCTGGGCGATCTCGCGGCCCATGTAGTGGGTGAGGCCGGGGAGGGGTTTTTCGTCCTTCTTTTCGGGCTGAGGCTTGGGGGGGGCGGCGGGTTTGATGAGTTCTTCGGCGGGGGTTGCGCCGGCGATCAGGAGGGTCATCAGGGCGCACGCGAGATTCCAGCGCATAGCGAACTCCGGGTTGGGGTGACCGGTTGATGATACCGCTGGATTGGCGCGGCATTAAAACGGAACCGGCGGAATGCGCCCCAGGCGCGCGACGCAACCCACGGAGCAAGCTCCGTGGGCTTTCGGCGTGCGTCGATGATAAAGGGTGGAGCAGCGCCCTGCGTACGAGGCGGTTAGCGCTCGTCTTCGGACACGCGGTCGGCGAGGGTGGCGAGTTCGCCGCGGACGGCGTCGTAGCCGGCGACGCGGGCGGTGCGGAGGATCTCGGCGGCGGCGGCGGCGGCGTCCTCGGGGTCGAACCAGCCGATGTGGCGGTTGATCTCGAGTAGGCCGACGATGCCGTAGCGGTCGATCAGGAAGCGCCACCCGTGGGCGGTGATTTGGGCGCGGAAGGTGGCGGCGCGGGCGAAGAGGCGGGCGACGGCGCGCTCGTCGCGGAGCTCGGCGGCGCCGAGCACGGTGCCGTGCGGGGCGGGCGAACTGTCCCAACCCAGGATGATCGGCTTGAGCGCGGTCATGTCATCACCATCAACCCGACACTCGCGCGGTTCATTCCCGGTCGCGGGGGAAACTTGGATACACGCGTAACCCAAGGAACGAGTTCCGTGGGCTTCCCGGGCATGCTCTGTACCCAAAGGGTCACGCGGCGCTTCGCGAACCGGGGGAAGCGGAGGTGTCGAACGCTTATGAGGACGCGTCGCTCGCGGGGCGTCTGACACCCGATAACCGGGCTCTACCGCGCGGGAATCCGGCAATGCGTGCCCGGTGGGAGCCGGTCGCGCAGTCGCGGGGCATTTCCTAGTTCCCCGATCGCGCGATGCGCGGTGGGGGTCATTTGTGCCCCGTTCTCCTGCGCCGCGAGGTGATAACGGGGGTTGCCGCTCTTCCCGACCTGAGCTTGGCGGGGTTGGCACGACACGTGCATCTCTCGGGTCCCTTCGGTCAACCGGCTTGTTTCCGGGCGTGGTTCGCTGGGTACGGCTCTACGGGGCGTGTACCCGAAACCACTAGCCGCTGAAGCGGCTAGCCCGGGACGGAGGTCTCTTCGATGCGCGCCTGTCGTTCTTCGTGCGCCGCTCGTTCGTTCGCGCTGGCTTTGTCGGTGTCGCTTGCGGTCGCCTTGCCGTGTTACGGTGGCGACGCGACTGCGGGCCCTCAGCCGTGCGACCCTGATAGCGTTTGCCCGCCGCCGAATGACACGGCCGGGTCGCAGCCCGCGGCGCAGTCGGTGGATCACGATCCGTATGCGGCGCTCCTGGCCGAGCAGTCGATCCGGCCGGACAAGGACGGGCTGGTGGGATACCTGCGGTCGGTGCAGCCGACGGCGCGGAACCGCGCTCGGACGGCGCTGCTGATCGAGAAGCTGAGCGCGGCGGACTTCGAGGAGCGGGAGCTCGCGCAGCGGCAGCTCGTCGGGCTGCCCGCGGTCGCGGCGGAAGACCTTGCGGCGGCGGCGGAGTCCGGCGATACCGAGCTGGCGAGCCGGGCGCGGGCGGTGATCGCGGCGCGGTCGACCGGGAGCGCTAGCGCCTCCGTCGGCGTGGCGTGCTTCCGGACGATCGCGAAGCGGAAGGTCGAAGGGGCGGCGGGGGCGGTGCTGGAGGCGATGCCGCTGTACGCGGAAGAGTTCGTCCTGTCGGCAGCGCGGGACGCGGTGCGGGCGACGGCGACGCGGGCCGACCTGCCGGCGCTGCGGAAGGCGGCGGCGATGGGGGCCAAGCTGGAAACGCGGGTCGCGGCGGTCGGGGCGCTGGCGAGCGTGCTGGAGACCAAGTGCGCGGCGGACGTGCGGCCGTACCTGGCGGACGCCGAGCCGCGCGTGCGGCTGGCGGCGGCGCGGGCGCTGGCGGACGTGGGGGACCGGGCGTGCCTGCCGGCGCTGGTCGAGCTGCTGTCGGCGCCGGACCTGCGGGTGCGGAACGGGGCGGCGGCGACGCTGCGGGCGCTGACGGGGCGGACGAGCGACTACGTGGCGTGGGTCGACCCGGCGGCGCAGGCGTCGGCGCTGCGGGCGTGGCGGGACTGGCTGAGCGCCGACGCGCAGACGTGCGCGCTCAAGTACCCGCTGAAGGCGACCGACGCGGAGCTCGGGCGGACGCTAGTGTGCCTGTACGCGCGGAACGAGGTGGTCGAGTTCGACGCATCGGGGCGCGAGACGTTCAACGTGACCGAAGAGGGCGGGTGCCCGTGGGCGGCGCAGGGGCTGGCGAACGGTCGCCGGCTGGTCGCGCTGTACTCGGCGAACACGATCGTCGAGTACGGGCACGACGGGAAGTCGATCAACCGGATCCCGGTGCCGGGCGGGCCGATGAGCGTTCGGCGGCTGGACTCGGGGGCGACGCTGGTCGCGTGCAACAACGCGCAGAAGGTCGTGGAGGTGTCGGACGCGGGGAAGATCTTGTGGGAGGTGACGCTGGCGGGCGGGCCGTGCGACGCGGTGCGGCTGGACAACGGGAACACGCTGGTGACGCTGCAGAACTCGAACGCGGTGGTGGAGGTGGACCCGTCGGGGCGGGAGGTCATGCGGATCGAGAATCTGCACACGCCGCGGAGCGCGTCGCGGCTGGACAACGGGAACACGCTGGTGTGCGATTTGGGGACGGGGAAGGTGATGGAGTTCGACCCGGCGGGGAAGGAGGTCTGGAGCCAGGGCGGGTTCGCGAGCCCGTTCGGTGCGCAGCGGCTGCCGGCGGGGACGACGCTGGTGTCGGACACGGTGTCGGTGAAGGAGATCGACCACACGGGGCGCGTGGTGGGCGAGAACCGGGTGCAGCCGCTGGGGCGGGTGTGGCGGTATTGATAGTGAGGGCGCGAGCGGGGCGCGATCGACGGGTGCCGCGACGACGCCAAGCGACCGCGGGGCGGGCGAGCGAGAGCGGGCGGCTTATGGCTTGACGAGGAGCCACTGCTCGCTGAGTCGTTTGGGGCTGACCGGGATGCTCGTCTTGAGCTCTTGGGCGAAGAGGGAGATGCGGAACTCTTCGAGCATCCAGCGGTAGGCGGTGAGGTTGGGGTCGGCGATGCGCTCCTGGCGGTGTTTTTTCAGGCGGTCGAGGTACTGGGCTTCGAGGGGGGCGACTTGGATCATGCCGGCTTGATCTTTGGTGAGGCCGGCGTTGAGGAGGCGGGTGAGGCGGGTCTGGATGCCCTTGATGAAGCGGGGGAGGTGTTCGAGCCAGGGGGCGGGGGTGGCGGCGACGAAGTCCTTGGGCATGAGGCGGGCGAGGTGGTGGCGCATGTCGACGGCCGACGGCTCGAGCAGGGGGGCGAAGGGGCGCTGGAGCGATTTGGTGACGTCGTAGAACGCGGCCAGGGCTTGTTCGGCGAGGCCGGACACCTTGGTGTGTTCGGCGGCGAGGCGGTTCCAGGCGGTGCCGGCGCGCTGGACGAACTCGGCGTGGGTGCGGATGCCCTCGTCGGGGGCGAAGGCGCGGCCGGCGGCGACGGTGACGATCTGGCTGCGGAGCTCGTCGGTGTTGCCGAGGAGCTTGTACTGCATGGCCATGCGCTCGAAGTTGGGGATGCGGCGCCAGAGGTGGCGGAGCTCGGGGCCGAGCTCGAGCATGAACAGGCGGTAGACGCCGCCGCGGTGGGCGATCTTGGCGGCGTCGTGGGAGTCGAAGAGGCGGAGGGAGACGGTCTCGCCCTTGTCGACGAGGGCGGGGTAGGCGCCGAGGGTGACGCCGTAGCGCTTGATCTCGATGCGCGGGGGGAGGTCGCCGAAGTCCCAGCGGGTGATGGTGTCGCGGTGGAAGCGGGGGTCGGGCGGGAGCTCGGCGAAGGTCTTGCGGGCCTCGAGGCCGAGCTTGGCGCGGATGGCGGCGAGGTCGCGGCCGTGGGCGATCTGCTTGCCGTGCTGGTCGACGATCCGGAAGTTCATGTGGAGGTGCGGGGGCAGCTCGGTCGGGTCGAGGTCTTCGGCGCGGACTTGCAGCCCGGTGAACTTGCCCAGGACGGTCGCCAGCGCGCCATAGAGCGACCCTTGGCCGAACGATTCGGACAGTTTTTCGGTGGCCTTGTCGGCCCAGTCGGGAGCGGGGACGTAGTTGACGCGGATCGGCTTGGGGAGGCTGCGGATCAGCTCGAGGACCTTTTCGCGGAGGAGGCCGGGGACGAGCCACTCGAAGGGGTCGTCGGGGACCTGGTTGAGGGCGGCGAGGGGGATGGTGACGGTGACGCCGTCCATGGCCTGGCCGGGGTCGAGGGCGTAGTCGAGCTTGAGGCGGTTTCCGGCGATCAGCATCTCGTCGGGGAAGGCATCCGGCGTGACGTCATCTGCGCTGCGCTTCATGAGGTCGCGGCGCGTCATGAAGAGGAGCTTGGGGTTGTGGCGCTCGGCGATCTTGCGCCACTTCTCGAAGAGGATGCCGTTGAAGATGTCGTGGGGGACGCGCTTGTCGTAGAACTCGAAGCGCTGGGCGGCCTCGACGAGGTAATCGCGGTTGCGGGCCTTGGCCTCGAGCTCGCGGACCTCTTCGACGAGCTTGGCGTTGTGGGCGAAGAACGGGGCGGACGTGTCGTACTCGGCCTCGACCAGGGCGTGGTGGATGAAGAGCGTGCGGGCGGCCTTGATGTCGATCGGGCCGTACTGGACGACCCGGCGGGGGATGATGGGCAGGCCGTAGAGGGTGACCTTTTCGTCGGCGACGACGGTGGCGCGCTCGCGGTCCCAGCGGGGCTCGGAGTGGGTGCGTTTGACGAGGTGGTCGGCGGCGCGCTCGACCCACTCGGGGTCGATGCGGGCGTTGGTGCGGGCGTAGAGCTTGGTCGTCTCGACGATCTCGGCGCTCATGAGCCACTGGGGCTTACGCTTGAAGAGGGTGGAGCCGGGGAAAACGTTGAACTTGACGCCGCGCGCGCCGGTGTATTCGGTCGAGTCGGACTTTTGGCCGATGTTGCCGAGGAGGCCGGTGAGGAGGGCGCGGTGGATCGCGGGGTAGTCGATCTCGTGGGTGGTCTTGGTCTTGAGCATGGGGCGAGAACGATGTTACGCGGGGCGGGGCGGGCGCGTTCGCGGGGGGGGCGCGTGAGGTGGGCGACGGAACCCACGGAGCAAGCTCCGTGGGCTTTCGATGGGTGCGCCCCGATCGGTCATCGACCCGACGGCGCGCCGGTTTCCGGTTCCAGGTCGTAGACTTCGATGGAGCCTCCGATGCGCTTGATGAGGGGGTACTTGGATACCCACGAGAAGTCGGGGCCGAGGACGGGTTTGGTGTCTACGAGTTTGGTTTCCTCCAGACGGAGCTTTGCGTTGACGCCGAGGGCGAGGAGGCCGCGGGGGCGCTTGCGGAGTTCGCGGAGGTCGACGCCGTCGGTGCTGCCGTTGGCCAACTCGGCAGCGGTCATTATTCGGGACTTCGGGTTGAGGCCGAGGAATTCGGCGAGCGCCGGGACGCGTGCGCCGGAGACTTTGAAGGCGTAGGGGCGGCCTCGCTGTTCGGTTTCCAAATACTTCGCGAGGCGGGCTACGTCCTGGCCCCAGTCGATGTTGCTGTCGGCCAGGACTTCCTGACCGCGCGCGGGGCCGCCGGACAGGCGGTTGAAGAACGCCAGGTAGTCGGGGTGACTGACACCGATTTCTGCCGACGCGATGGCGATCAGGCCGACGAGGCCGAAGGCCCACGGCCCGCGGCGCATCTGGAGGCAGACGAACAGGTAGAGGAACGGGAGGACGGGGAGGATGTGGCGGATGCCGATCTGGAGCCGGCCGGTGGCGGCGGCGAGGAAGAGGAGCGACGGCGGGAGGAGCACGCAGAGGGTGAGGATCGGGCGGCGGGACTTGCGGAGCATCAGGAGCGCGACGATGGCGACGCCGATGCCGGCGACGAGCGCGACGGGCTCTTTGGCGGCGATCGCGGTGGGGAAGTAGCCTAAGTGGCTGTCGTAGGAGATCTCGCCCTTGAAGTACGACGGGAATCCGAACTTGGCGAGCACGCTCATGAACATCAGGCCCAGGCCCATGGCGGGCATGGGGACGGGGGTGTCCTTGACCCAGCGGGGGAGCTTCTGCCAGCCGGTCTCGTTTTCGAAGTGGTACTGCTCGGAGAGCTTGCCGACGTGGAAGCCGTAGGTAGCCCAGAGGGCGACGAAGGCGATCAGGGCGATTGCGGCGAAGTGGCGGAGTTTGGGGAGGTGCCGCCACGCGCGCGGGACGAAGCCCGTGGAGCTTGGCTGGTGGGTTTGCTTGGCGTGGCGGATGGCGCGGATGACGATCAGGAGGAGGATGGCCGGGGCGAGCAGGACGCAGGTGAACTTGCAGGCCATCGCGAGGCCGAGGGCGAGGCCGGCCGCGCCGGCGGTGGTCCAGGTCGGTCGGCCGACGAAGCGGAGGGCGTGGTAGGTGGCGGCGACGAAGCCGGCGGCGGCGGGGACGTCGGTGGTGATGAGGGCGGCGTGGCCGAGCAGGGTCGGGTCGAGGCTGAAGAAGACGGTGGCGAGCATGCCGACGAGCGGGCCGGCGAGGTACTTGCCGAGGAGGTAGATGTAGGCGAGCAGGACGGCGGCGAAGACGAGGTTGGCGAGTCGGCCGACGGCGAGCACGCGCCAGTAGGGGACGGTGCCGTGGAAGGCGATGGCCTCGCCGACGACGTTGGCCTCGTCGCGGTGCTGGACCCAGGTGACGTCGCGGGCGGGGGGGTATTCGACGCCGGCGAGTCTGAGGGCCCCGCCGACGACCCAGCGCTGGAAGGGCGGGTGCTCGAACATGTAGACGTTTCGGCCGGACTCGTAGAGGCCGACGGCGCCAGCGATGTGGCTGAGCTCGTCGGTGGTGTGGTTGAAGACGCCGACGGTGAGGGCGGCGCGGGCGAGGGCGATGAGGGTGGCGAGGAGGGCGAGCCACTTGTAGATGGGGTGGCGGGGGGGGAGGCCAAACCGCCGGGGCCGGGCGGACGTAAGATCGGGGTCGGGATCGGCGGGCGAACTGGGTTGGGCGGGAATGCTTGTCATGTAGCTGATGGCGAGGGCGTCGGGAGAGTTGTGTTTAAGTACCGGCTCGTCGCGATTCCCCGCTCTTCATGGGCGAGCCGCCCATGCCACGTTATAGTCCGGCGTCGTTGTGTATGGCAGACCTTGATCCGAAACAACTCTACGCCAAGCTGGACCAGTGCATGCTGCGCGATCGGCACCGGTTGCGGCAGCGGCTGCGCGCGTTTGAGCGGCAAGGGGGGGCGGCGGACCCGTCGCAGGTGGCGCACGTCGCAGGGCTGATCGAGGAATCGGTTCGCTGGCGGGCCGAGCGGCAGCAGAATTTGCCCAAGCCGAAGTACCCGGAACATTTGCCGGTCGTCGAGAAGCGCGAGGACATCAAGGAGGCGATCGCCAGGCACCAGGTGGTGGTGCTGTGCGGCGAGACGGGGTCGGGGAAGACGACGCAGCTGCCGAAGATCTGCTTGGAGCTCGGGCGGGGCGTGGCGGGGCTGATCGGGCACACGCAGCCGCGGCGGATCGCGGCGCGGAGCGTCGCCAAGCGGATCGCCGACGAGCTCGAGAGCCCGCTCGGGCAGGCGGTGGGGTTTAAGGTGCGGTTCGCGGATCAGCTGAGCCAGAACACGTACGTGAAGCTGATGACGGACGGGATTTTGCTGGCCGAGACGCAGGGCGACCCGTTCCTGGAGAGCTACGACACGATCATCATCGACGAGGCGCACGAGCGGTCGCTGAACATCGATTTTCTGCTCGGGTACATCAAGCAGCTCCTGCCCAAGCGGCCGGACCTGAAGCTGATCATCACCAGCGCGACGATCGACCCGGAGCGGTTCAGCAGGCACTTCAACGACTGCCCGATGTTGATGGTCTCGGGGCGGACGTACCCGGTGGAGACGCGGTACCGGCCGCTGCAGTCGGATGATCCGGACATGGCGGACCTGGCGATGGAGGAGGGCGTCGTACAGGCGGTGGAGGAGGTCTGCCGGGAGGGGCCGGGGGACGTGTTGGTGTTTTTGAGCGGGGAGCGGGAGATCCGGGAGGTGGCGGAGATGTTGCGGAAGCAGCACCCGCCGGAGACGGAGGTGTTGCCGCTGTACGCGCGCTTGAGCGCGGACGAGCAGATGAAGGTGTTCCGGCCGCACGGGCGGCGGCGGATCGTGCTGGCGACGAACGTGGCCGAGACGTCGCTGACGGTGCCGGGGATCGTGTACGTGGTGGACCCGGGCTTGGCGCGGATCAGCCGGTACAGCGCGCGGACCAAGGTGCAGCGGCTGCCGATCGAGTCGATCTCGCGGGCGAGCGCGGATCAAAGGAAGGGGCGGTGCGGGCGCGTGGCGCCGGGGGTGTGCGTGCGGCTGTACTCGGAGGAGGACTTCAACAACCGCGAGCAGTACACGCCGCCGGAGATTCTGCGGACGCATTTGGCGAGCGTGATCCTGCAGATGAAGGCGCTGCGGCTGGGGGAGATTACCGAGTTCCCGTTCGTCGAGCCGCCGGACTACCGGCAGGTGCGGGACGGGTACCAGACGCTGCACGAGCTGGGGGCGATCGACGCGGATAATGCGCTGACGGAGATGGGCCGACATCTGGCGAAGCTCCCGATCGACCCGCGGATCGGGCGGATGATCCTGGCGGCGCGGGAAGAGGACTGCCTGGACGAGGTGATGGTGATCGCGTCGGCCCTGAGCGTGCAGGACCCGCGCGAGCGGCCCATGGACATGCAGCAGGCGGCGGACGAGGCGCACTCGAAGTGGCGGGACGAACAGTCGGACTTTTTGAGCTACCTGCACTTGTGGCGGTGGTTCGAGGAGAAGCAGCGGCACTTGTCGGGCAGCGCGCTGCGGCGGGAGTGCAAGAAGAACTTCGTGTCGTACGTGCGGGTGCGGGAGTGGCGGGACATTCACTCGCAGCTGCGGGACATCGTGGGGGAATTGCCGGGGGTGCGGGGGGAGCGCGGGCCGCGGGATCCGGCGGGCGCGCCGCCGCGACGGCGCGGGGGCGGCGGTGGTGGCGGTGGTGGCGGTGGTGGCGGGGGCGGACAGCGACGAGTGCCGGCGGCGGGGGCGTTGGCGCCCGTCGACGGCGCGGGGAGTGGGCCGGGGCCTGCGGCGGGGGCGTGACGCGCGCAGTGATAGGTTGTGGTGGCGGGCGTTTAGCGCTCGAGTGCGATGGCGCCGATGAGGGAGCGGAGGCGGCCGACGGAGACGAGGGGCTGGTAGGGCGAGCGGCAGGCCTCGAGCTCGACCGAGACGTACCCGGAGTAGCGCGGCAGGGTCGCGGGCCGGTGGCGGGCGGCTGCGCCGACGCGGAGGAGGAGCTCGAGCCACGGGCGGTAGGCGTGGACGCACGCCTTGAACCAGTCGAGGGTGCCCATCTCGCGCGGGCGGTCGCCGGGGATGGCGGCGCGGGCGTGGGCACCGTCGCCGAGGCCGACGTCGCCGACGGGGGCGTCGCCGAAGTGGGCCTGTCCGACGTCGGAGACGTGGGCGTGGACGACGCGTTCGAACACGGACTTGTAGCGGGTCGGGAAGGAGACGGGGTCGACGCCGCAGAGGGCCCAGTGGCTGACGTCGAGGTTGACGCCGCAGACGGGGGCGAGGACGGGGTCGGCGGCGATCTTGGCGCAGAAGTACTCTAGAGTTTCTATATCGCGAAGGTTGAAGTTGCCACCGGGCTCCATTTCGAGGGCGAGGACGACGCCGTCGTCGGGCGTGAGGTGGGCGGCGCGGACGACGTGGGCGAGGCCGTCGACGAGGGCGTCGACGGCCTGGTCGGCGACGAGGCGGCGGCCGACCGAGCGCTGGTGGTAGCGGTTGACGACGAGGGCGTCTTCGGCGGGGACGCCGAGTTCGGTGACGTGGGCCTGCCAGACGCGGCCGACGCGGCTGCCGCCGGTGAGCTCGACGACGAACGGGCGGGGGTCGTGGGAGTCGTGGGGCCGGCGGGAGCGCTCGTGCTCGCGGTTGAGGGCGTGGAGGCTGCGGGCGAGGCGGAGGAGGAAGGTGACGGCGCGTCGGCCGCGGTCGGTGGCGGCGTGGGGGCCGGCGGGCTCGCCGGGAGGGTGGACCATCTCGGGTAGGAAGCTGGCGAAGGCGACGACGCGGCTGTCGCGGCGGGCGAGGAGGTCGGCGATGGTGGTGGCGATGGTGCCGAGGTCGGCGTCGGGCTGGTCGGCCATGTCGGCCATACGCGCGGTGGCGCCGGCGGTGACGTCGTCGGGGAAGAGGTCGAGGAGCTTGTCCTTGTGCATGAAGGCGTAGAGCTCGCACGGGACGCCGAGGGGCCAGACGTGGCGGTCGACCTGGTCCTGGACGCCGTGGAGGGAGAACGAGGAGATGAGGGCGGGGACGGGTAGGGGGGCGTCGGCGGGCGGGGGGTCGGCGGGGCCGGAGGGCGCCGGGGCTGGGCGCGGGCGGGCGAGGTCGGCCATCTGGAGGACCTTGCCGGTGACGTCGACGCGGCCGCGGAGCATGCCGAGGGCGATGGAACGGGCGGAGTCGGGGAAGTCGATGCGGTACTCGAGGACGCGGTTGGGGGCCGGGGCCTGGGCCTCCCAGAGCCAGGCGCCGCCGTAGTCGCCCTCGGGCACGTACTGGAGCCAGTAGAAGTGGTCGGGGTCTGCCTGGGCGGCGCGGGCCCAGTCGATGAGGACCTGGCGGACGGGGTGGGGGACGGGGAGGCGGGAGAGGCCGAGGTCGCGGCAGCGGATCAACTCGAACTCGCCGGGCTCGAACTTGGCGCGGGTGGGCCAGGCGCTGGCGGGTGGTTGTGCGGCGTGGGCGAGGTCGAGGATGCCGGCGGGGCGGTGGCCGTCGCGCGGGTGTGCGGCGGTCTCCATGCCGATGCGGACCTCGTCGGGGGTGACCGCGACGAAGAGCCCCTCGGTGGCCTCGCCGGAGGCGCAGTCGTAGAGTTCGGCGCCGGTGATCTTCATGAAGG
This sequence comes from Tepidisphaeraceae bacterium, assembly GCA_035627895.1. Classification (GTDB taxonomy): domain Bacteria; phylum Planctomycetota; class Phycisphaerae; order Tepidisphaerales; family Tepidisphaeraceae; genus DASPKW01. The sequence continues at coordinate 14,285 of DASPKW010000159.1, read as the reverse complement.
GGAGTTTGGCCGGGTCGTTGATGAGGAAGCGGTCGGCGGTCTCGGCGGTCTTGCCGACGCCGACGACGAGGATGGCGTGGTCGGTGCCGTCGGCGGTGGCGGCGTCGGGTGGCGCGCCGAGGGCGGCGGCGGGGGGTGGGGGGCGGTCGTGGTCGCGCCCGCCGACGCGGCGGTCGATGGCGTCGCCGAGGCGCGCGCTGTTGACGGGGAGGATGACGGGGATGCCGGACCGGACGTAGGCGCGGAGGCTGAGGGCGAAGAGCTCGGCCTCGGTGCGCCCCTTGCGGGTCTCGGCGGCGCGCTGCTCCCAGGCGCCGCGGCCGACGCGGGTGAAGTAGTCGACGATCTCGGCGAGGCGCATGCCGGTCAGGCGCAGCTCGTTGGCGGCGTCGCCCTTGATGGCGGCAGACACCTCGGCGACGCCCTGCACGCCGGGGCGGAGGGCGGCGCGGCTGGCGACGGGGAAGTCGTGGAGCAGGGCGCCGGCCATGAGGGACACGGCCTGCGCGCAGAGGCCGGACAGGCTCACGTGGTTCATGAACGGGGTGCCGCGCACGGGGGCGGACTCGCCGTACGCCATGCCGAGCTCGACCTGCAAGACGTGGTACTCGTCGGACAGGGCGGCGGGCGGGGCGAGGACGCAGTCGGCGATGCACTTGCTGTTGCGGATCACGGCGTGCAGGTCCTTGACCTTGTCGGGGTCGCGGACGTGCTTGAACTCGGGCGCGGGCAGCCAGTCGGGCCCGGCGTTGCGGCGCTTGCCCCACCGGGTGACCTGCTTGGCCATCGTCTCGAGGCGGCGGATGTTGGCGAAGCTCCGGCACGTGCCGCCGAAATAAGCGCGGAGCGCGAAGCGGGGCATCGACAGGCCGAGGAGCTCGGCCTCGCTACGGGTGACGATGGAGGGCGCGAAGCGGAAGCGGATGTCCTGGTTCGGGTCGGCCGACACGAACCCGAGGCCGATCAGGTGGTCGCGGAGCTGCTCGATCTCGTCGAGCCCGGTCTGACCGATCTCGTTGAGCGGGTCGGTCGCGTCGGCGAAGAAGTCGTTGAGCATGCACTGGTCCTCGGGCCCCGGGCGGGGCGCGGTGCGGGCGACCGGGGGAGTGCTGGTGCGCGGGGCTCGGTGCGCCCGCGGCGTGCGCGCGGGTGGGGCTCGTGCGCGCGTCCCTCTCCGCCCGGTTTGCCAAATTGTGAAGGTAGATCGTCTGGCTTGCCCCTCGGATTCGGGGTCGCGTGCGCGGCCAAACGTCCCGCGCCCTTTTTCTCATTTCCCGTACGCTTGCCCCCGCTTTTTTCTCTCTCTCGCGCCCCTGGGGCTCGGGGGGCGCGGGTTCGGCGCGCCGGGGGCCTTGCGGCACCGGCGCGACGGGGCTAGCTATTGAAGCGGTGCAGCGAGGCGACGGCGTTCAGCTCTTCGACCCGTTTGTCGTACTCGTGTCGCGCGCGGGCGATGAGGGTCGACGCGTCGGAGACCTGACCCCCGGCCTCGGCCACGAGGCGCTTGAAGATCGCCAGGACCTTGCGGCCGTGGGCGAACTCGACTCGTTCGCACAGGTCTTTAAGTTGTGGGTCAGCGAGTTCGTTGAGCGGCATGATGTTCCCCTTCCCGGGGGAGTAGAGCCGTCGTCCGCGCGGTTGGCCGAAGGTAATCGGTCCGAGGCGCGGGGCCGGGCGAATGTCCTGACGTCCGTCCGATGTCGGTCGGCCCGACCGCGCGTCTGGCGCGATCGAGCGTCCGGTGCATCGTTGCGCCCCGACCGTCGGGGCACGTCGTCCGTGTGAACGCGCCGGTGTGGGATCCCAGGTGTCGATCCGCTGCGTATCGTGCTTTACATATCCTTGAAGTCGGCGAACCGGGCAACGGTTATTATCCGGATGCCCAACTTGCCAAGTCGCCGGCGAACGGATGAGTCCGCTGACGACGCAGCGGGTAAGTTACTGGTCGCGCGGATCGGACGCAAGCTTATGTTGCGCTGTCGACGGGGCGAGCTCACGTATCGGTACGACGACGCGCGCGACGCCAACGTGATTGCGCGGGCCAATAAAAGCAGGGTACTAACGTCTAGCGCGGCCGGTGGCGTCGGTCGCGGCGCGGCGATTCGTCCGATAAAACAGGACGCCGCGCGGGGCGTCGCGTTTCGCGCCGGCGCCGGTGGGTGGTCGTCGTGGCGGCGGTCGGGGTGGCGCGGCGCGCGCGTTGGGCGGTCGCGCCGGTAAAGGGGGTGAGGTGTGCGGGCCGAAGGGCCTGTAGCGGTGGGATGAAGTGTGTGGGGGAATCCGCCGAACATAGGGTTGAGGACGGTGGTGCGATGAAATTCGATCGGAGCAACGTTTTGCGGGCCCGGAGCCACGCGGTGATTCCCGGGGGGGCGCACACGTACGCGAAGGGGGACGACCAGTATCCGGAGCTGGCGCCGGGGTTCATCGCGCGGGGGAAGGGGTGCCGGGTGTGGGACGTGGATGGGAACGAGTTCATCGAGTACGGGAGCGGGCTGCGGGCGGTGACGCTCGGGCACGCGCACCCGGCGGTGTTCGAGGCGGCGCGGCGCGAGCTGGAACGCGGGTGCAACTTCGTCCGGCCGTCGCCGCTGGAGATGGACCTGGCCGAGCAGGTGCTGGCGGTGATCGAGGGGGGGGAGATGGTGAAGTTCGGGAAGCACGGGTCGGACGCGACGAGCGCGGCGGTAAAGTTGAGCCGGGCGTACACGGGGCGAGACGTGGTCGCGATTTGCGGCGACCACCCGTTCTTCAGCGTCGACGACTGGTTCATCGGGACCACGCCGATGCCGGGCGGGATCCCGCAGGCGGTCCGCGATCTGACGGTGAAGTTTGCGTACAACGATTTGGCGAGCCTCGAGGCGTTGTTCGCCAAACACCCGAAGCGGATCGCGTGCGTAATCCTGGAGGTGGAGAAGGACGTGGCGCCCGCGCCGGGGTTTTTGGAGGGCGTGAAGGCGCTGGCCCACCGGCACGGCGCGGTGCTGGTGTTCGACGAGATGATCACGGGGTTCCGGTGGCACGTGGGCGGGGCACAGCGTATCTACGGCGTCAAACCGGACCTGACGACGCTGGGCAAGGGGATCGCCAACGCGTTTTCGGTGTCGGCGCTCGTCGGCAAGCGGGAGATCATGAAGGCCGGGGGGATCAAGGATCACGACGGGGAGCGGGTGTTCCTGCTGTCGACGACGCACGGCGGGGAGACGCACGCGCTGGCGGCGGCGATCGCGACGATCGACGTCTATCGCAAGGAAGACGTTTGCGGGCGGATGCACGCGGCGGGCGAGCGGCTGCGCGCGGGCGTGGAGCGCGCGGCGCGGCAGGCGGGGGTGGCGGAGCACTTCACGGTGAGCGGGCGGGCGTGCAATTTGGTGTACGGGACGAAAGACGCGGAGGGGAAGCCGTCGCAATGGATGCGGGCGCTGTACATGCAGGAGTCGATCAAACGGGGCGTGTTGGGGCCGTCGTTCGTGGTGAATTACGCGCACGCGGACGCGGACATTGACGCGACGGTAGAGCGGGTGGGGGAGGCGCTGGGGGTGTATCGGAAGGCGCTGGAGGAGGGGGTGGAGAAGTATCTGGTGGGGGGGCCGACGAAGGTGGTGTTTCGGGGGCGGTGCTGAGGAGGTGAGGGCTGGTGCGGTGATTGCGCTGTACGCGGCACCGCAGAACCCACGGAACAAGTTCCGTGGGCTTTCGCGCGCCTTGGTTGTCGACCCGCATTTGATGAATCAAGGAACCCGCGACTTGGGGTCGCGGGTTCCTTGCGTTGGGGGATGGCGGCGGTCTGCCGCAGTTGGGTTACCGCTTGGGGAGCATCTCGGGGGAGACGTCGATGGCGGTGAGGTCGGCGCGAATGGCGCGGAGGGCTTTGGTTTCGGGGTGGCGGTACCAGAAGACGATCGTGTCTTTGGCGTTGAGTTTTACGCCCTTGCCGTGGTAGGCCCAGTCGTCCTTCGGGAGGGCGAGCAGGTGGGCCGTCAGGGCGCCGGCGTAGGACATCATGCGGACGTCGGACTCGGTGAGCTGCGGCGCGGGGCCGGTCGCGGGGCGGGTGGTGGCGGGGGTTTTGGCATCCGGGCCTCCTTTGAACGGGTTGGCGTTCGGGTTGCCGGCGAGCCAGAGGGCGGACCAGTCGTCGAGGCGGTCGGGGAACGCGCCGGCGTTGCGGGCGGCGTACTCCTTGAGCAGGCCGATCACGTTGGGCTCGAGCGTGTCCTCGGATGCCTTCACGTCGTTGGCCTGGGCGTGGGCGACGTTCTCGTTGGGGTCGATGGCGATCTTCTGGAGCTCGTAGCCCTTCGGGGCGTCGAGGTCGAAGAGGGCGGGGTCGAGTGGGGCGTCGAAGACGAAGTCGGACATCGTCATGGTCGTCTCGCCGCCGTAGAGCGGGAGGCGGACGTCCATGCGGATCGGGCGGTTGGTGGCCTTGTCGGCCCAGATCTCCATCTTCATCGCGCCCTGGTCGGTGGCGAACCCGCGGGCGGGCTTGCCGTCGATCACCTTTTCGCCCAGCGGCTTGGCGGCCTTGTCGTCGAGGCGCTTGAACTCGTCGAGGAAGTCGGCCGCGCCGGCGCGCTCCGGGCCGCGGCCCTTGGGGTCGAACGTGATCAGGATGGCGGTCTTGAGCTTCGGGTCGATCGTGAGCGAGCGGCCGGCGGGCATGTCGCTGATCGTGACCTGGCCGTCGGGCATCTGGACGCGCGTCCGGCCCCCGCCGGTCATGAAGAACGTCATGACCATGGGCTCCTTCACGTTGGGCACGGGGACGGTGGAGGTGAACGTGAGCGTCTTGGCGTCGCGGAAGTTCTTGACGACGTCGGCGAAGGCGGGGGTGCCGGAGTGCGACACGAGGTAGAGCAGAGCGCCGACGCCGGCGATCAGGGCGAGGGCGGCGGCGAGGCGGAGGAGGCGGGGCATGAGGGGTCTCCTTTCGGGGAGAGTGAAGGGCGCGGCGGACAGCCGGGCGAGGGTTTGGGCGAGTACGGCATCGGACGGGCCGTCGGGGATCGGGGTGTTGCGCACGGCCTCGACGGCGCGGTCGAGGGCGGCGGAGTCGGGCTGTGGGGGCGGGGTGGTCATGGGAAGGGGGGGTTAGTTTCGGGTGGTCGCCGGGTCGGTGGAGTCGGGGGCGAAGGCGGCGAGGAGGTCTCGGAGCTTGTGGCGGGCGCGGTGGATGTTGACGCCGACAGAGGTGGAGGGGAGGCCCAAGTGTTGGGCGATCTCCTGGTAGCTCCAGCCGGACAGGGCGTGGAGGCAGAACGGTTCGGCGAGGTTGGCGGGGAGGTGCGTGAGTGCGGCGCGGAGGCGGTCGGAGAGCTCGGCGGTCTGGAGGTGTTCCAAGGGACTGGCGGAGGCAGTGGGGACGCGGTCGAGCGCGGTGTCGCCGTCGTCGGCGGTGTCGGGCACTGTGGGGAGGTGGCGGCGGCGGGCGTAGCGGCGGCGGAGGCGGTCGACCGAGCGGGTGGTGGCCAGGCGCTGGAGGAGGGCGGGCCAGTGGCGGACGTCGTGGGCGCGGGAGAACTCGAGGGCGGCGAGGAACGTCTCCTGGAAGACCTCTTCGGCGTCCTGGCGGTCGGCCAGGAGGCGGTAGGCGGTGCGCCAGACGGTCGGGCCGTGGTCGCGGAGGAGGGTGGGCCAGGAGGGGGTCATGGGAATGACGAAGGTCGAAATTCGAAGCCCGAATCAATGACGAAGGTCGAATGACGAAGCGACGGGCATGGGAGGATCGTCGCGGGAGGGGGCGGGGGTGTTACAGGGAAATCTTTTTAGCGCGCGAAAAAGAACCCACGGAGCGAACTCCGTGGGCTTTCGTGGATGCGCGGTGTGAGGATTAGGCTTTGGGCTTCGCGTCACCGACGCGCCATTTTCCGGGGATGGGGACCGGGGGGAGCGACAGGCTCGCCTTCATGTCGAGCACGTCGGGGAGGTTGCTCTCGTTGGAGGCGACGGCCTCGTCCCAGGTGACGACCTTGCCGGTGTACGCGGCCATGCGCCCGAGGATCGCGAGCATGGCGCTGTTGGCCACGCGGGCGCCGGCGTTGACGGGCTTGCCGTCGCGGATCGAGGCGAAGAGCTCGTCGTGTTCGACCTGGTAGGCGTTGGGGAAGTCCTTGGGCAGGCCGGAGAGGCGCCAGCTCGGGTCCTTCTCCCCGTGCAGGCGGTAGGTGTAGTCGGTGCCGTTGTTCTTGGGGGAGAAGTTGGGGCGGATGGCGGCGGTGCCCTTGGTGCCGATGAACTGGTCGCTGACGTTGCCGGCACAGCCGTCCTGCTGGCGGCAGTAGAGGTGGGCGCGGGCGCCGTTGGCCCACTCGTAGACGACGGAGAAGTGGTCGTAGATGTGGCCGAAGGACGGCTCGACGCGTTGCTGGCGGCCGCCGTTGGCCCAGGCGCGGACGGGCATCTCGTCCTTCATGACCCAGGCGATCTTGTCGATCGTGTGGACGGCCTGCTCGACGATGTGGTCGCCGCTGAGCCAGGTGAAGTAGAGCCAGTTCTGGATCTGCCACTCGGTGTCGGACCACTCGGGCTTGCGGGCCTTGGACCAGAGCTGGGAGGTGTTGTAGGTCGAGTAGACGGAGACGACGTCGCCGATCGCGCCCTGGTGGATCTGGGGGAAGAGTTGGCGCTCGCCGACGCTGTACCGCCAGCAGAACCCGTCGACGAAGGCGAGGTTCTTCTTGCGGGCCATCTCGATCGTCTCGAGGACGGACTTGAAGCCGGCGGCGTCGACGCACACGGGCTTCTCGGCGAAGACGTGCTTGCCCTTCTCGACGGCGTAGCGGAACTGCATCGGGCGGAAGCCGGGCGGGGTGGTCAGGAGGACGACGTCGACGCCGGAGTCGATGACCTTCTTGTAGGCGTCGAGGCCGAGGAAGGTGGACTCGGGGTTGACCTTGACCTGGTCGGCCGACTGCTTCTGGAGGCTGGAGAGGCTCTTGCCGAGGCGCTCGGGGTCGAGGTCGCCCATGGCGGTGAGGTGGTTGGAGGGGTTGGCCTTGAGGGCCTGTCCGGCGGCGCCGGTGCCGCGCCCGCCGCACCCGATCAGGCCGAACTTGACGACGTCGGAGCCGGCGGCGCGGACGGCGGACGGGACGACGAGGGCGGACGCCGCGGCGACGGCGGTGGTCACGGCGGCGGAGGACTTGAGGAGCGATCGGCGGGACGGCAGGCGCGGGTCGGTCATGAGCGAGTCTCCAAGGAGAAGAAGGTTCGGGGTGCCCGCGGATGATACCGATGAGAGTGCTTGGTGTTTGGCGCACGCGCTCAACGGGGGGAAAAAGATATCAGAAGTGTCGCGAGTGCGGTCAGGGGTTTCGCGAAAACGATCATGGGGGTGGCTCGGGAAGTGAAGGGCGCGTGTGGAACGGATCCGGGGCGGCGCTTCGGGCGAAGCCCGTGCACTCTGCCCCGGCTTGTCATGGCACCCGGCGCGCTCGCGCCCTGTCGTCGGACGACCCTTCTCGCGTATAACGTGCGTCGCGCGTGTTTCGTAATCGGCGCGCGTTCAGGGAGAAACACACACGATGTCGACCGTACAGATCCAGGGCGTGTCGCTGCACTTGTCCCAGTCGCACCAGGTCGACGGGGAGTGGATCGGGCAGAAGGAGATCCTCAAGCAGTTGCTGGCGTGCTGGCTGACGGTGGACGAGAAGGACCTGCCGCTGACGCCGCGGCTGGTGGGCACGCCGGGGATCGGTAAGACGACGCTGGGCATGTCGGGGGCGCGGGTGCGGAAGCAGGAGTTGTTCATCTATCAGTGCACGTCGGACACGCGGCCGGAGGATTTGCTGGTGACGCCGGTGCTCGCGGAGAGCGGGAAGATCGCGTACCACGCGTCGCCGCTGGTGACGGCGATGATCACGGGTGGGGTGTGCGTGCTGGACGAGGGGAACCGGATGAACGAGAAGAGCTGGGCGAGCCTCGCGCCGCTGCTCGATCACCGGCGGTACATCGAGTCGGTCGTGGCGGGGATCACGGTGCAGGCGCACAAGGAGTTCAGGTGCGCGGTGACGATGAACCAGGACGACTCGACGTACGAGATCCCGGATTACATTTTGTCGCGATTGCAGCCGACGCTGAAGGTCGGGTTTCCGAACCGGCGGGATGAGAAGGCGATCCTCAAATACCACCTGCCGTTCGCGGAGGAGCAACTGCTGGAGATGACGGTGGAGTTCCTGCAGCAGGCGCACACGCTGAAGCTGGATTTCTCGCCGCGCGACGGGGTGAACCTGCTGCGGTACGCGATCAAGCGGATGGCGCAGGACAAGGACCACCCGGTCGCGCGGGACAAGGCGTGGCAGGAGGCGCTGACGCAGTGTTTGGGGGAGGACGCGGTGGATCTGGACAATCTGGCGAAGCGGAAGAAGCAGAGTTTGGGCGGGGAGTTTACGCCGATGGGGCTGGGGGATTTCTTTCACGACCAGGATGATCCGTTGCGGCCGGAGGAGGATGAGGAGGAGGATGAGAAGTAACGTTCGCTGCGACGTAACGCGGTGCTGACGCGCGGAAGTCGATGGGGTCGTGCGATGCATGAAATCGAACCCAATTCCCCCGCACCCTCCGATCCGGCGGTGCTCGAATATGGCGTTGCGAAGAAGCCCCGTTTGTCCGTCCGGGCGGGTTGCGCGAGGCGTTTGTCGGGATGCTGGTGGTCTACCTGTTTTCGGCGCTCGCGGCCGTGCTCGTCGGGGCGCTGATTCTGGCGCTGGTGATCTTCCGGTATTATTGAACGTCGATGGCACACGACCTCTTCAACCTCTCCGAACACATCACCGCGATCCCGGTCGTGCACGGGTCGGGGGATTTCGCGGTTGAGGTTCGGCGGGTGATGCTGGCGGAGAAGTTCGATTGTCTGGCGGTGCCGCTTCCGCCGGGCTTCAAGCGGCCGGTGGAGGAGGCGATCGGGGCGCTGCCGGTGGTGACGGTGGTGGCGCAGAACGAGGCCGGCGGGCTTGGGGAGGGGGAGGGTCAGCCGGCGGTGAATTACGTGCCGGTGGACCCGTGCCAGCCGGTGATCGCGGCGATCCGGGTGGCGATGGGGGAGCGGATGCCGCGGGCGTACGTGGACCTGGAGGTCGAGTCGTTCGAGCCGTACGGGTACCCGTTCCCGGACCCGTACGCGCTCAAGACGCTGCCGCTGGAGAAGTTCGTGGCGGCGACGCTGCCGGCGATCCCGCGGCCGACGGGGCAGCCGGCGGCGCGGGTCGTGCGGATGGCGCAGCGGCTGGCGGCGCTGGAGTCGAAGTACGCGCGGGTGCTGTTCGTGTGCTCGCTGCTCGAGTGGCCTTGGGTGCGGGAGGCGTATAACGCGATTCGCGAGAACAGTTGCACTGAAGTGCCACCGCCCGCGGCGGAGTTGGAGGATGCGGAGGTCGAGGCGCCGGAGGTTTATCAGCCCGACGAGAAGCACTTGTACTTCTGCACGGGGGAACTGCCGTTCATCACGGGGTTGTACGAGCAGGCGCGGGCGGAGCTGGACGATGATGAGAATTTGTCGATCGACGGGATCAAGGACCTGCTGATCGTCGCGCGGGATCGGTACAAGGAAGATTTGAAGAAGCAGGCGAGGCCGATCACGCCCAAGACGCTGGGGCTAATGCTCAAGTACGTGCGGAATTTGTCGCTGGTCGAGCGGCGGCTGACGCCGGACCTGTACACGCTCGTGACGGCGGCGCAGCAGGTGGCGGGGGACGAGTACGCGCTGCAGGTGGTCGAGGTCGCCAAGTCGTACCCGTACAACGGGAAGACCGAGTACCGGCGGGTGGCGATGGGGATCGACCAGGTGCGGCTGCCGGACGGGGAGATCGCGACGGCGAAGAACCGGTTCGCCGGGCCGCCGCTGACCTGGCGGAGTTTGGAATTGCGGCGCCGGCCGGACCGGCAGCAGCAGAAGTTGTGGCAAATGCGTTGGAACCCATTCCGGCAGTGCTCGTGGCCGCCGGAGGACGTGGCGATCGAGCGGTTCCGCACGCACACGTTCGAGAAGGCGAAGCAGATCATCGGGCAGGACCTGGCGCGGGTGGAGAAGTTCACGACGAGCGTGCAGGACGGGATCGACATCCGCGAGACGCTGCGGAACTGGCACACGGGGGACCTGTACGTGCGGATCTTCCCGCCGAACCGGGGGAGCGTGGACGCGGTGGTGATGCTGTTCGACTCGCCGGCCGACCCGCGCGAATACTCGTACCGCGTGACGTGGATGCACGAGCACGAGGAGGAGAGCACGCTGGCGTTCTTCGCGACGGACTGGCGGCGGCACGTGATCGGGCCGGGGATCGCGCAGGCGGTGTACGGCGGGGCGCTGTTCATCTTCCCGCCGATCCCGGGGGGGATCGGGGACATTTGGCGCGAGCCGTTCTTCGACAAGGCCGACACGATGGAGGAGCGGCTGCTGATGGCGGCGTGCTTCTACACGCGGGAGCGGCACGTGGCGCTGATGAGCGCGGGCCCGCCGGGGGCGGCGTGGCGGAAGATCGCCAAGCAGTTCGGGAAGAAGCTGGTGCACATGCCGCTGAACCACTTCTCGGCGACGACGATCCAGCAGTTGCGGGTGGTGCACGTGCTGAACGGGGGGCAGGTGCGGAGCTACGCGGCGGAGTTCATCCGCAAAGGGTGATGCCCCGCCGCGCGCGCGTGAGCGGTCTCACGGTCGCGCCAACTGATTTAACCGGCACGACCCGAACAGCCCGACGGGGGCTGACGTAAAACCGGGTCGGTGTGGCGGCGTCGGCTGGCCGTCGGGCGTCACGCTCGGTAGGTTTCACGAAAGATTCCAGAGTTTGTCGTTCGGGGTCGACGCCGGTAAAAAATGGCGCGCACGGACGGAGTGATCGCGTTATCATTCCCCGCAGTTTCCCGGAGGGTTCGGATCATGTCGGTTGGCATTCGTACATTGGGCGCGATGGCGCTTTCCCTGGCGGCGGCCTCGAGCGCGCGGGCCGCGCTGGTGGTGCACTACGGGTTCGAGGAGGGCTTGGGCACGACCGCGCTCGACTCGGCCACCGCCGACGGCACGCCGACCCCCGTCGACAACGGCTCGCTCAGGAACGGGGTGACGTACGTTCCCGGCATCGTCGGCTCGTTCGCGGTCAACCTCGACGGGGCGGACGACGACGTGTTGGTCAACGGGATCACCGGCAACGACCAGGACGTGATCAGCGGCTCCGGCGGCGCGACGCTGGCCGCGTGGGTGCGCATGGACACGATCACCGGCGCGACCCGCGACGTCGTCCAGATCCGCCGCAACGGCAGTTCGAGCGAGGGGCGGGCGGTGCTCCGCGTGTTGAGCAACGGCGCCATCCAAGTGGGCGTGCGGACCGCCGACACGACTGCCGGCGCGGTTGTGCTGGATTCGGCGGCCGGCCTGGTCGCCACCGACACGTGGGCCCACGTCGCCGGCGTCATCGACATCCCGAACGACACGATCACGATTTACCTCAACGGCGTGGCCGTCGCGACCTCGGCCGCCGGCGACACGTTCGGGGCGGCCACCGCGTTCCCGAACACGCTATCGAATGCCGTCCTGTTCGGGAGCAACGGGGGCCAAGGCAACCGGGTCGACGGGCTGATCGATGACGGCCGGATCTACAACGAGGCGCTCGACGCTTCGGCCATCGCGGCGCTGGTGCCCGAGCCGGGCGTGGTGGGGCTGGCGGCTGTGGCGGGGTTGGGGGCGCTGGGGCGGCGGCGGCGGCGGCGCAAGGTCTGATCGGGACGCGAGCGCCGCGAGACGCGCTGTGGCAAGCCCCGCGGCGATTGAGCGCTGGATAGAGAGACCGCGTTTTGATCAAGCCCAACCCACGGAACAAGTTCCGTGGGCTTTTTGTATCCGGCGCTCAGCGAAAGTACGGCTCGCCTCCGCGCCGACCTCACGGCTTCGGCTTGATGAACAGCACCTCGCCGCGGTCGATCCAGCCTTTGCGCAGGTCGACGCGGAACCACCCGTCGGCGTTTTTCGGGTGGAAGCGGCAGGGGGAGCGGCGGCCGAGCTCGGCCAGGTCGTGCTCCTTCCACGTCTTGCCGCCGTCGGGGGACCAGGCGATTCCGCAGGCGAGGCGGGACGCGGGGGCGCAGTGGCCGGCGAACATCACGCCGTCCTGGGCGAGCATGTTGGCCATCTCGAACGGGGCCTCGAACAGCTTGGTGTGCTTCGCGGGGTCGACCAGGTCGGCCGGGGCACAGCGGAAGATGCCGCGGTCGTGCTTGCGCTCGAAGGGGACCAGGCCGTTGGCGTCGGCGGCCCAGTAGAGCTGGCCGTCGATGAAGTTGATGCCGCCGGACTTGTAGCGCGAGTTGGAGTTCACGGACACCAGGACCTTCCAGTCCCAGGCGTCGGTTTTCGCGTCGTAGGTTCCGCGGAGCCAGTGGCACTCGTGGCCGTTCTGGCCGCGGTCGATGTCGCCGGTGCAGGCGTAGAAGGCCCGCTCGGCCGGGTTGTAGGCGACGCAGTGGACGTGGCGGCAGATGACGGGGTTGCGGGGGTCGCCGAGGAAGTTGGCGGGGCCCGCGCCCTTTTCCTGGAAGGCGGGGTTTCGGCCGAACGAGTAGGCGATCTTGACGGTCTGCCCGTTGTCGGTCGAGTAGTAGATGTTGACGGGCACGGGGCCGCCGATGACGTTGCAGTAGTTGCCCCAGACGAGCATCTCGGCGCCGTCGACGTCCCACGTGTGGACGCCGTCGAGCGAGTGGAAGTACCAGCCGGGCAGGTCGGGGTTCTTCGGGGTGTGCGGGAGGTAATCGGCGCCGCCCGCGCCCTTGACGATGACCTGGCGGTGCGTCTTGAGGTTGTCGGTGCTGAGGAACAGCTTCTCGCGGGTGGCGAAGAGGACGTTGCCGTTCTTGAGGATGACGCTGAACGTGATGTTCTGGGCGTCGGGGAACGGCGCGGCGTGGGGCCAGGTGGTGGCGTTGTCTTCGGAGAGGTAGATCTTGCCGGCCCCGAAGCCAAAGGCCTTGTGGTCGCGCTGGGAGTCGACGTAGGGGCCGTCGGCGGGGGCGAGGCGGTAGAAGAAGTGTTCGGTCTCACCGGGCGTGGGGTTGGCGGCGGCGCGGGAGCGGAGGAGGGTGGGCACGGCCCAACCGGCCAGGACGGTGGCGGCAGTGGCGCGGAGGAAATGACGGCGGTGGGACGTAGGGGGTGGGGTCATGAAAGCCTCGCTCTTCAGGTTACCGGATACCGCGTCGGTCGATCCGGGGGGTCGCCTTAGGCTCCGCCTCCGGCGTGGCACGTGCTATTACCGCCGGCCGAACTGCTTCTCGTACTGCTCTTTGAACGGGTTGACCGCCGGGCCCTTGGCGCCCTCGTTGACCATCAGCGGTTGCACGTCGGCCCACCACCGGTCGTATTCGGCCGCGAGGCGCTTGACGGCGTCGGGGTGGGTGCCGGCGACGTCGGTCTGCTGGCCGGGGTCGGCCTTGAGGTCGAACAGTTGCCACGCCTTGGCGCCGTCCTTCGACGCGCTGACGAGGCTGAACCGCGCGTCGCGGATCGAGCAGTTGCGGTACTGCGCCTTGGCGCGCTCGCCGGACGCCCACCGGCCCGCGTGCGTGACGAGCGTGCGGTCCGCCCAAGCGGCGCTGGCGTCGTTCAAGACGGGGACGAGGCTTCGGCCGTCGAGGGTTGGCTTCACGGCGTCGGGGATGGTTGCGCCGGTGATCTCGGCGAGCGTGGGGAGCAGGTCGATGTGGGCGGCGAGTTGCGGGCGGTCGCCGGGGGCGATTTTGCCGGGCCAGCGGACGAGCAGCGGGACGCGGACGCCGCCCTGCCACGGGGTGACCTTTTTGCCGCGCATGCCGGCGTTGTAGAGGTCGCAGCCGACGGTGCCGCCATTGTCGGTCAGGAAGATGACGATCGTGTCGCGCTCGAGGTCGAGGTCTTTGAGCTTCGCGAGGAGCCGGCCGACGTTGTCGTCGATGTTGGCGATCATGCCGAAGAACTTGGCGACCTGGGGCGGGACCTTTCCGGCGTAGCGGGCCTCGTCTTCGGGCCTGACCTGGAGCGGCGCGTGCGGGGCGTTGGTGGCGATCCAGGCGAGGAAGGGACCCTTCCCCTTGCGCGACTCGATCCACTTGGTCGCCTGTGAGAAGAACACATCGGTGCAGTAGCCGTCGGTCTTGACGAACGAGCCGTTGTGCTTGATCGCGGGGTTGAAGTACGTGTTGTCGGGCGCGTCGCCGCACGACCCGGCGTAGGTCTGGCCGATCCCGCCGGCCCCGTGGATGAACACCTCGTCGAACCCGCGGCGGTCCGGCTGGTAGGCGTCCTCGTCGCCGAGGTGCCACTT
>DASPKW010000158.1:0-4319 GCA_035627895.1 Tepidisphaeraceae bacterium | reverse complement strand
TGCTGACGACCTTCGCCCGCGCCGCCGCCGTCGCCGGGTCCACCGGCGCCGGCTTGGCCGCCGCGCCCGCGCCCTTAAACCCCAGCGTCTCCGCCGACGCGCTGCCGGCGCCAAGCGCCATCAGCACGACCGCCGCCGCCGTCAGGCCGCACGCCCAACACGCCAGCCACGTCTTCGATTTCGCCGACCGAGCCGTCGCGCTTCGCCGCATGGACCGACCTCCGCATCGAGTGACAGCGTTGCCTCGCCCCTGCATCATTCGCAGCGTCCGCTTCGCCGCGCGCACCCGCGCCTAAACGGAATCGCGACCGCAGCTTACCCGATCGGGTCACACCGCCGCCAGCGCCTCGTCCTTTGCGGACACCGCCTCCGCCCCCCCGTTGGCCTCGATCAGCTTATCGAACTCGCCCATCTTCGCATCGATCACCGTCGGGTACGGCAGTTCGCCCGCCACCGCCTCGATCGTCTTCAGGCCATTACCGGTGATGCTCACGACGATCGACTCGTCCTTCGGGATCCGGCCCGACTCGATCAGCTTGATCGCCGCCGCCAGCGTCGTCCCGCCCGCCGGCTCCGTCCAGATCCCTTCCAGCTTCGCCAGAAGTCGAATGGCCGCCACGATTTCCGGGTCGGTCGCGCTCTCCCCCCACCCGCCGGACTCGGTCACGACCTTGTACGCGTAGTACCCGTCCGCCGGGTTCCCGATCGCGATGCTCTTGGCGATCGTGTTCGGCTTCTGCGGCTCGATGATGTCCGACCCCTTCTGGATCGCCTTGACGACCGGGTTGCAACCCGCCGCCTGCGCCGAGTAAATCTTCGGCTTGTTATCTTCGACCAATCCGAGCGTGACCAGCTCCTGGTACGCCTTGTGGATCTTGGGCAAAATCGTCCCGCCGGCCGTCGGCACGATCGTGTGCTGCGGCAGCTGCCACCCGAGCTGCTCGGCGATCTCGAATCCGTACGTCTTCGCCCCCTCGGTGTAGTACGGCCGCAAGTTCACGTTGACGATCGCCCACCCGTACTTGTCCGCGATCTCCGTGCACAGCCGGTTCACGTCGTCGTACGTCCCCTTAATCCGCACCATCGTCGGCCCGAAGATCAGGCTCCCCAGCACCTTCCCCTGCTCCAAGTCGTGCGGGATCATCACGAAGCAGCGAATCCCGGCATGCGCCGCGTGCGCCGCCGTCGAATTCGCCAGATTACCCGTCGACGCACACCCCACCGTGTCGAAGCCGAACTCCACCGCTTTCGAAATCGCCACCGACACCACCCGCTCCTTGTAGGAGTACGTCGGATAGTTGCACGAGTCGTCCTTGATCCACAAATTCTTGCACCCAAGGTGCTTGCCCAGCCGGTCGGCCTTCTTCAGCGGCGTGAACCCCGAGTGGTGCCCCGTCACCGGCTTTTCGACCGGCAGAAGGTCCTTGTACCGCCAAAGGTTCTTCCCGCCCTTCTGGATCGACTCGCGCGTGACCTTCCCCTTCATCGCCGCGTAGTCGTACTCCACCTCGTACGGCCCGAAGCACTGCTCGCACACGTGCAGCGGCTTGATGCCAACCCGGTGCCCACACTCTTTGCACTTCAATCCGAGGACGTAGCTCATGGAGATCACTCGCGCCGCACGCACAAAAAAGAAAGCCTCTTCCGTTAAGAAGAGGCCGTTTGCGTGCTGATCGGTGGGCTCTTCTTATCGTTCCCGTCTCGCACCGCTGTGCAATCGGGGGGGAGTTAGCACCGCTTCGGACGCCGCGTTCGCACGCGAAATCCGCTGGTTGCTGTGGCTTCATAGGGCCCGGCCCTCTGCCACTCTGGATAAGGAGATATTCAGTTGTCAGTGCGAGAGTATGGGGGGGGTCTCCGGGGATGTCAAGGCAGAACCCGAACGCGCCCGGCAGTCCTTACCGAGCCCGCCGTCGCGCCAGGCACATGCCGATGCCCACGACGCCCAACCCGATCACCCCCGGTTCGGGCACCGCGACCGCCACCGCCTGCACCCCGACGTGCCCGTTGCCGTCCGTAATCGAGGTCGCCGTATAGCGTACCGTCAGCACGTCGTTGACCGAGTCCGGCTGGTACCGCACGCGGTACACGGCCATCTGCTTGGGCCCGATCGCCGTGAACACCTGGCTCGAATCGACCACCGTGCTCACACCGTTCATCTCCAACGTCAGGTTGCCCGTCGCCGAGAACCCCCCGAAGTACAACGTCGCATCCCGCGCCGTCGTCGGATCGCCCACCAGCGTGAACTGCACCCCCAGGCCGTTACCGTTCGTGCTCCCGATCGTGCTGTTGAAGATCAGCCCACCGGTCAGCGGCTGATTCGTCCCGCTCGTCGGCGTGCTCGCGCCGTCGCTCCACGAGTACCGGCCGACCGTCGTCGCGCTGCCCGTCCCGCGGACCGTCGCACCGCCCGACGGGGCCAGGTCGGAGATCGCCGTCCCGCCCGCCTTCTCGTTCCCGGGCGCCATCGTCGCCACGCCCGTGCCCGACGTCTGGTTCCAGTACGCCCAGTCGACCCCGCCGGCGTCCGACAGGTCGAACGGCGGGACCACCGGGTTGGTGTTCACGCGCGTCACCCCCTCCAGCGAGAGCGTCGCCCCCGCCGCCACCGGCGCCGCGACGAGTGACAAACCCAGCGCCAGCGCGCCCAACGTGTTGCGAAGTTGATTCATCGAACTCTCCGGGCCGCAAAATGTCCGATCGACGTTCCCCCCGCACGCCGCACAGACCGGCCCTCCTCCGACCCTAAACTACCACACCCCGATCCGCCCGTTAACGTGCGACGCACTCCTTTTGGGGCTTCGGTGCGTCATTTCGAGCGGCCAGCGATAACTTGGGGTCCTTCTATCGCTTGCAAGAGCGAGGGGGATCACACAATACAGAACACGCCATCCCCGAATTGCTCGATCTCGGCACTACGGTTGACCACCCCGCCCCTCCATCAGCCCCTGAAGCAACCCCCACTCGTACCGCTTTAACTTCGCCCGAACCGTGTAATTCAGTTCCACGTTCAGCTCGTAATTCCGGAACAGCTGCCCCGGCGGCATCGGCCACTTCTCGAGCGTCTCGCGCATCGTCAACATCGACCGCACGCCCGGCGCCTGGTGACACTGAATGCACGACTTGAGCGTCGGGCCGTGGAGCCCGTGCGAGGTAAACGGGTCCTCGTGCGGGCCGGGGCCCTTCACCTCGAACGGGTCGCCTTGGCTGCGCGCGAACGGCTCGCCGATCTCGCCCGGCGCGGTCGGCCGCAGCCCGTGCCCGCCCGCGAACAGCTTCTGCCGGTCCATCACGAACTCGCACACGTCCTGCGCGCCGAAATCCCCCTCCGTCCGATTCGCGTCCGGCGACCCCGGGATCCGCCGGTACACGCGGACCTGAACGAGCTCCGTGATCGGCGTCGGCCGCACCTTCCCCGCCCGGTCGACCGCCAGCGCCCGGCGGACCATCGCCACCATCGTCCCTTCCGGAAACTGCGGAACAATCTCCCGGGTCTCGAACAGGTAACGCTCCGTCGCCGCGCGCCCGCCCGGCAGTCGCAGGAACACCACGAACGCCGACCGCGCCCCGGCCCCCGCCACGTGCTGCCGCGCCATCGGGTCCGCATCCGTCACGTGAAACCGCACCCACGGCCCGGCCGGGTCATACAAGTCCGCCGGCAAAAACGGCCGCTCGGGAAACTTCGGGTCGTGAAAACTCGCGAACTCGCCCGCCTTCGCCGCCAGCCCGAAATTCTCCGGCAGCGCCGCGATCTCTTTCTCGGACAACGCGGCGAGCGCGATCGCCTTCGCCAGCCGCCCCCGTAGCGCCCGCGCCGCCGGCTCGTCCGCCGACTTGTGCACCCAGTCGTCCGCGACCCACGCCGCGTAGTCGAACGCCGCCCACAGGTCCCGCTGCATCATGACCCGTTTGACTGGCGCCATCCCCGCCACCGGCGTCGCGAGAAATGCGTCCAGCGCCGCCACCGCCTCCTTGTGCGCGTCACCTCTCAGCAGGTACGTCCCGCCGCGGTACAGGAACGGGTCCGTCAAGTGCGTCCGCCGCGAGCCATCCGGCGCCACCCTCACGAACAGCGCGCGGTGGAGCCGGTTCCACGCGTGATCGGCCGACAAATCGTACGGCGCGTCGAGCCGGGGGTCCGACGCGACGCGCGGTTCGGCCGACGCGCCGCGCAACGCGACACAGTTCAACACGGCAAGCGCGACGAGACTGCTCCGGAGCATGCGAGACCTCCCGTCGGTCAGTAGAACGGAACCGTGTCGCCATTATCTCATCCGGCGCGATCCCCCCCTACTTCCCCAACACCAACTTCACCTCCC
>DASPKW010000157.1:0-11128 GCA_035627895.1 Tepidisphaeraceae bacterium | reverse complement strand
GAGCGACATTGGACGTCGAGGGTGTGGAATACCCCGCGATCCCCGCGAGCGTCCGCCGACTGCTCCCCCTCGCCCGCCTGACCACGAAGATCGCCGGCAAACTCCGCCGCCAGCCCGCCCCGACCCCGCCGCCCGCGACTGCGCCCGCGCAAGAAGGCGGCGAATCCGCCGGCCCCGCCGCCGGCGACGGCAAGGCCCAGTCCGCGTCCGCGGCGTAAACTCCCTCTCTCAGCCGCGCCAAGTGCGAGGTTCGCTGATCCGTGCAATCGCGGCGGGGAGAGGGCGGGGTGAGGGGCGACCCCCGTGACGCGCTCGTCGCACCTCCGGTGCGAATCCGACTCCACAGGAGTCGGCGTGGCGATCACACTCCCTTCCCCGTCAACCGCGCGACCTCCTGCACGTCCTTGTCCCCCCGCCCGCTCAGGTTGATCACCACGATCTGATCCTTCGGCAGGTCCCGCGCCACCTTCGCCACGTGCGCGATCGCGTGCGCGCTTTCCAGCGCCGGGATAATGCCCTCCGTCTGCGCGAAGAGCTGAAACGCCTCCAGCGCCTCGGCGTCCGAGACGCTCGTGTACTCGACGCGCCGCGCGTCCTTCCAGTACGAGTGCTCCGGCCCCACGCCCGGGTAGTCGAGGCCCGCCGACACGCTGTGCACGTCGGCCGTCTGCCCGTCGTCATCCTGTAGCACGTACGACATCGCCCCGTGCAGCACGCCCGGCTTCCCGTACGACAGCGTCGCCGCGTGCTGCCCGAGCGCGCTCCCCCGCCCGCCCGGCTCCACGCCGATCAATTTCACCTGCGTGTCATCCACGAACGGGTGGAAGATGCCGGCCGCGTTGCTCCCGCCCCCGACGCACGCCACCACGTAATCCGGCAGCCGGCCGAAGAGCTCCATCGACTGCGCCTTGGTCTCCTTGCCGATCACGCTTTGGAAGTCGCGCACCATCGCCGGGAACGGATGCGGCCCCGCCACCGTCCCGATGATGTAGTGCGTGTGCTCCACGCTCCCCATCCAGTCGCGCATCGCGTCGTTCAGCGCGTCTTTCAATGTCTTGAGGCCCGAATGCACCTCGACGACGCGCGACCCCATCAGCCGCATGCGGAACACGTTCAGATTCTGCCGCCGAACGTCCTCGGCCCCCATGTAGATGTCGCACTTGAAGTCGAACAGCGCCGCCACCGTCGCCGTCGCCACCCCGTGCTGCCCCGCCCCCGTCTCGGCGATCACGCGCCGCTTCCCCATGCGCTTCGTGAGCAGCGCCTGCCCGATGCAGTTGTTGATCTTGTGCGCGCCGGTGTGGTTCAGGTCTTCGCGCTTGGCCCAGATCTGCGCCCCGCCCAGCTTGGCCGTCAGCCGCTTGCAGTGATAAAGCCGCGACGGCCGCCCCACGTACTCCCGCATGTACCACGCGAACTCGTCGTGGAACGCCGGGTCCGCCTTCGCCCGCGCATACTCCGCCTCGAGCTCCTGCAGCGCCGCCACGAGCGTCTCGGGCACGAACGTCCCTCCGTACGGGCCGAAGTGGCCGGACACGTCGGGAACGGTGGACAACGACGGCAGGGGGGTAACGGGCATGGTGCGGGATGATAGGGGCGCCCCCCGCTCCTGCCAACGCCCGCCCGACCGCCCCTTTTAGCCGCTCCGCTTGCGGAGCGCGGCCCACGGCTCACGTGTCGCCGCGTCGGGCAATGAACTGAACGCCGAGATGCCGAGGACGCCGAGACCGGAGAAGAGAGAGAACCGGTTTGAATTCAACCTACACCTTCCTCCTGTCTGATCTCGGCGTTCTCG
Organism: Tepidisphaeraceae bacterium; assembly: GCA_035627895.1. Lineage (GTDB taxonomy): Bacteria > Planctomycetota > Phycisphaerae > Tepidisphaerales > Tepidisphaeraceae > DASPKW01. Next base: position 9,333 of record DASPKW010000157.1, on the reverse strand, counting down.
GCGTCTCGGCGTTCATCACTCGTTCTTTGAGTAAGATGCCCCACCATGCGACTCGCCCTCCTCACGCTCCTCCTCACCTCCACCGCCCTCGCCGCCGACCCGCCCACGCTCAAAGCCTCTCCACCCACCTTCGACAAAGACCGCGGCACCCACCGCCTTACCTTGACGAGCAATTGCCAGAAGGGCGACACCACCCTCGAAGTCCTCCTCCCCAAGACCTACGACAAGGCCAAACCCCACCGCGTCGTCTACGTCCTCCCCGTCGAGGCCGCCCCCCTTGGCCCCCCCAAGCGCTGGGGCGACGGCCTCATGGAAGTCAAGAAGCACGACCTCCATAACACACACGACGTCCTCTGCGTCGCCCCCACCTTCGACACCATCCCCTGGTACATCGACCACGCCACCGATTCGCACATCCGCCAGGCCACGTACCTCAGGCAAGTCGTCACCCTGATCGAACAGACGTACAAAACCCCCGGCACCAGGGAAGGCCGCCTGCTCCTGGGCTTCAGCAAGTCCGGCTGGGGCGCCGTCTCCCTCGTCCTCCGCGACCCCGACTTCTACGGCGCCGCCGCCGCCTGGGACGCCCCGCTCATGCTGAGGGACGAAGACTGGCAGAACTTTGAGATCCCCAAAGCCGCCGGCACCCGCGAAGTGTTCGGCGCCGCCGCCCCGCCCAACCTCGTCCCCCGCATGCCCGCCGAGTTTAAGAACCGCAAACGCCTCGCCCTCCTCGGCGAAAAGAATTTCGGCCCCGCCCCGGCCGCCAAGTACGCCCCCGACGGCCACACGCTCACCTTCCACAAGTGGCTCGACCGCCACGGCATCCCCCACCTCTATCGCAACGATCTCAAAGTCGACCACCACTGGGAATCCGGCTGGGTCAAACCGGCGTTCGACCTCCTCGTCCAACTCCCCGGCAAGGACGAGCGGCTGGACTGACGCGCATGGCACCGATCGATTCTCAACGCGCCAGGGATACGTCGCCGGTCTCGAACTCGAGCGAGACTCCATCCCCCGCCCGCCACGCGATACCATCCCTCGTCATGCCCGCCCCGCCCGAACCGGCCCCGCCCGCCCTCGACTACGCCCCGCCGCCGACCGCTGGCCGGCGGCGGCTGCGGTGGGTGGCCCGGCGCTGGCCCCTGTGGCTGCTGCTGGCCGCCGCAGGGCTAGGGTGGGCGTACGGCCCGCCGGCGTGGCGGCACGGGCGACTCATCCGGCTACAGGAGGCGTGCCTGTCGGCGGAACTGCCGCGGGAAAGGCCGGTAATCGAGGCGGACGCCGTCGCAGCCGCGGCACTGGTCGCGGCCCGGCCCGCGGAGTATCGACGCAACCCGGTCGGACATGCGGTGCGGGTCGACCCGCGGTGGGCGGCCTTGGCGGCCGAGTTGGGTCTGCCGCCATGGCCGGACCCGCCGCCGGGGTATCCGCTGTGGACGATGTTCTGCCATGAGCGGTTCACGCCCGACGGACGGCGGCGGCTGGTCGTGGTCGAGGGGTGGGGGCTGCACGCGGTCGTTACGACGGTCGAGCCGGGCGGGTGGGCCGGGCGCCGACCACGGGTCGCGTGGCGGGACTCAGCCGTCTGGGGCCCTGCGTCGGCAAAGGCGTACGTCGAGGCCCACGACGTGCCGGGCTCCTCTCGCCACGAAGCCGGCGTGCCGGACCCGGACGACCGGTCGCGGTTTACGGTGCCGATCGTGCGGAAGGGTGTGCACGGGACGTTCGAACTGCGGCTGGGGGACGATGACCGGGTCACAATCCGGCTGCTCGATCCGGACGCGTTCACGGCCCGGGCAAATGTGCTCCGGGCGGCGCGGGATCGCGCGGCATCGCGCCCGACCACGCACTAGCGCCCGCCGGGCCTTTGGGCGCTCGGTTGATGCCGCTCCTCGGCTTCCGAAGACCCCTCTGCGGCCACCGCCGACCCCGTTCCGTCAGCCGATCACCCCCGTCCGACGGCCGCAAACCGCTTTTCGACGACCGAGCACCGCTTTTCGATTACCGAAAAGCGGTCTGCGGCCGTCGAACGCCATGCTCCGATGAACGACGCAGGCTGCCACACGACGCGCGCCCGCTCATAACGCATAGGCCCCTTGTAGTGCAGGCATCCCGCCTGCCCCGACGGCGCTGATTCGCGGACGTTCCGCGAACCGCGCCCCTCGCAGCAGGCGGGACGCCTGCACCACAAAGGCGCCTCGCGGCCGGACGTGCACCCTCCGCCCCACCCCTCCTCTCCCCACCCCCTCACCTCCTCATCTCTCGCTCGGTCCGATACATTTCCGACCATGCCCACCCCCGCCGCCCCGCGCCTCGCCGCCTTCCCCAAGGCCTGGATGGACGAACTCACCCTCACGGGCTCCATGTCCCTCCGCCAGTGGATCGAAACCGCATCCAAACTCGGCGTCGACGGCGTCGAGCTTTACTTCGGCTTCCTCGATCTCAAAGACGCCGCCACCTGGCCCGCGACCCGCCGGATGATCGAGGACCACGGGCTGACCATGCCCATGCTCTGCGTCTCCCCCGATTTCACGCACCCGGATCCTGCGTTCCGCCAGCAGCAGGTCGACCAGCAGAAGCGCATGATCGACATGACGCACACGCTCGGCGGCCGGTACTGCCGCGTCCTCTCCGGCCAGCGCCGCCCCGAAATCTCGCGCGAACAGGGCCTCCGCTACGCCGCCGACTCCATCACCGCCTGTCTACCCCACGCGCAAGACCGAAACGTGATCCTCATCCTCGAGAACCACTACAAGGACAATTACTGGCAGTACCCCGAGTTCGCCCAGAAGACGGACGTGTTCTGCGACCTCGTCGCCGCGGTCGATCATGCGAACTTCGGCGTCAACTACGACCCCTCCAACACGATCCTCGCCGGCGAAGACCCGCTGGATTTGCTCGCCCGCGTCAAAGACCGCGTGGTGACGATGCACGCCTCCGACCGCTACCTCGCCAGCGGCACGATCGACGACCTCCGCAAGGAAGAAGACTCCGTCGGCTACGCCCAGCGCCTCCGCCACGGCGAGATCGGCCGCGGCATGAACGACTATGACGCCATCTTCTCCACCCTCCAATCCGCCGGCTTCGGCGTCCACCCCGCCAACCCGCCCGCCTGGATCAGCATCGAGGACGGCGTCGACGGCCTCGAACAACTCCAACACTCCGTCGAGTTCCTCCGGGCCAAGATGGAGAAGTACTGGGGCTAGGGATGATTGCCCATTGCCGATTGCCGATTGCCGATTGCCGATTGCCGATTGAACCCGCGAAGGACGTCCCCACCGTCATCCTGAGGTACTCCGAAGGATCTAGCCTCGAACGCAAGGGCCCGCCCGACGTTGGCGCGCCGCTGTCGAACACCCACTCCCCCGGGTGCCATGGCCACGCGCCCGACCGCTCTCGAAGTTCGATAAACGTCCTCGCGTGGCCATGCCAATTGGCGTCCGGCATGGCCACGCGACCACCCCGCCGGTATGCCAACGCACCCCGGCGCGTGGCCATGGCACCCAACGCACCCGTTTCACATTGACATCGCCCTCCCACAAGTGAGACTGCCCCGCATGTCGTTCCGCTGCCTGCTGCTGCTGCTCCTCCTCGCCCCCCTCGCGCGCGCCGACATCGCCTCCCTCAAACCCGACCCCGCCGGCCACCTCCTGATCAACGACAAGCCCGCCAAGCTCTGGGGCCTCCGCGTCGCCTCCGCCGCCACCTCGGACGCCGCCACCAAGCAACTCCTGGAGACGCTTCCGACGCTCAAAGAAGACGGCGTGAACCTCCTCCTCGTCTGCTACCAGGGCGGCACCGGCCTGACGACCAAGACCTTCGCCGCCGACGGCGCATCGTTCGAAGACACCGCCGTCCGCGACCGCGTCCGCCAGATCATCGCCGCCGCTGACAAGCTCGACGTCTGCGTCGCCGTCAGCCTCTTCTTCCCCCGCAAGATGGGCATCGGCGGCCAGGACCCCAAGCTCGCCTCCCGCGACGCCTACCTCGCCGCCTGTCGCACCGCCGCCGAAGAACTCAAGGACAAGCGGAACGTTCTCGTGATCGTCGCCGACCAGCCCTCGGCCGGCGCGTTCGCGATGACCCCGATGAAGTTCATGCCCGCCGACGTCATCGACTGCCTGAAAGCCGTCGCCGCTGTCGCCCCGGGCCTCCCGCGCGGCGGGGGCGGCTCGCTCCACGCCGCGAATCAAATGATCGCCCAATCCGAAGCCGCCACGATCATCGTCCACGCCGAGACCGGCGTCGCCCCGCCCGCGTTCGCCAGCGTCAAAAAGCCGATCCTCCACGCCGCCTACACCGGCCCGATCGAGACCGCCGGCAAGAACCCCCAGGGCTTCTACCCGCCCCCCGCGCGCCAGCCGTACACCGACATGCTCGACAAGTACCTCGACGCGCCAACGGCCCACGTCGTCGCCCACTTCCCCGCCTGGACCGAGGGCGGCCAGGACCTCAAGCCCAACCGCTTCGACGTCGGTGGCCCCGGCACCCAGAAAGAGCCCGGCCTCGCCTGGTACCTGGACGCCCTCCGCCAGCGCACCCGCAAACCCGACCCCGCGAAGCCCGCGGGGCCGGGGGACGCGCCGGGGAAGCCGGGGAAGTCCATTTTCGACTGATCGCTCACTCCCTCTCCCGGACGCGCCGATTGACGTCGTTCGCGAAACGTCGTCGCCGCGTCCGGGAGAGGGCGGGGGTGAGGGCATGCAGCGCCCGTTCGATTGCCGATCGGGCTTGAGTGCCCGCGCGTGCCCGACGAACGCTCCGTGGTTGTCGCGGCCCGGCCGGCCCGCTAACCCGCAAGCGGTGTGCTGCGCACGCCGTCTTACCGTTCCGCGCTTCCCTCACGCTCCGCCCGCTCCCGCCGCCACCCGCACTCGGGGCATCCTTTCACGAAGTCGTACCCCAGGTCGTATCCGCACTCCACGCAGCACCCGCTTCGCACCCGGGCCACCTCCCGGAAGAACCGCCGCGGCACGATCAGCGTCACCCACCCGAACAGATAGACCGCCCCGAAGAAAACCGTGTTCCCGATCAGCCCCGACCAGATCGGCTTTACCGGGAACGGCGCCCGCGGGTTGCCGGCCGCGGTCGTGGCCCCGAGCGGCGTGTTGACGCTGAACGACGTCACCGCCCGCGACGACTGCGCCGCCGGCACGTTCCCGCCGGCCTGCAGCCCGCCGGCGGGCACCGTCCCCGCCTGCGTCCCGTCCCGCTCCGACATCATCGCCAGCATCGGCCACCCGCGCGCGTCGATCAGCCGCTCCTCGTGCTTCCGCGGGTCGTTGAAGTAGTCCGGCCGCGGCTCGTGCAGCCGACTCCACAACGGCACCAGCATGAGCGGCCCGGGCGCCCCCGTCGCGGCCGCCGACGACCGGGTCGCGTACGTGCTGCTCGCCGTCGCCCCGCGCGCCCACTGCAGTTGATTCTGGTCGTCGATCAGTCCGACCGCGTCCACCTCGTTCCAGCCGGGCACCTTGTCGCACTCCAGGTAAATCCGGATCTTCTTCGTCGGCACGTTGAGTGAAATGTTGATCTTCGACACCGGCACCCCGCCCGTCGTCCGGCTCTGCGGCCCCGGTGAGCCGGCGGCCACCGCCCCGCCGCCGGTCGCTCCTGGTACCACCGGCGTCCCGGACAACGGCTCGCTCTCGGTCAGCGTGTATATGCCCGGTGCCGACGTCGCGCCCGCGCCTTGGCCGGCCGACTGGGGCGGTCGCCCGCCGGTCGTGCGCTCCGCAGGCGCGTCCACGTCCGCCGCCCCCGTCGGCCCCTCGCTGCTCGGGTCCGGCGCAGCCGGCGTCAGCACCGGCGGGACGGGCGGGGTAGGCGGCACCGGCGGTGTCGGCGGCTTCGAGGGGTCCACCCCTTCCCACGCCACGTGCTCCTTCCCTTCCTTGTCGAACACGGTCACCTTGAATAGCGCCCCCGGCGCACAGTTCTCGTACACGTGCACCTGCCGCGGGATCACGGCCCTCGCGTAGTACAGTTCGAGCCACTCCGTCCCCGTATCCGACCCCGCCGACGCCCACGCCGTCACCTGGTCGCCCATCGTCGGCGTGTCCGGCGCGCCCGTCACCTGCTCGGGCCCCCAGTTTAGCCCCCGCACCCGCACCGACCGAATCATCATCGCCCCGCCCTTCTCCCACTTCGACACCGACCAGTGCCCGCTCGCGTCGTACGAGTCGGCCGACATCGTCGTCCCCGTCATCACGTCCACCGTCGCCGCCAGAATCCACGCGACCGCCAGCGTCGTCAGCAGCCCCAGCCCCAGGCACGTCAACGCCAACTTCAGTGGCCACCCCAACCACGCGCGCAGCCCCTGCCGTCGGCGCTTTGGCGCCTCACTAAGACTCTCCCCACTCGCCGCCGCGACCGAGTCGACCTGCACATTCATGACCATCTCCGGCAGCCAGACGTGCCCCAATCCCGACATTCCCCGCACTGTTCGACGCCCCCCGAACCCCTTTGTTCCCACCTCTCGCCGGCGCGACGTGCCTCACACGCCCCCGATCCTACCGCCGCGCCCCTCACTCCCCACGTAAATTGTCTGTATACTCCCGCCCTCCCCGGCCGACGGGCCCGCGCCCGCGCGCCGCCCTACGCCTCGCCCTCAACGGAACTTACGCCCATGGAAGTCGGAATCGTCGGCCTGCCCAACGTCGGCAAGAGCACCATTTTCAACGCCCTGACCGCCGCCAAGGCTTTGGCCGCCAACTACCCGTTTGCGACGATCGACCCCAATGTCGGCGTCGTCGCCGTCCCCGACGAGCGCCTGCAAATCCTCAACAAACACCAGCAGACGGAGAAGATCATCCCCGCCTCGGTCCGCATCGTCGACATCGCCGGCATCGTGAAGGGCGCCAGCACTGGCGAAGGCCTGGGCAACAAGTTCCTCTCCCACATCCGCGAGGTGGATGCGATCCTCCAGGTCGTCCGCTGCTTCGAGGACCCCGACATCACCCACGTCGAGGGCAAGATCGACCCGATCCGCGACATCGACACGATCGACACCGAGCTCGCCCTGGCCGACCTCGAGACCGCCCAGGGCTCGATCGACAAGACCGAGCGCCAGGCCCGTTCCGGCGACAAGGAGGCGATCGCCCGCCTCGACGTCCTCAAGCGCTGTCGCGACCACCTCAACCAGGGCAAGCCCGTCCGCCAGCTCGAGTTCGACCCCGAGGAGCGCAAGATCCTCAAGGGCCTGGGCATGATCACGGCCAAGAAGATCCTGTACGTCGCCAACGTCGCCGAGGACGACCTCGAAGGTAAATCGCCGCTGGTCGATAAGGTCCGCGAGCGCGCCAAGATCGAGAACAGCTACGTCGTCCCCGTCTGCGGCAAGCTGGAGAGCGAGCTCGCCGAACTCGACGCGGCCGACAAGCAGGAGATGCTCTCGAGCATGGGCCTGAAAGAACCCGCGCTAGCCGCCCTGACCCGCGAGGCCTACAAGCTCCTCGAACTCCAGAGTTACTTCACGTGCGGCCCCAAGGAGATCCGGGCTTGGACGATTCCCGTCGGCGCGACCGCCCCCCAGGCCGCCGGCGTCTTCCACACCGACTTCGAGCGCGGCTTCATCCGCGCCAACATCTTCACCGTGCAGGACCTCGTCCAGTACAAGACCGAGGCCGCGATCAAGGCCGCCGGCAAGCTCCGGGCCGAGGGCAAGGAGTACGTCATGCGCGACGGCGACGTCGTGCACTTCCTGTTTAACGTGTAGCCTATACTCCGGTCCCCGTGCAGCCGTAGCTCAGTTGGATAGAGCATCGGATTTCTAATCCGACGGTCGCAGGTTCGAATCCTGCCGGCTGCGTTTTCCCTACCGATCTCACTTCGCAGCGACCTTCGCCGGGGGGTGAACGGGCCTGACGACCTTCGGCGGCGCGGGCGGCGTCGTCCACCCGCGGAGCGCCGCGATCGCGGCCGACAAATACTGCTCGGGCGTCCCCGCGATCGCCCCGGCCGGATCCGGGCAGGCCCACCCCCGGTACCCGATCCCCATCAGGCGGATGACGAAGTCCCGCACGCGCGCTGCGCCTTGGCCGAGGTCGGCGAACCCCATCGCCGCGGGGCGGGCTGGCGAAGGCGTTCCCGCCAGCGTCGCATCGCTCGCCAGCGCGTAGACGATCTTCCCGTTCAGCGTCGGCACCGAGACCGCCGGCGTCTCGCCCACCGCCGCGGCGCATGCCGGGTTCCACGCCGCCCCGACCGCGGGGTGGTGCGCGTTATCGAGCGCCGTCCACATCTCGCGGGCCGTGCGGAACGACAGGGCGTTTTCGACCGCGATCGTCACGCCGCGGCCGGTCGCGTAGTCCGCCAGCGGCGCAATCCACCGCCCGAACTCCGCGGCGGCGGCGAGGTGTCCGACCCCTCGCGCGACGAGTCGGTCCCGAATTCGTACGACGTTCGCCCCGAGCACCTCGGCGACGTCGACGCACCGCCGGACGCGGTTCGCGCCCGCCTCCTGTTCCTCGCGCGTCCGGCCCATCGACACGCCGGTCGACAGGCACGCGACCGGGATGCCGGCGGTGTCGAACCCCTCGCGCACTTTCGCCGGGTTCGTCAAGAACACGTTGTGCGCCGTCGGCGACGGCTCGTCCAAGTAGCCGCGAACGTCAACGCCGTCATACCCGAGCTCTTTCGCCCGCGCGGCGGCGGTCGCAAAGTCCCAATCGGGCGCGGCGGCGGTGGGGAGGGCGAATCGCATCATCCCCTCTTAGACCGGCTGCGGCTGTTTATCCGCGGCGTGGCCCTTCTTGGACCCGTGGCCGTGGCCATGCCCGGTCGTCGCGGATGCGGGTATTCCGCTCCGCCCCTTCGCGTGGTCCATCGCCGCTTGGATCAGGCCCATGAAGAACGGGCTCGGGCGCAGCGGCCGGCTCGTGAGTTCCGGGTGCGCCTGTGTGCCAATGAAGTACGGGTGTTGGGTTTGCGACAGCTCCAGCACTTGCATGATCGGCTGGGTCGGGTGCTTGCCGCTGAAGACCAGGCCCTTCGCCTCGAGTTGGGCGATGTACTTGGGGTCGACCTCGTACCGGTGGCGGAACCGCAGGCGGATTTTGCGGGCGTTGTCGAACAGCTTGGCCGCCAGCGTCCCCGCCTTGACCTCCACGTCCTTCCCGCCCAGGCGCATGTTCCCGCCCAGGCCCTCGATCTTCTTCTGCTCGGGCAGGATGTCGATGACCGGGCTCGCGCACCGCGGGTCGAACTCGCTCGAGTCGGCGTCCTTGATCCCGCACACGTTCCGGGCGTACTCGATCACCGCCATCTGGAACCCCAAACACAGCCCGAGGTACGGCACGCGCTGCTCACGGGCGTGGCGAATGCACTCGA
>DASPKW010000156.1:0-11548 GCA_035627895.1 Tepidisphaeraceae bacterium | reverse complement strand
CGCTGGAGTCCGGCGAACTGCGGCTGACGTACGACGACGCCGAGGCGAATGACGAAGACAACTATTTCCCGGTCGCGCTCCATTACTACGACCGCCGGTTCCCGATCTCGCCTCGATCGTACCGGTTCGTCCTGTCGCTCGGGTTACCTGCCCTCGATGAGAAGCTTACCCCCGACCACCCCGAGGCTCGCGAGTACCGGGCGATTCTCGAGGCCGCCCACGCCCTTCCCGACCGGTCGGATCCCGACGCCGCGGCCCGGGCTCGTCGTCACGAGGAGAAGGAATCGCTCAAGCGGCGCCTCACCGCGCTGACGCGCTCCGGCCCGGCCGCGCGCGCCGCGGTCGACGCCGCCCTTGCCACGCTCGCCGGCCGACCCGGTGACGCGCGGTCGTTCGACGCGCTCGACGACCTGCTCGCGCGGCAGTGCTTCCGCCTCGCGTACTGGCGCGTCGCGCCGGACGAGATTAACTACCGGCGGTTCTTCGACATCAACGACCTCGCCGGGCTCGCGGTGGAGCACGAGGACGTCTTCGAAGCGACCCACGCCCTCCCGCTGCGCCTGCTCGCGCAAGGCCACCTCACCGGGCTGCGCATCGATCATCCGGATGGCCTGCACGACCCGGCTCAGTATTTCCGTCGCCTGCAGACCCATTACGTCCTCGCCTGTGCGAAACACCTCGTCGACACCGATCCGCAGTTCGAGCAGTTCGACTGGGACAAGGTCAAGCGGCAACTGGTCGACCGCCTTTCGAGTGGGACGGGCATCTTGCCCGCGACAAGTGGGGTCGCGGGAGGCCCGACCGCGAACGCGACGGCGCGGGGTTCCCAGTTCCCGCTCTACGTGACGATCGAGAAGATCCTGGCCCCGAGCGAGCCCCTCATCCCCGACTGGCCGGTGCACGGGACGAGTGGGTATGACTTTCTGAACGTCGTCAATGCGCTGTTCGTCGACCCCGCGGGGGAGGAGTCGCTCACGCGGACGTACGAGTGGTTCCTGCGCGGTGCGGACCCATCCCGGGCGGCGCTTCGGGCGGCGCCCGTGCCCTCTGCCCCGGCTTGTTCGCGGCTGACCGACTTCCACGCGCTCACGTACGAGAAGAAGAAGCTGATCCTCGATACCGCGCTGTCGAGCGAGCTGCACACGCTCGCGGCACGGCTGCACGACCTGGCCGGGCGCGGCCGCGGGTCGCGCGACCTCACGCTCCGCGGCCTGCGTGGCGCGCTGACGGAGTTGGTCGCCTGTTTCCCCGTCTACCGCACGTACGTTTCCGCCGAGGGGGTGTCCGAGACCGACCGCGCGCACGTGAAGTCCGCGGTCGACGAGGCAATCCGCCGAAACCCGCACGTCGAGCCGGCCGTGTTTCAATTCATCGCGAGGACCGTCCTACAGGACCTGCCCGAGGGCGTTGGCGCCGAGGACCGCGCGGCCGCGCTCAAGTTCGCCGCCAAGTTCCAGCAGTTGACCGCCCCGGCGACCGCGAAGGGCATCGAGGACACCGCCTTCTACCTCTACAACCGCCTGCTCTCGCTCAACGAGGTCGGGAACGAGCCCACGCGGTTCGGCATGTCGCCGGCCGACGTGCACGCGTACATGGCCGACCGCGCGAAGCGCTGGCCGTACGCGCTCTCTTGCCTCTCGACCCACGACACGAAGCGCTCCGAGGACGTCCGCGCGAGATTGAACGTGATCAGCGAACTGCCGGACGAGTGGGCCGCGCACGTCGGGCGGTGGCGGGCGTTGAACGCGCGCCACAAGACCGAGGTCCAGGGCGCCCCTGCCCCTGACGCGAACGACGAATACCTGATCTACCAGTCGCTGCTGGGCGCATGGCCGGCGGAATCGAGCGGGCAAGGCTCCTTCGAATCCCGCATCCACGCCTACCTCACCAAGGCCCTGCGCGAGGCCAAGCTCCACACCACCTGGACGCGCCAGAACGAACCCTACGAGGCGGCCACGCTCGACTTCGCGTCGCAGCTGCTCGCCGACCCCGGCTTCCTCGACGCCTTCCTCCCCTTCGAACGCCGCGTCGCGCAGGTCGGCCATCTCAACTCCCTCGCCCAAACCGCCCTCCGCCTGACTGCGCCCGGCGTTCCCGACACCTACCAGGGCACGGAGTTGCCCGACCTCTCGCTCGTCGACCCCGACAACCGCCGGCCCGTCGACTACCCCACGCGCCGCTTGCTTCTCGAAAACCTGTTTAGACGCGACCCGAAGGGGGAGCTTCAAGCGACCCCGCAGGCGAGCGCGACGCCGCCGGAACGCGTCAGCCCGCCCGATCGCGCATCCCCCGCCGCCAAGCTCTTCCTGACGGCCACCCTCGTCCGCCTCCGCCGCGACAACCCGGGCCTCTTCTCCGCGGGGGACTACATCCCGCTCACGCCCGCCGGCCCCCGCGCCGAGCACTGCTTCGCGTTCGCGCGCCACCGCGCCGGCAAACACGCCGTCGTGCTGATCCCGCGGTTGATCGCGGCATCGAGTCTGGATGCGCTGCGCGAGTTCTGGCAAGGCACAAGCGTCCCGCTCCCTGCTCCCCTGAAGCTTCGGAACGTGCTTACGGGCGCGAGGATCGACGCGCGCCGGACCATCGACCTAGCCGAAGCCTTCGCAGACTTCCCCGTCGCAGTCTTTATCGAGGACTGACCCTCGTGGCACGGGTACGGCCGTGGGGCCTTACCCGTGAACCACGTCAGTCGCGCGAAACGCGCTCGCCTCCGGGCGGCGCTGCGCTTGCCCTTCGGGTCGCGGCTAAACGGGGCGGGTTCGAATGGCGCTTACGCCGCGCGCCGCCGGCGCATCAATCCCATCGCCGCCGCGACCGCGATCGCGCCGATCGCCCCCGGCTCCGGCACACCGGTGCCGGCGCGGTCTGCGTCGGTGCTCGCGAAGACCGGGGTCGTGCTCAGCACGGTCCAACTCGCGCCGCTGATCCCGAACTCGACCATTTCGTGGCTGCCCGCCTCGAGCAGGAACTGGCCCGCAAGGCTCTTCCCGCCGACCTTCATCGGGAGCGTCAGCGTGTGCGCGTGCTCGTCGAGGTTCGACATCAGCATGACCATGCGGCTGGCGACCAGCGAGTACACGCCCGAGAAGACGACGCCGGTCTCGTCGAGCGGGCGCTTGACGCCGTCGACCGTCGCGACCGTGTCGAGCGTCGCCAGGCGCGCGTCGGCCCGGCCCATCAGGTCGTTGACCTTCGCCTGCCCGGTCCACCCGCCGACGATGTCGGCTTGGAACTGGTCCATCCCGTACCCCTGGACGCCGCCGTCGAGCCCGTGCGCGCCGGTCGCGCCGCGGAGGCGGTAGTGCAGCACCTGGGCCTTGAAGTCCTCGCGCGAGGGGAGTTGGTTGGACGTGACGAACTTGTAGCCGTTGGCCGGGTTGCCGTCGGTGTCGAGCGCCGTGTTCAGCCAGTTGTTGAACCGGTTGACGTACGGGACGTTGGCGTGGCCGGTCGGGAGCGCGGCGCTCGCGACCGACAGGCGCACCACGGGCGCCGCGAACAGGGCCGACCGCACGTTGGGCGCGGCCGAGTTCCCCGACGCCGGCCCGCGGAAGCTGCCCAGGCCCGGGTAGAGGTCGTTCGAGACCATGTTCAGCCCGACCGCCGCGTACGTGGCCGACAGCGCCTGGGGGGCTCCGGTGGTCGGCGCGCTGGGGTCGGAGTAGGCGGACGAGTACGCGAAGTTGGACACGTACGCCTTGTTCGCCACGACGGCCGGGCCGGTCATCGACGACGCCTTGATCCGCGCGACGGTCGCCGTCGCGTCGGCGGTCGCGTTCGCGCCCTCGTAGTCGAGGAACGTGTAATCGACCTTGTACTTGTTGAAGATCGCGTCGACCGTCGCCTGCGTGAGCGCGGTCTCGACCTTGACCGCCTTGGTGCCCGCGCCGCGGTTGGCCAGGAACGCGTCGACCTGCGCGACGTTGTCGTTGGTCAGGAAGATCGACCCGGTGACACCCGGGGCGGAGGTCGACCCACGGCCGTCGAGCCAGAAGAAGAATTCGCCCCGCGCCGCCGGCGCCCACCACGCCGCCACCGCCGCCAGCACCATCCCGCCCAGCCGAGTTCGGAGCTTCATCAGTCCCATCCTTCCTGCCTGTCGCGTGCGAGCCGAGATTCGCGGACCCGTCGTGAACGCATCGACGGCCCACCCCTCCCATCGAGCGGCGCGGATGACGTCTTGACCGCCGGCAAGGCGGAAAATCCCCCCGTCGCCCCGTTCCGCCTCACGGGCCCGGCGCACGACCCGCCCAATCCCACCAGCCCGACCCCCTCGCGCCCTGCCGTCCGATTTCGGGTTCGGCTATCATCCTCAGCCCCCGAACCCGCCGGAGATTGCCGTTTGACCATTACCGAAGCACCGATGACGACCGCGCCGCCCGCCCCCGAACATTTGACCCAGGAGGCGCTCGAGGCGGCGCTACCGAGCCCGGCGGACGCGCGCGTCGTATTCGTGCCCGAGTGGGCGCTCGAACATCTGATCGAATCCCAGGACGCGGCCGGCACGCGCGTGCGGGTCCTCGGTTTGCCCGCGGGCCGGCTGGCGCAGCTATCGGACGAAATGGACCTCACGCCACCGGCGGCCGAGGGCGGCGGGCTGGCGATCGTGCTGGCCCGGCCGGACCCCGACGTGCTGATGGAAACGCCGGCGGCGCGGGTGCTCGTGTATTACTGGCGGCTTTTGTTCCACGCCCGCGTGCGGGCTCAGGTGGCGGCCGCGCTCGTCGACGACGTGGGCGTTCAGCGGCGGATCCACCGCCTGGGCCGGCCGGAGTTCAACGAGGCGCGGTTCGTCCTGCTCAAGGACCGATTTCTGTCGGCCGGCGCCGGCGACGGCGCGGCCTATGCCGAGTTCGCGGCGCTTTACCTTTCGCTGTCGTGTTTTCAGCCGGCGGCCCTGGCGGCGTATTTCCCGTCGATCGCGGATCACGCGGCCGTCCGCGCCCTTCTGCACGCGGACGTCGCCGCCGACGCGCTGTTCGAGGCGACCCGCCCGGCTGGCGCGGGCGACCCGACCGCCGTGCTCGCCCCCGCCGAGCCGCCGACGGCCGAGCGCCTGGCAACCCAGGCGGCGAGCGACGCGGGGCGGGTCGACGCCCTGCTCGCCAAGGCGGGTCACGCCGACGCGGTCGGCAATGACGTGCGGTCGGCCATCCTCCGCATGCGCGCCAGCCGGACCGGCCGGACGGACTCCGCGGCGGTCCGCGCGGCGGCCGGGGGCGACTTGGACGACCTGGTCCGCCGGCTCACGCCCGCGCTGCACCTGTCGCCCGCCGACGCGGCCGCGTGGCGCGCGGCGCTGGGCGAACTGCTCGACAACGCGGCCGGCGGGTGGTGGAACTCCGAGGGCCGCCTGCTGTACGACCTGCAGACCGTCTGCGTCCACCACGAGCGCGAGCTGTACTCGGTCAACGTCGTCGGGTGGTGCCTGGAGCGCGGCAAGCGGCCGCTCAAGCGCCCGCAGCCCGACCAGCGGTTAGTGCTCGCGCTCAAGGCCCTGCGATCGGCGATCAAGCGCACCAACCGGGCGCGGGTCTCGGAGACGACCCGCCAGGCGCTCCGCCGCCTGCTCCACTCGGCCGTCGCCGGCGTCGAGCACGCGCTCCGCACCGCGCTGCGCCCGCAAATCGACCTGGCGCTGGCCGAGGGTGGCCTGCGCCCGCGGTCGGTCACGGAGGAAGTCGCGCGGGCCAAGCTCCTCGAGGAACTGCTCGACACGATCGTCCAGCGCGGCTACCTGCGGTTCTCCGACGTCCGCGACGCGATCTCGCGGAATCAAGTGAAGCTCGACGACCTCTCGGGCCGCGACTTTTTGAGCGGCGACGCGCTCCTGCGGATCGACAAGCGCCTCGCGCAGCGCCTCGACCAGGTGTACCACCACGGCGAAATCTACCTGCGCGGGTTCCACCGGATGTCGGCGACGTTCTTCGGGACGCCTTGGGGCCGGCTCGTCACCAGGTTCGCGATCCTCCCGCTGGCGTTGTCGTACCTGATCCTCGGGGCGCTCGACCACTCGGTCGGCAAATTCCTCGCCAAGCCCCCGGCCGGAAAGACCGAGGCGGTCGCCGGGGTCGCGCAGACGGCGGCCGAGGCGCTGGCCCCGACGCAGACGGCGACCGGGCACGCGGCCGCGTCGCACCCGGCGGTCTTCGCACAGGCGCCGATCGTCCTGGGCCTGGCCGGATTCCTGCTGCTGCTGATCAACGTGCCCCCGTTCCGGCGCGCGACGTGGGTCGTCACGAAGCACGTCGGCCGCGCCCTTCACGCGGCGCTGATCGCGGGGCCGCGGTGGGTGTTCACGCGGCCGGCGTTCCGGGCGCTGTACGCCTCGCGGGCGGCGAAGGCGGTCTGGCGGTACGTGCTCAAGCCGGGCGCGGTGGCGGCGGTCGTCTGGCTGTTCATCCCGGACACGACGCCGGCCGGCACCCAGGTCGGCCTGGTGGCGGGCGTGTTCGTCGTCGCCAACCTCGTGCTCAACACGCGGTCGGTGCGCCGGCTCGAGCAGGAAGTGCGGCACCGCGTGCGCACCGCCGTCACCCGGTACGCGTGGGACGCGCTGGTCGCGGTCGGCCGGGGGATCATGGCGTTCTTCCAGTACCTGCTCGAGGCGGTCGACCGGCTGTTGTACGCTGTCGACGAGGCCCTGCGGTTCCGCCCGGGGCAGTCGAAGCCGACCGTCGCGCTCAAGGCCGTCTTCGGGATCTTCTGGTTCTACATCGCCTACTTCTTCCGGTTCTGCATCACGCTCCTGGTCGAGCCGCAGGTCAACCCGATCAAGCACTTCCCGGTCGTCACGGTCTCGCACAAGCTGCTGTTCCCCACGATCCCCCTGCTCGGCGATTTGTTCATCAACCTGGGCGTCGAGAAGACGACCGCCTACGCGTACGCGACGACGATCATCTGGTGCATCCCCGGCGTGTTCGGGTTCCTGGCGTGGGAATTCAAGGAGAACTGGAAGCTGTACCACGCCAACCGCCCGCGCAAGCTCAAGCCGGTCAAGGTCGGCTCGCACGGCGAGACGATGGCCGGGTTCATCTGCCCCGGGTTCCACTCCGGGACGCTCCCCAAGGCCTACGCGCGCCTCCGCAAGCTCGCCGCCCGGGGCGACACGGACCCCGAGTCGAGCGCGAAGGCCCGGCACGCGATCGAACACGCCGAGCACGCGCTGCACGCCCTGGTCGAGCGCGAATTTCTGGCCCTGGTCAACCGGCACCCGCTGTTCGCAACGGATCGCTTGGAATTGCACGCGTTGCACCTCGCGACGACGCAGGTGCGCGTGACGATCGCGAAGGGCGACGCGCACCGCAGTCACAACTCGAATCACGACCACGACGCCCACGCGACCCCACCCGCTGACGCGATGACGATCGTGTTCGAGCAGCGCTCCGGCTGGGTCATGGCCTCGATCGCCACCGACACGCTCACGCCGGCGCTCAGTTCGGCCCAGCGTGACCTGCTCTCGACGGCGCTGCTCGGCTTTTACAAGCTCTCGGCCGTCGACCTGATTGCCGAGCAGATCGGCGCCGTGGTCGGCGCGCCGGGCGCGCCGGTCGACGTGCGCCGGCGGCGCGAGTTGGTCGTCTGGCCGACCGCGGACGACGCCGCCGCGCCCGCCGTCTATTCGCTGGCCGGCGAAGGCGCGCTCGAACCGGTCGGCGGCGGTCCGGCGCCGACGCTGGACCGCGTGGCCGTCGTGTACCGGTCGGCGACCGTTAGCCGTGATGCATGGGACTCCCTATGGACCGGAATCGGCTCCGGCGACGCCTTCCCGAAGTTCCGCGTACTTCCGGGCACATGATTCGCGAGGACACCCGGAGGCGCTCGCTTCCTCTTGTAGCCGCCCCGCTTGCGGGGTGCGTCTGGGGGCGCTCGACTCGCATCACACACGCGATCCGAACAGCACTGCCGCTAGACGCGCCCCGCAAGCGGGGCGGCTACAAGAGGATACTTCGCACCTGTCGCACGCTTCATCGCCGTTTGAACTTCCCCCCCGCCCCCGCGCACTGTATCACCATGACCCTCCTCCCCCGCGCGACGGTTGCGGCGTTGACGATCACCGCCGTCCTCGGCTGCACACGAATCACGCCCACCGGCCAACTCGACCCCGACCGCATCCTCCACATGGCCGG
The DNA here is from genome assembly GCA_035627895.1 of Tepidisphaeraceae bacterium. Taxonomy (GTDB): domain Bacteria; phylum Planctomycetota; class Phycisphaerae; order Tepidisphaerales; family Tepidisphaeraceae; genus DASPKW01. The sequence goes on along the minus strand of DASPKW010000156.1, from coordinate 3,416 downwards.
CGAGGAGGCCGGGCAGATCGCGAGCCCGCGCGACCGCCTGGCGCGCCAGCTCAACGTCGCCGACCGCGAGACGCTGTTCGGCCAGCCCGCCGCGGCGCGCACGACCCTCCGCGAGGCGCGCAAGACGCTGGAGGCCGGGGCCGCAACGACGCCGACCACGCGCCCGACGCCCGCCGGCCCCGCCACGCGCCCGGCGTTCGACCCCCACACCCGCCTGGCCGGGTGGATCTCGATCTCCGAGCTTTCCCGCCGGGCCGAGGACCGCGCCTTCGCCAACGAGGCCGTCGACCGCGCCGTCGCCGACCTCCGCACGCTCGACCCGCACCCCGAGCGGTGCCAGTACGTCCTGGGCGTCGCCGGCGAACTGCGCGCGCTTCGGGGCGACGCGCCGGCCGCCAAACTGATCGCCGAGGCGGGCAACTGGGCCGTCGACATCGCCGACGCCGACACGCGCCGGCAGGCGCTGGGCGCGTTCGCGTACCACCTGTTCGTCTGCGGCGACTACGACGCCGCCCGCGACGTGCTCCGCCGCGACGCCGACCCCGCCTGGCGCTCCGACACGCTCACGGCGATGGCCGACTTGGCGCGGTGGGAGGTCGGCGGGTCGAAGATGGAATCCCGCGGCCTGTTGGACCCCGGCACGCCGATGGCCACTTGGCAAAAAGCCGAGAGCGACGTCTCGGCCCGATCGCCCAAAGCCCCGCCGACGTCGTTCGGCAAGCCCCTCGACTACCAGACCAACTTCCGCGACGCGCGCTGACGCCGTCGCCGCGAGTCAGCCCCGTCGTCGCCGTCGCCCGACGAGCCGATGAACAGCGTGTTCGTGTTCGTCCGCGCGGAGCCGGCCCCGGTCACAGTCGCGGTCCCGAACGCGCCCGCCGCGCCGCCCAGCGTGGCCGTCGCATTCGTAAGTGCCGAGCCCCCGTCGATCGTGAGCGTCCCGACGCCCGTGTCGCCCACCGTGGTCGTGCCAAGCGCCCGAGTCGCCAGCACCGCGTCCCCCGTCGCCGTCACGTCCGCCCGCGCGCCCCCGGCCAGCGCGCAAAAGCCGACCGTGACCACCCCGAACCCGATTCGCCCATTTCGAAATCACATCTGTGAGTCCGGTCCCCGCCCCCGCGTGCCGTCACAACCATCGCCGCGGCGGCATGATCCCCCCCGCCCGCGCCGGTGTCAATTGACCGACGAAGGGTCGCCGGGGAACGAGGCGCTCCCTTGCCTCGTACGTTCCGGTCGTGCCACTCAGCCGGGACAATCGCAGCCACCGCCGCACCGCGAACTATCGGACCTGCCCGCAGATCCTCACCAATTTGACAACCCCCCGCCCGTTCGCCTCTACTAACTCCCCCGTCGCCCGGCCGGACTGATGAATCCGACCCCCGCTGGTCGATGGGAGGAGATTCCGGGAACGCCCAGCGCGCGCTTTTCGATGCGCACGGTTCCCGCGCACACGTCTGTTCAGAAAGTTCGTTCACCCGCACCCGTTTTTTGGAAGGAGCGTCATGCGGAAGTCTGCTCACGTCCTCGTCGCCGCGGCCGCCGCGGCGCTCGGTTGGTCCTCGGTCGCGTCCGCCGTCACGCCCGCCGAAGCCGGCGCGAGCACCGCCGGCACGCCCGTGCAGTCCGTCGGCCCCGGCACGATCGCGCAGGCCCCGGCCGGCCGCACGCCCGGCCTGCTCACCCGCGTCTTCGACCCCTCCGACTCGCTCTACAAGCAGACCGGGATCGAGATCTACGGCCACGTCCAGGTCGGCTGGACCCACAACTTCGACGACCCCACGACCGGCCAGAACGCGTTCCGCTCCTTCGACTTCGAGCACGACGAGCCCTCGCTCCACCAGGTCAGCCTGACGATCGAGAAGCGCGTCGACTACCGCCGGAACAAGTTCGACATCGGCGGGGCGATGGAGTGGATGTACGGCGCCGACGCCGGCCTGATCCACGCCAACGGCATCTTCGACTGGTACGACGGCCCCCGCGACCCGGAGAACCAGTTCGACCCCGTGCAGTTCTACGCCGACATCTCGCTGCCCGTGCTCAACGGCGCCCGCCTCCGCGTCGGCAAGTTCGTCAACCTCGTAGGGTTCGAGTCGATCAACCCGACCGCCGACTTCATCGGCTTCTACTCCCGGTCGTTCGTCTTCGGCTCGGGCTACCCGTTCACGCACATGGGCGCCCTGCTCACGTTCGACCTCGACCCGGCCCGCAAGGTCACGTTCACCGGCGGCATCACCCGCGGTGACGAACAGGGCTTCAAGGACAACAACGAAGCCTGGTCGTTCCTCGGGTCGCTCAACATCGTCCTCAACGACCGGATGGCGCTCTACATCGCCAACAGCACCGGCCCCGAGCAGCCCGGCAACGATTCCGACTTCCGGACGACGTGGGACGCGACCTTCTACTGGCGGCCCACCGAAAAGTGCAAGTTCCTCGCCAACGGGTACTTCCTGTACGACAACGCCGGCGCCGCCGACGGCGGGTCGGGCTACCTCTACTCGTTCGCCGTCCTCGGCTCCTACGACGTGAACAAGCACGTCACCCTCAAGGCCCGGGCCGAATACTTCCACGACGAGGACGGCGTCCGCACCCTGCCCGACCTCGATCTGTTCGAGGTCACGGTCGGCGTCGACATCAAGCCGTTCGCCGGTCACCGCGACCTCGGCTCCCTCGTCATCCGCCCGGAAATCCGTTTCGACTACTCGCACGACGACGTGTTCGACGGCGAGGACAGCCAGGTCACCTTCGGCATCGACGCGATCTTCCGGATGTGAGGTCGAAGAAGTCAGGAGTCAGAATCCAGAAGTCAGAAGACCCCAGGGATCGAATCCCTGGGGTCTTTCGTTGGTCCGCTCGTCATCGGCGTGCTCACTTTAGTGAGGCACGTGCGCCCCCCCAACCATCTCGCGTCCCCCCGCGCCTTCGGTTAGCATTCCCGCTTCACGTCGGGGGTCAGGAGACGGAGCGCGCGTATGAGCGAGGCCGGGCCCAGCTTTTTCCGCTGCAACCACTGCCGGGGGTTCTATGAGTCCGACCTCGAGTGCTGCAAGTGGTGCGAGTACCGCGACCCGGTCCGCGAGGAGGCGGCGCCCAGGCTGTTCCCCGACCGCGCCGCCTGCCGGGCCGTCCAGGTCGCCGAGTACCACGCGCTCCCGCCCGAGGCCCACGCCGACTGCATGAAGCCCCCCGCCGACCACCTCGACCTCGTCTGCGAGTGCATCCACTGCGGCGCCCGCGGCCACCGGTTCGAGGCCGTCGAGATGCGTTGGATCGCCAACGAACAAATGTGGGCCTGCCCGTGCACCACCTGCGGCGGGCGCGGGTTCACCTTCGACGTCCACCCCTGCGACCTCGGCTGGCACTGCAGCCAGTGCGACCACTACTTCGCCCCGCCCGACGGTAAGTACTACGGCAAGAAC
>DASPKW010000155.1:0-6396 GCA_035627895.1 Tepidisphaeraceae bacterium | reverse complement strand
GCCTACCCCCAATTTCCTCATCGGCGTCTTCTCCCAGCGCGTGTCCGACATGGCCAAGTGGAAGGCCCGCGGGATCAACTGCCTGGTCTCGCACGAGCCCGAGGGCGGGCGGGTGAAGAAGGCGGACTGGGAGACCGCCGCCGCGGGCCACGGGCTGTACTTCATGGACTACCCGTCGCCGGATGATGCGGAATTACAAAACGAAGCCAAGCAGCCGTTCCGCGTCGCGTTCATGCAGGACGACGAGCCGGACCTCAATCGCCACACGGCCAACGCGCCCGGGGCGACCGACCAGGGCTGGACGCACCCGGACGTGCTCGCGGCCCGGTACGCGCGGTGCAAGGCCGCCGCGCCGAACGTGCCGGTCTTCGTCAACTTCGCCGGGCCCAACATCACCCCTCTGCCGTACAAGGGCGAGCGCCACGCCGGGTACATCGCGGCGGCCGACTGGCTCGGGCAGGACTGGTACGTCAAGAACCGCAACGCCGACCGGTACCCGATCTCGTTCGTCGGCGACGCGATCGACCGCCTGGCCGCGTGGAGCGCGACGCCTGCGATGCCCAAGGGCAAGCCGCAGATCGCGATCATCGAGTGCTCGGACCAGAAGATCAGCCCCCTGGGCCGGGCCCCGACGCCGGACGAGGTCGAGGAGACGATCAACCTCTGCGTCGCCAAGGGCGTGAAGGGGATCTGCTATTTCCCGCAGAAGCCGCCGCCCGGCTTCGTGTACGACGCGATGCCGCCGGCGATCGTCGAGCGGATCACGCGGGTGAACGCCGCCCTGCACCAGCGGTTTAACGCCGCCCCGATGCCCCCGGATTCGAGTGGCCCGATTCACGTCCCGCCGGCGAACGGTCCGACGGCCGCCGACGTAGTCCAAAGCATGAATGTGCTGTCCGCCCGCCTGGCCGCGGTCGGTTCGCAGCTCGACGCGCTGCTCGGCTCCAATTGGCGGGCGACCGTCGAGTTCCGGCGCGCCGTTCCGTGAGCCGTTTCGCCGGGCGATTGCTTACTCGATACGCCCGACAGGGCCGGGGGGAAAAATCGCCATGTCTGTAAATTCGATGCGTCTTCGCACGTTCGTCTAGGGTCGCCTCCTGCTCATCCGTTCCAACATTCCCGAATCGTGCTAGAGTAACTCGCCACGTCCTCTCCTGACCGTCGGTTCCACCGCATGCCCTCGTCCGAACTTGCCATTCTTTCTCAAATCGTGCCGGGCGGCGCCTGGCCCGTCGTCGCGCTGGTGACGATGGTCATTGCGGTCGGCGCGGTCGCGACGCTCGTCTATTTCGCGCTCAAGCTGCGGCGCGAGCACCGGGCGGCGGTGCGGGCCGAGTCGCGGGTCCGGCTCATGCTCGACCAGATGTCGGCCAACCTCTGGACGACCGACAACGAGCTCCGCTTCACGTCGCTCGAGGGGGCCGCGCAGGTCGCGATGCGCGAGGCGATGGCGAAGCTGATCGGGACGTCGCTGTACGACTTTTTCAAGACCCGGGACCGCTCGTTCGTGCCGATCGCCGCCCACGAGGACGCGGTCCGCGACCACAAGTCGACCTCGTACGACGTCGCCGTCGAGGGCCGGATCTACCACGCGCGCGTCGACCCGCTGAAGGACGAGGCCGGGAACTACGTGGGCGTGATCGGCGCGTCGTTCGACGTGACCGAGTGGCGCAAGGCCGAGCAGGGGCGGCAGGCGGCCGAGGCGAAGAGCCGGGCGCTGCTGGTCGCGATCCCGGACGTCATGTTCCGCATGCGGAGCGACGGGACGATCCTGGAGTACATCGACAAGCTGACCGGTCCGGCGCTCGGCGGATCGGGGCGGCACGTGCGACTGATCTACCCGGACGTGGCCGACGAGCTGCTCGCCCGGGCCCGCGACGCGCTGCGCACCGGCGAGGTCCAGGTCTACGAGCACGAGTGCGCGGTGCGATCGGCGGGCCCGCGGGCCGGCGGGTGGTTCGAGGGCCGGTTCGTCGTGTCGGGGAAGGACGAGGTGCTGGTGATCGTGCGGAACATCACCGAGCGGAAGAAGGCCGACGCCGACCTCCGCCAGCGCGAGGCCGAGCTGCGGTCGCTCGTGCGGGCGCTGCCTGACCTGCTGTTCCTGATGACGACCGACGGGCGGATGGCCGGGGTCAGCGCGCACGACGAGTCGGACCTATTGCTGCCGGCGGACGAGCTGATCGGCCGGCACTTCGCGGAGTTCCTGCCGCCCGCGGTCGCGGCCCAGTACGACGAGCACCACCGCCGGGCCCTGCAGATCCCCGGGCCGCAGGTGTTCCAGTACCCGCTCGACATCGCGGGGCAAACGAAATGGTTCGAGGCCCGGATGGTGTTCGCCGGGGCCGAGTCCAGCCAGGTGCTCACCCTGGTCCGGAATATCACCGATAGCCCGCATAAGCGGCCCGAGCCGTCGGGCGAAGCGGGCTCGGCCGGCGCGGATTTGGTGCCGCACGAGGCACGTCACGCGTCGTAAGATGAGGGTGCCGGGGGCGTGGGTGCGATCGATGCCTTTCTGTCGGCGGCCGACCGTCGCACCGCGCCCACCCTTCTCGGGGCGATGCATCGCCCGCGACGAACCTTCGATAACCTATCCGGTCGTACCACGGAGCGCCCGCCATGCAGACGTCGAATGCCACCGCCGCCCCTCGCCTGATTCAAAGCCCGCGCGACTTCGCGGTCGGGCTGGTCATCGTCGCGACCGTCTACTCGGCGCTGCTAATCGTGGTGCGCGTGATCTTCTTCTAGTCGCGGAGCGACGACAGCCAATAGCCCACGGCGTAAGCCGTGGGAAGATTTGGTGCGAGGGCGGGCCAGCCCCGTAGGGGCGAAAGCGGGGCCGCCGACGAATGTCACGCTCGATTCAATAGTGCTGCCGCCCCTGCCGGGGCTTCCGTCGTGCGCGTGCATTTTGAACCCACGACTTACGTCGTGGGCTATTGGCTTTCGTCCCTCCGGGACTACAGGCCGAGCACATCGGTCATCGAATACCGCCCGGGCTTTTGGCCCGCGAGCCAGTGGGCGGCCTTGAGGGCGCCGCGGACGAACGTGTCGCGGCTGGTGGCGACGTGGGTGAGCTCGAGCCGCTCGCCGAGCGCGGCGAAGTAGGCGGTGTGGCGGCCGACCTCGTCGCCGATGCGGAGCGCGTGCATGCCGATCTCGCCGGGCTTGCGGACGCAGTCGTCGCCGTGCCGGTCGTAGATTAGTGCAGACTTGTCCTTCTTCATCGCCGCCAAGATCGCCTCGGCGAGGCCCATCGCGGTGCCGCTTGGGGCGTCCTTCTTGAACCGGTGGTGCCCCTCGACGATCTCCTTGTCGTACTCGTCGCCGAGCATCTGGGCGACCATGCCGGCGATCTTGAACAGCACGTTCACGCCGAGCGACATGTTGGGGGCCTGGAGGACGGGGATGTCGGCGGCGGCCTGGTCGATGGCGGCGTGGTCCGTGTCGTGCAGGCCGGTCGTGCCGACGACCATGGCGATCTGGCGGTCGCGGCAGACTTTGAGCCAGTGGCGCATGGAGGCGGGCGACGAGAAGTCGATCAGGGCGGCGGGCGTGGGGCGGAGTTCGGGCGTGAGCGGAACGCCGATCGGCCCGAGGCCGGCGAGCTCGCCGACGTCCTTCCGGGCGTGCGGGTGGTCGGCGCGGTCGATCGCGGCGACGACGACGAGGGCGGGGTCGGCGTGGCCGAGCGCGACGAGCCGCTGGCCCATGCGCCCGGCGGCGCCGACGATGGCGATGGGGGTGGGTAGGGACATCGGGCGAAAGATACTGGCAGCGTCGACGTCGGGGAAGTCGCCGCGGGTGGCACCCGCGCGCGGCGCAGACGGACCAGTCCGCGCAGGTTGACGCGCGTCGCGGTGCGCGGGGCGGGAATGGGGCGGCCGACCGGTGGTGGGGGCGGCGCGGGGGACCTATAACCGATCGCGTCGCGGGAACGCGCGTGCTTGGGCGCCGGACGGTTCGGCATCGCGCGCGGGTCCGGACACCGGGAAGGAAGAGCAGCGGCGATGTCGAGGTTTCGCGTGCCCGCGCCCGGGACGGCGGGGCGGGAACAACACGGCGGGTCGGCGTGGGTCGGCGACGGGCTGGCGGACGGCCCGGCCGGGCGCGCGGCGCGCGGCGCCCGGCGGTCGCGGCTTCGGGCGGCGGTCGCGGTGGCGCTGCGCGGGGTGGCCGAGTGGGTGCCGTGGCGGCGCGCGGGCGGGTGGGTCAAGCGGGTTGCGGGATGGATCGAGCCGGGCGGGGTGGAGGCGGATGCGCCGGTGGCGGGCGCCTCGGGCGTGGTCAGCGGGCAGCGGCGCCGGGGCGCGCGGGGGCGCGCGGTCTGGGCCGAGGTGTTGGACGCGCGCGGCGCGCGGCGGGGCGACGTGTGCTGGCCGGAGCCCGAGCGCGTGCGCGAGCCGTTCCTGCTGCTCGTGCGGTCGATGCTGCCGCAGCAGGCGGTCGCGCTGACGTGCCGGCCGCTCGTGCCGCGGTCGCGGATCGCGGTCAGCCGGCGGCACCCGGGCGGGCGGACGGCGCTCCTGTACGTCGTGCGCGAATCCCGCCACGTGGGCGACGGCGTGTTCCGCGTGATGCTCGTGTTGACGTCGCGGTTGTATCGACGGAGTGGGTGAGAAGTCAGAAGTCAGAAGTCAGAAGTCAGAAGCGTACGGGGTTGGGGTGAGCCGTTGATCGCGAAATCTGAGCCGCGGAGCGGCGGCAAAAGGTAGCCCGGGGGGCATTAGCCCTGGGTAGAGCGCGAGGCCGACGCTGCGCGAGCCCGGGAGGGGCGGCAGGGGTGGGCTTCTCGCGAATCAGACCTATCTGTCGCCCGCTTCGCGGGCTTGAGACTTGCTACGCTCGTGGACCCAGGGCTCGCGCCCTGGGCTACTTTTTGTCGCCCCTTCGGGGCTGGTCGTCCGAGGGCGATTCCGCCTTCTTCGGCCATGCGAACTTCGGCAGCGCCGCGCGGTCGAGCGCCTTGAGGTGCGGCTGGTCCGCGCGCTTCGTCGGCGGGACGTACGTCCACGCCGGCGACTTGAACGCGGCGTCGATCAGGGCGAACAAATCGGGGTCGTAGGCCTTGAGCTTCTCGCGCGTGTCGACGTCGTTGTGGATCCCGCCCTTGGCCTGGTTGCAGTGGAAGTAGGACTGCACGCCCTCGGCCCAGTACTCGTTCTTGTTGGTTGCGGCGTACGTCCCCTTCCACAGGCCCTTGTCGATCGCGGCCTTGTGGGCGGCGGCGAGGCGCTGGTCGAACTGCTTGTCGAGCGTGCGCAGGCCCATCTCGTGGAACGCGTGGGCGAACTCGTGGATCATGATGTTCTCGCCGCGGTACGGGTCGCCGGGGCACATGAGCAGGTTCTCTTCGGCGCACGAGACGGCGGGGCGCGCCCTGGTCGCGCCCAGGCCGCGGGCGCGGCGGTCCCAGTGTTCCTTGGGCTTCAGATCGGAATGTTCGGGCAGGTCGGTCGTCAACTCGGTGACGGCCATGACGGCCAGGCGCGTCTTGTTGTCGGCCATGGCGCGGGCGACGTCGGGGCGGGCGTCCAGCATCAGTCGGGCGAGGTACGCGGCCTCGAGGACGGCGGCGTCCGACACCTTGGCCGACGCGACGACGGGCACGCCCAGGACGTCGACGTGCTTGGTGTAGAACGGCACGAGCTTGAGCGCCGCGGGCGGGGCACCGACCTTGGCGGCCGCGAGCCACTCGGCGACGGCCGGCGGGTCGGCGGCGCAGGCGGGGAGGGCAAGGAGCGCGAGGAGGAAGAGGCGGGGCATGCCGGGGAGGATATCAAACCGCGGCGACCGGCATCGGAAGATTCTCGCCGCTTGTCAGCGCGCGCGGGCGGACTTACCCTCTGTCGGCATGGGAACCCATTTCGCGCGGATCGTGGCGGGCGGTGTGATCGGGATGCTCGTGGCCGGGTGCGCCGTGAAGAAGGCCGACGACGGGCCGGCGGTGCAGAAGGCGGCGGGCGAGTTCATGCCGATGCCGGCGTTCGGGACGCTGCCGGCGGGGAAGATCGAGCGGCTGGACCCCGCGCTGGACGTGCTGATCCCGCCGGGGGCGCAGGTCGAGATGCTCGTGAGCGGGCTGGATTGGTGCGAGGGGCCGACGTGGGTGAAGGCGGGCCCGCTGACCAAGACGCCCGGGCTGCTCTTCTGCGACATCCCACAGAACACGGTCTACAAGCTCGACCCGAACACGCGGCAGATCGAGGTGTTCGTCAAGCCGAGCGGGTACACGTCCCTCGAGGCCCGCGGCGGGGAGGTCGGGTCGAACGGGATCGTGGTCGGCCCGGACGGCAAACTCGTCCTCTGCCAGCACGGCGACCGGCGCGTGGCGCAGTGGGCGGGCCACCAGTTCATCACGATCGCCGAGAGCTTCGAGGGCAAGCGGTTCAACTC
>DASPKW010000154.1:0-16089 GCA_035627895.1 Tepidisphaeraceae bacterium | reverse complement strand
CACCGTCGTGGTCGAGCCGTCCGGTCCGGTTGAGGAAGTCGGGTTCGGTCCGCAGGTCGGCGATGATCCGGGGGCGACCGGTCGCTACGACGTTGCCCGTAATTCCTTCTCCTAGCGCATACTTGCCGCGGTCCATCTCATCCGGCGTCAGTCCAACCGCCGCCTCGGTGCGCAAACGCCCTGACCCCTCGTCCAAAAGTACCAGCGTCCCGCGGCGCATATTTAGTTTGTCGGAGATGATTTGCATCATTCTCCCAAATGTGTCGCGGAGCTCGAGCGTAGAGGACAGAATCTGCCCAATTTCTGTCAGAATGGACAATTCCTGTTCAGCCGTGGCGGCGACTGCACTGGAAATAGGCGGGGCGGTCTCGGGCATGACCATAATATACGCAGACGCCCGCCGCATAGCAAAGCGGATTTGCACCCGAGCGGAGGACTGAGGCTAAAACCCTGTTGAGCTATCAGATTCCAGTTCGGCCCGCTTCGTACCGATAATTTGGGTAGGATCGTGCGGCTTAATCCGGTTGTGACGTAGTGATCTCGGTTTCCGCACGGCAGAGGATTGGATATGAAGCGCTTCTGGCGCGAATTGTCGTTGGCGGCTCAGGTCATGGCGGTCTGCGCCGCCGGGCTCTTGTTAGTTGCGGCTGCGGCACTCGTCGTCACCGCCCGCTGGGCCGGTGTCCGCTCCCCCTCGCCAGACGACCAGGCGATGTACCGGTTGGAACTGGTCGGCGCCCTTTCCGCCGCCGCGGTGGTCGGCATCGGCCTAATCACCGCCACCGTTCGTTCCTTACTTCTCAACCCCCTCAACCGCCTCAACGCCGACCTCATGAAGGTCGCCACGAATCAGCTCGATCAAGTCAGCGCCGCCGCCATGCCCAGCCGCGACCTCGAGGCCGTCCGGCAAACCTTCACCGGCATGGTCCGCCACCTCCGCACCGCCCGCGACCACTTCGAAGAATCGCAGCGCGTCTTGGCCACCCGCACCAGCACCGTCGACCGCCTGCTCGATTTCTCCCAGACCATCCAAGGCGCCGGCACGGTCGCCCAGGTCTACGACACGCTCAGCCACTACCTCCGCACCGAGCTGGCCCTCGCCGGCCTGGTCATCATCTCGCACGAGCCCGCCCAGGTCCCCGCCATGCAGGTGCGGGCCCGCTTCCCCACCGCCCTGCTCTGCCCCGGCGCGCAGATGAACGACCTCGAGGCCTCGGCCTGCCCGTGCCTGCGCCAGCACCTGCCCAAGAGTTTCCGCAAGGACGGCTCCCCGGTCCGCTGCGGCGTCGACGCGCTGATCACCCTCGGCCCCGAGCACCCGGCCTACTGCATCCCCTTCAACGTCGGCCAGCGCATGCAGGCCGTCGTCCACATGCTCCTGCCAATCGACGGCGTCTGGACCGAGGACCGCCGGCAACTCGCCCAGACGTACGTGAATACCGCCGTCTCCACCCTGATCTCCCTGCATCTGCTCGCCGAGGCCGAAAAGCAGTCGATGACCGACGGCCTGACCCAGCTGTTCAACCGCCGCTCGATGGAAGCCCTGCTCGACCGCGAGGTCGCCCTGTCCGAGCGCCACGGCCACGCGCTGTCGCTCGTGATCATCGACCTCGACCACTTCAAGCAGATCAACGACGCGCACGGCCACGCCGCCGGCGACCACGTCCTCAAGAGCTTCGCCGACTGCGTCCGCATCACCCTCCGCAAGACCGACCTCGCCTTCCGCTACGGCGGCGACGAGTTCGTCATCGCCCTGCCCCAGACCAGCGCCGCCCAGGCCGTCCAGGTCGTCCACAAGCTCCGCCAGGCGTACGGCGCCGTCGACTTCTCCCACGCGATCGCGCGGCTCGAGCACTCCCCCACCCTGAGCATTGGCGTCGTCGAGCGCAACGTCCCGCAGAACGTCACGACCCTCGCCAACCTCCTCTCGTCCGCCGACCTCGCCCTCTACGAGGCCAAGGCCGCCAACCGCAACTGCGTCCGCGTCTTCCAGCCCGGCGGGACCGCCGCCGCCCCCGCCCCCGCTGATGCCACCCCCACCCGCGCCGCCTGACCCGCGCGCCCCGTTTAGCCGCGACCCGTAGGGCAAGCGTCAGCGCCGCCCGAAGGCGAGCGCGATGGCGTCCACAGCTCGTACGCCCGTTCGAACGGTTCGCCGCGCCGAAATAACGCACGCGACTCAGCCCGATGCGTCTTCCCGAATCCACTCCCCCCGAGTCGAGTCGGACTACTTTCAGAGCTTGCGGCCCCGATCTGCCCGCAATAAAGTCGCGTACGAGCGATCGTGCCGGACCGGCGCACGTCGCACGCCCGGATCCACTGCCCTTACAAAAGCGGAGGTGCCCGATGACCGCTCACCACTCGACCGCGCGGGCGCGCGGAATGACGTTCACCGACCTCCTCGCCGCCCTCGCGATCGTCCTCCTCGTCACCGGCTGGGCCGTCGGCCAGGGCCCGCTGCTCAAGGCCCGCGAGACCGCCAACCGCGTCAAGTGCATGTCCAACCTGCGCCAACTCGGCACGGCCATGATGTTGTATGCCAACGACAACAAGGGCGCCTTCCCGCGGACGCTGTACAAGCCCGACGACGCCCCGACCTTCTTCACCGGCGTGGACGCCAAGAACCCGTTCGCCAAGGACAGCACGGTCAAGCCCAACGACGTGACCGCCGCCCTGTTCCTGCTGCTCCGCACTCAGGAACTCACGGCCGACACGTTCGTCTGCCCGTCCACCGACCGCGCGCGGTACGACTTCGGCGGCGCCGGCAAGACCCCGCTCGACGTCGGCAATTTCACGTCCGAAGAGCATTTGTCCTACTCCGTCGCCGTCCCGTATGCCGGCAAGGCCGCGATCTCCACCGGCTATAAGTGGAACAACACGCTCGGGACCGACTTCGCGAAAATCGCCGACATGAACCCGGGTACCGCTGGCGGCCAGGACGTCACGCCCGCGACCGGCCCGGCCAACCCGCAGGCGCCCGCCGCCTCCCTCGCCAAGGCGAACAGTCTCAATCACCGCGGGTTCGGCCACAGCGTCCTGTTCGGCGACGGCCACGTCGAGTGGGCACAGACCCCGTTCGTCGGGACGAACCGGGACAACATCTACACGGTCGCCGGGTCGAACGACGGCGAGAAGCCCACCAGCGATAAAGTCGTCGGACTGCCCATGTGGCGCGGGGACTCCGTAATGCTCCCGACCGCCACGACCATCCCCCATCAGCGGACCCTCGAGGAGGAAGAAACCGCCGAGATGACTGCGCTGCTCCGCCTGCTCCCCGACATGAAGTCCCGAATCGTCGCGATCGAAAGGGCCAAGGGCGAGACCCCCGAGACGCGCCGCCTCAAGCACCTGATCGACGCCGTCGAGGCCGCCGACGCCAACTTCCGAGCCAAAGAGGCCACCCGGAAGTAACCCCCCCTGTCAGACCCCCGTACCGCCGGCGTCCTTCCCCCGCCGGTCACCCGTTCGACTGCTCCGCGCCACCCGGATCTTCGCGGACGCGCCCGCGAGCACAACGCCGCCCCGGCAAGGTAGGTCGTCATGAACTCGATTGCACTCATCCTCACCCGGTAGCACGGTACGGATTCCCACGCGCCAACGACGGCAGGCCCCATCCAGCGGCCTGTAACCGAGCGCGCGCGCACGAACCCCGAACCGCCTGACACTACCATCGGTCCCGCGCACGCGCGGCTAACCGTGGCAGGCGCCGATCCCCCGCGCTCCACCGGGCCACTCCCCTCTCCATCCCAACACAGGTGTCCGAGCGCGCGCCTGCCTCCCCGGCGCGCACGCGTGCGCCTTCCCGCGCCCCAGCCGGATCCGGAGCCTAGGGCGACGGGCCGGATCGGCGCGGCGGACCGCTGCACGCCCCGACACCCCAAGTGCACCCCGCGCCGCGCACTCAACCGCGCGGCACCCTCTCCCTCGCGCCTCACGACAATCCCTTGCCCTTATGACATTCCACCGCAAACACCGCGGGCGCCCGCGCCCGCAATTCGAATCGTCCAACAACGACTTCCTCGCCCCGCGCCGCCACGACCGCGCGGCCCAAAAGACCGCCCAACTCTGCCGCCAGGTCGAGCGCACCCTCGCGCTCGCCCTGCCCGCGTGCGCCGACCATCTCGTCAGCGAACTCACCCTCCTCGCCGTCCACCCCGCCCCCGACGCCGGCCGACTGCTCCTCGAACTCGCGGCGCCGCCCGGCTCGACCCTCCCCGCGGTCGACCGCCTCGCGCGCCTCACCGCCGCTACGCCCTTCCTCCGCCACGAAATCGCCTCGGCCATCACGCGCAAACGCGCCCCCGAACTCTCATTCGTCCTCGTCGCCCCGCCGACGGGAGGAGACCAATGAACCACGAATCACCTGACGACCGCCAACACCGCAAGCCGCGCAAGTCCCAAAGCGGCCCGCCAATCGACACCTTTCTGACCGAACCCCTCCCCGCCGACGTCGCCCGCGCCGTCGACCGCCTCGCCCGCTGCCCCGGCGTCGCCCGCATCGCCCTCATGCCCGACGTCCACCTGTCCCACCACGTCTGCGTCGGCACCGTCCTCGCGACCACCGGCCTGCTCTACCCCGCCGCCATCGGCGGCGACATCGGCTGCGGCATGGCCGCGCTCGCCTTCGACGCCCCCGCCTCCGTAGCCCTCGCCACCGAGGCCGACGCCCGGCGAGTCCTGCATGAACTGAAGGAGCGAATCCCCGCCAACCGTCACCACCGCCCGCAAGATCTACCCGCCGAACTCGATTCGACGGCGCTTTCACACCCGTCCCTCGAATCCATCAAGCGCCGCGACGCGCGCGTCCAATTCGCGACCCTCGGCGGCGGCAATCACTTCCTCGAATTCCAATCCGACGACGCCGACCCCGTCGACGGAACCGGCCGCCTCTGGCTCATGCTCCACACCGGCTCCCGCGGCGTCGGACAGGCCATCCGCGACCACCACCTCACCCGCGCCCGCGGCCGACCCCTCGCCGCCCTCGACGCCGACGTCCCCGACGGCCGCGCCTACCTCGCCGACATGGCCTGGGCCACCGCCTACGCCGCCGCCAGCCGCCGCGAGATCGTCGACCGCGTCGCGTCACTCCTCCACGAACTGTCCGCCGTCACCCCCCTGCCCGACACCTACGTCGACTGCCACCACAACTTCGTCCGCCAGGAAACCCACTTCGACCATTCCCTCTACGTCCACCGCAAAGGCGCGATTTCCGCCACCGCCGCCGAACCCGGCATCACCCCCGGCTCGATGGGCACCCACAGCTACCACGTCGCCGGCCGCGGCCACCCCGCCTCCCTTAGGTCCTCCGCCCACGGCGCCGGCCGCGCCATGTCGCGCGGCGAAGCCCGCCAGCGAATCTCGCCCCACGACCTCTCGCGCCAACTCGGCGGCGTCTACTTCGACCCCACCATGGCCGACACCCTCCGCGAAGAAGCTCCCTCCGCCTACAAACCCATCGACAAGGTCATGCGCGCCCAACGCGACCTGACCCGCATCGTCCGAAAACTCCGACCCGTGCTTTCGTACAAGGGGCCGTAATCCACAACGCAAAAGCCCCCAGGGGTGCGGATCCCCGGGGGCTTACGTTTTCGTCCCAATCCGTTTGGCGCGCACCACTACCGACTACTTCCCTCAATCGTCGTCGTCGTCCTTCGCGTTCAGCATCGGCACGCCACCGATCCCCCGCGGCGTCGGCGGCACCTTCGCCTCCATCCCCTGGCACAGCTTCCAGATGATCTCGTTCAGCTTGTCCGCGTCCGGCGCGTCCGCCACCGTGAAGTTCATCTTCTGCGACTCCTCCATCAGCCGCGCCTCCGGGCTGATCGGCGACACTTCCCCCGACTTCGGGTTCGTCAGCCCGATGATTTTCCCCGCCGGCAGAATCGCCGCGTACGGCTCCGCGTTCCGCGGCTCCGTGTCCCAGTTCCCGATCGGCGTCGCGATCGCGTCGTACTGACACATCGGCGGCAATCCCAGCAGGCACTCGATCGTCTTCAGCGCGCTCGACGTGTTGTGAAACGTGTGGTCCACCACGCCTCGCTTCATGTACGGGCTGACCACAAAGCACACCGACCGGTGCGCATCCACGTGGTCCGGCCCGTTCTGTGCATCATCCTCAATAATGACGATCGCGCAGTGCTTCCAAATCGGCGACTTGCTCACCGCCTCCACAAGTTGACCCACCGCATAGTCGTTGTCCGCCACCATCGCCTTCGGGTGCTTCTTCCCCGGGTTCGCCCCGGCCGTGTGATCCGTCGGGAACCGGATCAACTGCAGGTTTGGCACCGCCCCGCCCGTCGGGTCCTTCGCGATCATCTGGTCGAACTCGCGCTTCCACTCCGCGAACCGGCTCGGCGACTTGTAGTGCCCGAACTCGATCTTCGGCCACTTGTACGTCTCGTCCTTCGTCTTGTCGTAGTAGATCTTCCACGCGTCCGAGTCCGGGTAGTCCATGTCGAACTTGCGGAAGTCGACGTTCGTCACGCCCGACAAATCCCGCCCGCCCGGCTGCAGCCCCGCGCTCGCCGGATAGTTGTCCGGCACGACCTGCTTCCCGTCCTTCGACTTGAACCCGTTGGACATGAAGAACCCGTAATTCCGCACCGTCAGCCCGTGCTTCGTCGCCAGGTCCCAAATGTGCCCGCCCGGCGCGGTCGCGACGTCGGGGAACGCGGGCGCCCCGTCCTTGAACATCGGGTGCTCGCTCAGCGGCTTGCCGTCCGGGCCCTTCGCCGGAAACCCGCCCGTCAGCCACCCGTTGTTCGTCCCCTCGTAGTCGAACACGCGCCCGCGGTCGCTGTACTGGTACGGCACGTTGCGGATCACGTACTCGTTCGCCATCGCCTGCGTCGACCACGTCCACCCGTCACCGCTCACCTCGCCCGAGTCGTAAAAGTTGTCCATCAGCACGAACCGCTCCGCTAGCGCGTGCTGGTTCGGCGTAATCTCCCTGCCGAATACGCAGTACCGCGGGTCCCCGTTCCCGCGCAGGACATCCCCCAGCACGTGGTCGTACGTCCGGTTCTCCTTCACCACGTAAATCACGTGCTTGATCTTCCCCGCCTGCAGCCCGATCCCCTTCAGCGGGTTGGGCCGGTCGATGTACTTCGCCTCCAGCCGATTCAGCTTCAGCACCTTCTCGGTCAACCCCTTGAGCTGCGCCTTGTCCGGCACCGCCAGCCCGATCACGTTGCCCTCCAGCAGCGTCAACGGCGACACCTGCTTGATCTTCGCCTCCGGCAGCGGATTGTTCCCGTCCGGCGCGGGCCCCGCCGCTTGCGGCTTAGCGACAGCACCTTTCGCCGCCTCCACCGGCGGATTAGGGTTCCGCACCGCCGTCCCCTTCGCGTTCGCCACCAGCAACCGCTTGCCCCCGTCCACGCACACGACCGCCGACGGATACCACCCCGCCGGGATGTACCCTTCGAGCTCATTGTCCGGCACGTCGATCACCGCGACCGCGTTCATGTCCCCCAGCGAGGCGTACAAAAACTTCTCGCTCGGCGACAGCGCCAGCCCCGTCGGCGTCGCCCCGCTCAAACTCCGCGCCACGTCCGGCCGGAGCAGGATCGTCCGCGTAACCTTGTCCGCCCCCACGTCCACGAACGAAATCGTGTCCGAGTGCGCATTCGCCACGAACAGCCGGTCCTGCTTCTTGTTCAGCAACAGCCCGATCGGATGCGACCCCGTCTCCAACTTCGCCTTGAGCGCGATCTTCGCCGGGTCGCTCGTGTCCAGCACGTACACGCACTCGTCCCGCTGGCTCCCCACGTACGCCTTCTTCCCGTCCCGCGTCACCGCCACCGCCAGCGGGAAGTTCGGCGTCCCCCCGAAGCTCTCCTTGAACACGAACCGCCCCAGTTCCTTCTCCGTCTTCGTGTCGTACACCGCCACGCTCGACGGCAGCACGTCCGGCGGCGTCCCCTGAGAATCGTTGTTCGCCACGTACAACCGCCCCGCATCATCGATCGCCAGCCCCGCCGGAAAATCCCGCTTTCGCGTCGCGATCTCGCGCTCCAACTTCAGCTTCCCCTCGCCCGACAAACTGAGCACCGCGATCGCGTCCCGGTTCCCCATCGCCGCGTACACCGTATGGCTCCCATCCGCCGTTGTCGACGACACCGCCAGCCCGTAGTACAGCCCGATTGCCTTGTCCGCCCCCGTCGCCGTCTTCCCCCGCTTGTTGGTGAAGTTCACGTGCGACGCGCCCTCCCCGTCGCCCGCCCGCACCGCCCACAGCGCCTGCCGCGACCCCTGATCCGTCGAGATCACCCACTTCCCGTCCGGCGTGAGCAGCAGGTTCACCGGCAAGCTCCCCACGTTCTGCGACGACAGCACCTCCGGCGCGATCGCCCGCCCCGTCACCAGCCGGTCCGCCCCGTCCACCCCCGCCTTGCCCGCCTGCGGCGCCGGCGCCTCCTTCGTGCAGCCCGTCGCAACCCCGAGATACACCACCGCCGCCATCCCCATCATCCGACGAATTCGCACGAGCGCTCCTTCTCTGTTGGCCCACAATCAGGCGCGAGACGTGACGCCACGAATACTACCCACGCGTTCAGACCGCGCAAACCACAACGCCCGATTCACGCGACACGCGTCCCAACTCTCATCCCGAGGTACTCCGAGGGATCTGGCCGGCACGTTGGGGCCCGCTCGACTATGGCGAATGTGAAGTCGCCGAAACCCTTCCGCCCCCTCATCCCTTTCGAAACGTTACCCCATAACACAGAAACGCCTTGTTCACCCCTAAATGCCAAACCCAAGGCCGCGTCACCTCAATCTCGCGCCCGCCCGCACCCCGCACCGCCGCCGTCATCTCCGCCGGCGCGAGCCCCCGGAACCCCTTCTCCTGGTCGATCACGTTCCGCATCAGCCCCGGCCACTCCGCCTCGCCCGCCCGCTCCAGCCCCGGCACGCGCGTGCTCGCCGCCAGATCACACACGATCACCCCGCGCCCGCCCGGACGCAGCAGCGCCACCATCTCCCGCAAATGCCGCCGCCCGATCGCCGCCTTCAACCCCGGCCACGACGGATGATCCCCGCCCAGCACGTCCCGCACCGCACACCACAACTGCGACAACACGCACGGCGACAGCGCCAGATCAAATCGCCCGCGCAACGGCTCGACCCAATCCCCCGGTCCCTCCGCCCCCACGCCGGGTGCGGAGCCAAATGGCGACGCCGCGAATCCCGCGGACGCTCCAGTCGCACGCCCGACCAGAATGACCCCATCCCCTTTTGCCGGGTCATCCAATCCCCTCCCCTCTACCACCCCAACCGCCTGCCCCACCACTTCGGACGGAACCCGCCTCCCCTTCCAACTCCCCACCAAATCCGCGATTCCCGTCAAATCCACCGGCGCCTGCATCACGACCCCACCCCTCATCTCCTCCTCCCCTTCTCCCCTCACCCCTCCTCCCAACTGCCGCTCCACCGCCCGCTCCAGCGCCGCCGGATCAATGTCCACCAGTCGCACTTCCGCATACGCCCCGCTCAGCCACTTCAGATCAAGATCGTTACAGTTCCCCGCCCCCATCACGCACGCCCGTCCCCCACCCGCCGCCGGCACAATCAGCCGCTCGATCTCCGCCCGATGCCGCGCGAACAAATCCCACTGCCCGCGCGTCGAGCGGTTCATCTTCGCCTGCCCGCTCGTCACGGCGTCCGGTCCCTCGGGCTGCAATAGCATCGGTCTCGCTCCCTCACGCGTCTCGCTCGCCCGCTGACCCTCGGTTACACTCTCCGTCAACGCGCCGGAGAGATTCACGGATGTACGTCACCGAACCCGTCAGGGGTCTGACCCGCACCGCCACCGCCATCGGCTGGGGCAACGTCATCGTCGGCGTCATCGCCTGCCTCGCGCTCTCCTTCGCCTACGGCGAGACCGGGCGACGCGCCTACGTCGTCCTCTCCTACTGGGCTCTGGGCGTTCTGTCGCTCCCGGGCGCCGCCCTACTCCTGCTCGCCTGGCGCACGAACCGCGGCAGCCTCCCGGCCGCCATTGCCCTGGTCACCCTTGGCTTCGTCGAGGGCGCCAAGTTCTTCCTCGTCACGATTCCCCTGATCCCGTTCATGTTCCGATTGATGATCCGGACTGGGGGCGACTGGCGCACGGCGTTCTTCCCGGCCGCCCTCCTGATTAACTGCTCCCTCGCCCTATCGGAAGTCCGCTTCCAACTCCGCGCCCAGCGGCGCAACGCAAGAATGGTCAGCCAGGGATTCCAACCCGTCATCCAGGTCACCGCACCGGCCGCCCGGCCCGCCCACGCGATGCGCCCGCCACCCGCGCGGCTCAAGCCTGACAGCCGACGACCAATCGCCGAAGCGCCTACGTCGCCTGTCCCCCACCGAACCGCGCCTTCCACCTCGCCAGCGACGTCTGCAGCGTCTCCAGCATCCGCGGCACCTGCGGCGCCGCCAAAAACACCCGCGACGACACCGCCGCGTTCGGGAAGAACCGCGTGATGAAGTCGAACGTGAACTCGCTCGCCCCGTGCCCGATCATGACCGCGTTCGCGTACGCCCCCGCCTGCGTCTCCTCGCTCAACTTCAGGTCTTCGTAGATCTCCTGGATCGTCGGCGGCTTGGGCGGCATCTGCGGCCGGGGCAACGGCGGGATCGGGCCGAACCGCCCTTCGAATTTCCCAATATTCTCCCGCAGCGCCGCGACGAACTGCTCGGCCACCGTCGGCGATAGCACCACCCGCGCCACCACGGCCCGCGGGCTCGTAAGGTTCATCACAAAATCCAGGACGAACTCGAACGGCCCATCCAGGATGATCACCCCCGTGCTGAACACCCCCCGAGCCACCTTGTCCGGCACCCGCGCGCTCACCGGATTGTGCGCCAGTTGCTGCGTGATCTGCGTCGGGTCCTGCCCCGGGTTCGGCTGCCCCCCCGGCCCACCCTCAGAACCCCCACCCGCCCCCTCCGATTCCCCCGGCGCCTTTGGCCCATTGCTCTCGCTCATGCTATCATCTTCGCCCCGCCGCCCCGTAAATCAACCGCGCCGGGATGTGTCTTCTTCTGGCTCCTGACTTCTGGCTCCTGACTTCTTCCAACCACCATGCAACGCCGCAAATTCGGAAACACCGACCTCGAAGTCTCCGCCATCTCCCTCGGCTGCTGGATCTTCGGCGTCGACTGGTGGGGCCACTACACCCAGCAAGACTGCGACCGCCTCTGCTCCTTCTCCCTCGACCTGGGCATGACCTTCTTCGACAACGGCGACGCCTACGGCAACGGCCGCGCCGAGACCCTCTTCGGCCAGTGGATCAAGAACGCCAAAATCGACCGCTCGAAGATCCAGATCGGCTCGAAGTTCGGCTACGACTTCTATTCCGACCCCGGCACCCCCGGCTCTCACACCGAGCGCAAGCAGGACTTCTCCCCCAAATTCATCCGCCACGCCCTCGAGCAGTCCCTGACCCGCCTGCAGACCGACTACGTCGACCTGTACATGGCCCACAACATCAAGCTCCCCCAGTTCCGCGACGACATGTTCGCCGAGCTCGGCAAGCTCACCGACGAGGGCAAGATCAAGGTCTGGGGCGTCTCCGTCGGCCCGGCGATCGGCTGGCGCGAGGAGGGCGTCGAGGCCATCATGAAGCACGACGCCAAGGCCGTGCAGACCGTCTACAACCTCTTCGAACAATCCCCCGGCCGCGAGTTCTGCGAGACCGCCCGCGCCCACAAGGCCGGCGTCCTCGCCCGCGTCCACGACAACTCCTCCATCCTCAAGGACGTCGTCAAGGTCGACACGAACATCGGCGAGAACGACCACCGCAAGTTCCGCGACCAGGCCTGGAAGATCTACGGCCTCAAGAAGCTCGAGATCATCCGCCCGATGGTGCAGAAGTATGGGATGACCGTCCACCAGTTCGCTTGCAAGTGGCTGCTGATGGACCCGAACCTGACGGCCATCACCGGCACGCTCCTCAACGAGCACGAGATCCGCGAGGCCGCCTCCGCCGCCGACATGCCCGACATCAGCCGCCAGGACATGAACTGGCTCGCCGAGCAATACGCCAACGACTGGGGCCTGGGCGACGAGGCCCACCCGTGTGACCTCAAGTCGAGCAAGGACCCGAGCGGGCGCGTGCGGAGCAATTACGTGCCGCCGCCCGTTTTTGTCGCGTGAGGACTTTCGGGGCGTCTCACATGCACCGTCGGTGCGACCGCTAAGTACGTCGAATTACTTCGGGCGCGAGTTGCGGGAGCCGGAGTGAGCTGCGCGCTACCGCGAATTGCCTGCTGCCGCTACCCTACGCCCGCCTTGCTCAACCTGACGCCCAAGAAAATCCTGATCATCAAGCCCAGCGCGATCGGCGACGTCGTCCACACCCTCCCGATCCTCAACCTCGTGCGCACGCGCTGGCCGGACGCCCACATCGCCTGGCTCGTCACCCCCGGGTGCGCCGGCATGATCGACGGCCACCCGCAGCTCGACGAGATCATCCTCTTCGACCGCAAGCGCCTCGCCGGGTGGTGGCGGAGCCCAAAAACCTTCGCCGCGCTTTCCCGGTTCAAGCGCGAGCTCCGCGCCAAGCAGTTCGACCTCGTCCTCGACCTCCAGGGCCTGTTCCGAAGCGGCTGGCTCGCCCGCAAGACCAGGGCCCCCGTCCGCGTCGGCTTCCGCAACGCCCGCGAGTTCGCCTGGGCCTTCTACACCCACCGCGTCCCGATCGACACGATGGAGCAGCACGCGGTCGACCGCTACCTCAAGCTCGCCCGCTACATCGGGTGCGAAGGGGAAACCAAGTTCGTCTTCCCCCACACCGACACCGACCGTGCCACAGTGCGCACGATGCTAGCAGACGCCGTCAACGCCGATTCCTCTTTTAGCCGCTGGGCTTGCCCAGCGCGTCCAGAGGCGCCGCCTTCGGATCGACCGTCTGATTCACCCGTCGCGCTCCCCTACGCGATCCTCGCCCCCACGACCAACTGGGAAACCAAGCGCTGGCCCTCCGAGCGCTTCGCCGCCCTCGTCCCCCTCCTCCGCGACCGCTTCGGCCTCGCCTCCGTCCTTATCGGCGGCCCCGACGTCGCCGGCCTGTCCGCCCAGATCCCCGGAGCGATCAACCTCGGCGGAAAGACCTCCCTCCGCGAGCTCTGCGCCCTGATCGAAGGCGCGCAACTCGTCATCGCCAACGACTCGGGCCCCATGCACATCGCCGCCGCCATGAACCGCCCGCTCGTCACCGTCTTCGGCCCTACCAACCCCGTCCGCACCGGCCCCTACCAGCGCCCGGGCTCCGTCGTCCGCCTCGCCCTCCCCTGCTCCCCCTGCTACTCCCGCACCTGCTCCCACCAGAGCTGCCTGAAGTGGCTCCCCGAAGAATCCGTCGCCGCCGTCGCCGCGAAGGAGATGGGCGTCAGCTCGCCCGCCGCATCCCCAGCAGAATCATGACGGCCACGCCGAGGAGGATGCACCCGGTGACGATCATCCACAGCTTCTGCCACGGATTGACGACGGGGGTGACGAAGAACGCGACCGCGTTAACGCCGACCAGGAGGATGAGCACCGCGACGACGATGCGCCCCGCGAGGCCCCCGAGCGAATCGCGCCCGCGCGGGTGGGGCGGGCGCCCGTGCCCGGTCCGGCTGTAGTCCAGCGGCCCCAGTCGCGCCTGCCGATTGGAGGGAGAATCGTCCGTCATGCGTTCCCCGCCCCCGGCTTCCCGTGGCTCGGCCGAATGTCGTACTTCCCCTCCAGGATCGCCCCCGCCCCCACCGCCAGCGTCGGCGCCGTGATGTCGCCCCGGATCTCCGCCTCCGGGCTCACCAGCACCGGCCCGTGCGAGATGACGTTGCCCTTGACCTTCCCACGGACGATCAGGCCGCCGCACGTGATCCGGTCGGTGACCACGTTCCCTTTCTTCTCGACCGTCACCATCCCGACGGTCTCGATCGTCCGCCGGGCCTGGTACTCCTTGAAACGCAGGTCTTCGATGCGCAGCGACTTGTTGCAATACTTGCACGTGACCGACATGGCCTTCTTCCCGATCTCCTGGGGCTTGCCGCAGTAGATGCAGAAAATGACCTGCCGGTCGTCGGAGGAGGGCGCGGGGATGGAGGGGGAGCCACCCGTCATGGTGCGGATTGTAGAGGCCGAATGAGAATCGGAAAACGAAAAACGAAAAGACGTAAAGGGGAGCGGGAGCATCTCGCGCGCTCCCCTGCTTTACGTCTTTTCGTCTTTTCGTTTTTGCCCAGTACTTACTTGTTCACCGGCGCCCCGGCCGGCAGCTGCGGCTTGCCCTGGCCTTGCGGCGGGCGGTTCTTCACCGCATCCGGGCCGACCGTCACGTGGCCGACGAGGATCGCGCCCTCGTCCACGACCAGCCGGCTCGCCCGCAAATCGCCCTCGTACCGGGCCGTCTGCTTGAGCTCCACCTTGTCGCCGGCCGACAAATTCCCGTGCACGTCGCCCTCGACCGTGATCCCGCCCGCCTCGACGTCGGCGGCCATTTTCGCCTCTTTCGACACGTGCAGGCGGCCCGGCGTCATGATCTTGCCCTCGAACTTGCCCTGCAGCCGCATGCCCTTTTCGTAAGAAAGCTCGCCCTTAAAGCTCGCGTCGGGCCCGAGAATCGTCGGGAAGTCCTGATTCGGGGTGTCGGCCATGGTGTGTGCCTCCTGCTGCTGTGGCGTCGAACGCGCGCCGGGTGGGGGTGGGACGTGACAGCCGGCACTCCGTGCCGGCGCGAAAGTGGGCGGATTATACGGACCCTAACGCCTCCCACAATCGCGGGGGCGCGTTGCGCCAGGAATGCGAGGGCGAGGCTCCGTACGAGCCGTTCGATTCCGGGGGAAGACCGCGGCTCGCACGGAACCTCGCCCTCACTATAACCGGCCTGATCAACACCCGAACCCGAGAAATTGACAGAGCTTGGGAAAACGTTTACAGTGCGGGTCTTTTAGGTCGGTGGCGACTTTTTACGGTCGCCCGACCCCAGTGCTGTTCCGGACGATGGCGTCCCGCGCCGCATCCCCGCGGCGCGCCACATTCGCGCGAGCGAAAGGAGCAGGGGTATCCGTGGCTAAGACGAGCAAGAAGCCCACCGCCGCCGCAAGGAAGCCCGCAGACGCCAAACGCGCGCCCGCGAAGAAGGCGAGCGCGAAATCCCCCGGCAAGACGCCATCCCCTAAACCCGCTGCTAAGGGCGGCAAGGCCAAACCGGCCGCCAAAGCATCGGCCAAGCCGAGCAAGCCCGTGGCCAAGCCCGCGCCAGTCGCCAAGTCCGCCGCGCCGGTGAAGTCGTCGAAATCCGCGCCGGTCGCCAAGGCCGCCACGCCGACGAAGTCATCGAAATCGGCCCCGGTCGCAAAGCCGGTGGTGAAGAAGTCGGC
The DNA here is from genome assembly GCA_035627895.1 of Tepidisphaeraceae bacterium. Lineage (GTDB taxonomy): Bacteria > Planctomycetota > Phycisphaerae > Tepidisphaerales > Tepidisphaeraceae > DASPKW01. Next base: position 738 of record DASPKW010000154.1, on the reverse strand, counting down.
GGTGCCGCCGAAGGCCGTCGTCCCTGCCCCGGCGCCGGTGGCCGCCAAGCCGGTCGCCGCCCCCGCCCAGCCTGTCAAGCCGGCCGTGCCTGCCAAGCCTTTGAGCAAGGCCGCCGCCCGGCGGGCGCAGCAACTCGCCGACCAGCCGACGCGCGTCGAGATCCGGTTCGACAAGCCGTTCGAGCCGAAGAACACGAACGGGAAGAAGCTGAAAAAGAAGTCGCGCCCCGCGCCGCCGCCCGAGCCGGTCGACCCGGTCGCGCAGGTGATGGCCACCGTCAAGCCGGGCAAGAACGGGGCCGGCCTGACGCCCAAGCAGCTCGAGTTCTTCCGCGACATGCTCCTGGCCAAGCGCCGCGAGCTCGTCGGCGACATGTACTCGATGGAGCGCGAGGCGCTCCAGCGCAGCGGCGAGAACCTCTCGAATCTGCCGATGCACATGGCCGACCAGGGCACCGACAACTACGAGCAGGAGTTCACGCTCGGCCTGATGGAGAAGGACCGCCAGCTCCTCCGCGAGATCAACTCCGCCCTGGCCAAGATCGTCGACGGCCGCTACGGCCTGTGCGAGGGCACCGGCAAGCCGATCAGCACGGCCCGCCTCGAGGTGCAGCCGTGGGCGAAGTTCTCGATCGAGCACGCCCGCAAGCTCGAACAGCGCGTCGGCTTCCGGTGAATCGCTTTCGAGGAAATGAAGACCCACGGATTTCACGTCCGTGGGTCTTTTCGTTGGCGGTC
>DASPKW010000153.1:0-6434 GCA_035627895.1 Tepidisphaeraceae bacterium | reverse complement strand
TCGGCGGGAGATCGCCCTTGTAGCTCGTCCCCGGCATCGAGCAGCCGACCCAGAGGTAGGCCGTGACGCCGAGCACGACGGCGAGGCGGATCGTCCATCGACGGCGGCGGACGCGCGGGGTGAGCGGGGAGGGCATGCCCCGATTCTAACAAGCGCACCGAGGCGCGCGCGACGATCCCCGTTTAGCCGCGACCCGTAGGGTGAGCTTCAGGCGAACCCGAAGGCGAGCGCGTTGCCGTGGTACACACAAGTGCATCGGGGGTGAAAGGGGACCGACGGAGACGGGCGTCGGTGGCGTGTACGCGAACCGCGCGTACGCGCTCGCCTTCGGGCGGCGCTGTCGCTGGCCCTACGGGTCGCGGCTAAACGGGAATCAACCCTCGCGCCCGCACATGAAAAGACCCGCGTCTCGCGACGCGGGTCCCGTTTGAGCTATTGATTTCGTCGACCGTCACGCCGCGGACGGCTTCAGCACGACCTTCGTGCACCCGTCCTGCTTGTCCCGGAACATCGCGTACGCCTCGGGCGCCTTGTCGAGCGGCAGCGTGTGCGAGATGACGAAGCTCGGGTCGATCTTGCCGGCCTCGATAAAGTCGAGCAGGCGAGGGAGGAACTTCATCACGTGCGTCTGGCCCATCTTGAAGGTCAGGCCCTTCTGCATCGCCGCCCCGAACGGCACCTTGTCCAGCACGCCGCCGTACACGCCGGGCACCGAGACCACGCCGCCCTTGCGGCAGCAGTTGATCGCCTGCCGCAGCGCGTGGGCCCGGTCCGTCGCGAGCATCAGCATGCCCTTGACCTTGTCGGCGAACGCGTCGACCGAGAACCCGTGCGCCTCCATCCCGACCGCGTCGATACACGCGTCGGGGCCACGCCCGCCGGTCAGTTCGAGCAGCTTGTCGTAGACGTACTCGTCGCGCATGTCGATCGTGACGGCCCCGCCGTCGGCGGCCATTTTCAGCCGCTCGGGGACGCGGGTCCCGTCGTCGATCGCGATCACCTTCGCCGCCCCGAGCAGCAGCGCGCTGCGGATCGCGAACTGCCCGACCGGCCCGCAGCCCCACACGGCCACGACCTCCCCGCCCTTGATGTCGCAGTTCTCCGCCGCCATCCACCCGGTCGGGAAGATGTCGGTCAGGAACACGACCTTCTCGTCCGGCAAGCTCTCGGGCACCTTGAACGGCCCCACGTCGGCGAACGGCACCCGCGCGTATTCCGCCTGCCCGCCCGCGTACCCGCCGGTCAGGTGCGAGTAGCCGAACAAGCCCGCCGTGCTGAACCCGTACGCCTTCTCCGCCACGACCGCGTTCGGGTTCGAGTTGTCGCAGCACGAGTAGAGTTGCTGTTTGCAGAACCAGCAGCTCCCGCACGAGATCGTGAACGGCACGATCACGCGGTCGCCGCGCTTGAGCTTGGCCTTATCGACGCCCGGCCCGACCTCTTCGACCACGCCCATGAACTCGTGTCCGAGGATGTCCCCCTTCTGCATGCCCGGGATGAACCCGTCGTACAGGTGGAGGTCCGACCCGCAGATGCACGTGCTCGTGATCCGCACGATCGCGTCGCGGTTGTTCAGGATCTTCGGGTCGGGAACGTTGTCGACGCTCACCTTACCCCTGCCGCACCAGGTAACTGCCTTCATGGTTCGCTCCGTCGAGTGATTCGTTTTGGTGTAAACGCGTGCCTCACTTGAAGTGGGCACGCCGGGATCACGATCCGCACTCCGCGGTATCAGAAGTTGACCGACTTGCGGTCCCCCGACCCACCGCAGTTTCCGATCGGTTGCCCCTCGATCGTCGGGACCTCACCGGTCTCCATCAGGCGCTTAAACCGCCGAAGGTCCTCGCGGATCATCTGGTCGGCGTCCCGGCCCATCAGCTTGGCGAGGTACGACGACACGCGGCCCGCCGGCGGGATGTAGTCGAGCGTGACCGTGACCTCGGTCCCCCGGTCGCCCGGCGCCTCGACGAACCGCACGCTCCCCGCGTTGTCGACCATCGCCCCGCCCAGCGACCGCCAGGCGATCAGCTTGTCCTGCTCTTCGTTGATGATCTCGGCGTCCCATTCGACGCTCATCCCGAACGGGCCGTCGACCTTCCAGTGCGAGTGCTTGTCGTCGACCGCCTTGGCGACCTGCACGTGCTTCATGAACTTGGCGAGGTTCGAGAAGTCGCGCCAGAACGCGTACAACTCCGACGCCGGCTTCATGACCGTGAACGACTCGACGACGTGGATCCCCCGCTCGAAGTACTGCTCGGGCGCCGCCCCGTCACCGGCCTGGTTGACGCCCAGCGCCTGGTACATCTGGCAGTGGCCCGTCGCGGCGCGCTTCAGGAGCATGGCCCCGACGCCCGCCCCCAGCGCCCCGCGGAGCAGGTTCAGGTGCGTGACGTTCTTGAGCCCCCACAACGCCAACGCGGCGCCCAACCCGCCGGACACCAGGCGCTCGGTCGACCCGACGTTGATGAACGGTGTGAACGTCTGCGCTTGCAATCCCCCGTCCCCACGGCCGGGGCCGGTGGACGGTCCAGACTGCGATCGGCTCAGCTCGGTCTCGGCGATGGTCATGCGGACTCTCCGTGAATGAGGTTCACGGTCGAGTCGTCAAATGACGTGCCAGCGCGGACATCCCCGCATTCCCTTAGCCCCCCAATAACCCGCGGCGCCGTGCAGCACTTCGGCCCGAAGCGGGGCCCGCGCGCCACGTGCGGATCAGTTCAGCCGGCGATCCATCAGGTCTTCACTGTGTTTGCACAGCAGGTAGCTGACCGCCGAAAGCCCCAATCCGGTGAAGACGCACGCGACTCCGTGTTCGATCTGTCGCGTGATCAACGCGAATGCGCCGGAGTACAGCATCACCAACCCGCCGAACGCGGTGGCGACGATCAGGGTCATCACGATGAGCCAGAGGGTGCGATAGAGCAGTCGGTCGGTCATTGGCGGGACGCTCCGTCATCCGGGCCGCGGCCGCCGGGCCCCTCCGGCCGCGCGCGGACGCTTTACTAGTGTGAAGCGGGCTCCGCCCACGGTGGTTATCGGCCGAAGGCTTCACGGTCACGACATTTCACTGTGACAGGATGCACAGGTCTGAAGCTTCGATCGAGATGTTGCCCAATTTCCCATCTCTGCGGGAAATTGCCGGAATAACGCTACTCTTTTTGCCGAATCGCCCCATTTTGACAGTTTTTTTTCCAAGAAAGGTCTTGCAGGGGGCTTGGGAGGTCCGCATACTTCGCGGCAGTAGTGAAGGACAGGGATCGACTCCACATCTGTGACGTTCACCTGAGTTGTCATCCAAGTGCCTGAATGTGAGCCGCCCGCTGAGCGTCTCGCGACATCCCGTTAATTTAGAAGTCCCGGCCGTCGCGTGGGTGAGGCCGGGACTTTCTTTTGCGCGCACCGAACGACGACGCGCAGCCTTTCGCGGCGGCGCCAAAGCGGGATAATGCCGGCGCGATGCCGAGTTCAGTCAAAGCGTATTTCCAGAACATCCGCGACAACGTCCGGTCGATCGTGACCGGGCTGAAGATCACGCTCAAGTACTGTTTCCAGCGGACGGTGACCGTCCAGTATCCGGAGCAGAAGCTGGCGTTCGCGCCGCGGTACCGGGGGATTCACGAGTTCGAGCTCGAGAAGTGCATCGCGTGTGACCTGTGCGCCAAGGCTTGTCCGGTCGACTGCATCTACATCGACAAGTCGGGGCCGCGGCGGATCGACAAGGCGACCGGTAAGGTGGAGCCGAGCGACCCCAAGAACGGCGAGCTGCTGCGCTTCGGCATCGACTATTCGAAGTGCCTGTTCTGCGCGTTGTGCACGGAGCCGTGTCCGACCGACTGCATCCACATGGGGAAGCTGCACGACTTGTCGTCGTACAGCCGGGCCGACGCGGTCGTGGAGTTCGCCGAGCTCGACAAGAAGGGGCGGCGGACGCCGATCCCGCTGTGGATGGAGCGGAACAAGGACACGATCGGGTGGGTCAAAGAGGAGTACGAGCGGGTGAAGTCGGGGACGCTGGCGACGACGGCGGCGGACATTCCGGAGATGACGAAGTAAATGATCGAGCGAAGCGACCCCGGAGCGGAGTGCTCCGGGGTCGTCTTGCTTCGTGGCACGCGCACGGCGGTGAGGGCGTGCGTCTTTCACAGAGCTTCGGGCGATTACTTCGAACCGCCCGTGCCGGTGCCGGTCTTCGGGGTCGTGGACGTGCCGGAGCCGGACGTGCCGGTACCCGTGCTGCCGGCGGTGCCGGAGTCATTGGTGCCCTGGATGCGGCCGCCGGCGGGCTGTGCGGTGTCGGTGCCCGAGCCCGCGCCCATGCGGCTGCCGGTCGTCAGCGCTTCGACCGGGATCTGGTTTGCCTGCGCGACCTGGGCGATGTGGCTGGTGTGCTTTTGGAGGGCGGGCAGCGTCTTGGCGGCCCAGGCCTTGATCTCCGGGTCGGTCCCGTTCTGGGCCTCGGTGCGGAACATCATGACGCTCTTCAGGTGGCCCTTGATGTTGTGAAGGAGGAAGGCGTTATCGAACGCCTTGCCCTCGAGCTTGCCGAACGCGTCGAGCTCGGCCTGCTTGTCCTCGCCGACGGTCGTCGGGAGGTCGATGTTCTTGGCCTTGGCGACGGACATGAGCTCCTGGTTCGCCTGGCTGTGCTCCTGCTCGAGCATCCGGCCGAGCTGCTTGACCTGATCGCTGGTTCCCTTGGTCTGGGCGAGCTTGCCGAGCTGGACCTCGCACATGCCGGACTCGGCGGCCTTCATGGCGAACTGCTTGGAGTCGGCCGGCGGGGTCATCGACATGACCTTCTGGTCGACCAGGCTCATGCCTTTCTTGGGATTGTCGGCGGCGAAGGCGGCGGACGACACGACAAGGGACAGACAGGCGGCGGCGGTGAGACAACGGGTCATGATTGCGCATCCTTTCGTCATGGTGACGTGGCCCTCGCATCGGGCGGGGCCTTTATTCGGGTGACGGTTACGACGGGTCGAAATCGGCTCTTCGGTCGCTCGTGTTGTTGAGGCACCTCCTTCGGCAGAGAGACAACGTCTTCCGCCGGGGTGAGGTGCAATGCCGATGCCCGATCACCTGGGGTCGGGGAAAGGACGAGGTATCGACGCGCGCGAAAGAGTGCCCCCACCCTTGTCGTGCGGGTTCAGTTGCGGGTCAGTTCGTACCAGAGCGTCGGGGTCGAGCCGAGCTTGAGGGTCTTATTCTCGGTCTTGGATTCGTGAATGACCTTGCCGGTCATGTCGAGGGCGCGGACGGTGTAGTCGGCGGGGAGCGACAGGGTGGCCTTGACCGGCTCGATGCGCGTCGGGGCCTTGCCCCAGTCGGCGGAGACGGTGGTGCGCTTGTCGTTCCACTTCATGCCGGTGTTTTCGGAGCGGGCTGCGGCACAGACGAGCAGGCGGTCGGCGGTCAGGAGCGACTTGGGCGGGTCGGCGGGGACGACCACGATCGCGGCGAAGGGCGTTTCGAGGGCGGTCACGTAGACGGGCGCGCGCGGCGCGCCAGACTCGAGACCGAGCGGACCGAACCCGACGAAGACTTGGGCCCGGTCACTGCGGAACGTGAATTGGCCGGTGCCGGGCTTGTTGCCGGTGGTCCAGAGCGGCGGGGCGATGCGGGGGCGCTCGGCCTCGCCGCCGCGCGCTGCGGGCGTGCCGGGGAACTCGACGGCGAAGCGGTTTTTGAGCAGGGCGTCCCACTTCACGTCGGTCGCCAGGCCGATGAACCGCCAGGCGTCGTAGTAGCTCGGCGAGGCGTGCTTGAGCATGTCGGCCATCGTGGCCTTGACGGTGAGCGACTCGGCGAGCGGCTGGACTACGCCGCCGAGGAAGATGCGGGCGCCGACGGGCATCATGGGCATCTTGGCGGGGTTGGCCTCGATGTCGAAGTAGCTCGTGGCGGCCTGCCGCTCGAACTGGCTCGAGTGGGAGTAGGAGAAGACGAAGACGGCGTCCCAGTCCTGGAGGGCGGCGAAGGTGGCGATGAGCGGGATCGTTTCGGCCTGCCAGTCGTTGGGGTGGCCGTGGTTGTACTCGGTGACGGTGAAGGGCTTCCCGGCGGCGCGGATCGCGGCGAGCTTCCAGAGGGTGGCGCCGGCGGGGTCGTCGACCATGGCCTTGTTGTCGATCAGCCAGTTGCGCGGGTCCCAGCCGCGGCCGGGGAAGCGGGGGTGGTCCCAGTAGGCGTGGGCGTCGACGAAGTCCATCTTGGTCTGGCTGAGCGTGCCGAGCGGGCCGATGCCGATCGAGCCGGTGATCGGGGCCTGCACCTTCAGGTCATCGCGGAGGAAATTCCGCATGTCGACCCAGTAGGCCTCGTCCGTCTGCTGGAGGAAGGTGAACCAGTCGGCCTTGCGGGAGGCAGTGACGGAGTCGCCGGGCTTGTGGGTGGCGACGGGCCCCACGGATGAATCCGTGGGCTTGGGAGTGGCG
>DASPKW010000152.1:0-4921 GCA_035627895.1 Tepidisphaeraceae bacterium | reverse complement strand
GCCGGCGGACGTGTCGCGGCACTCGATGCCGGTCGCGCCGGTAAGGGGGAGGCCGATGTCGTAGGGGATGCCGGCATGGGCCTTGCGCGTGGCGGCGGACGTGACCGCGGGTGCGGCGGCGAGCGCGTCGGCGGCGAACGCCGTCAGGGCGAGCAGCGTCAGGAACGCCGGGAGGTATCGGGGGGTCTGCTTCATCGGGTGCCTCTCCTGGTGCGTGCGTTCAAGTGGCGAGTCGGCGGGCGGTCGGTCGTCGCGCCATCAGCGGGCGACGACGTCGTCGGGGGTGTGCATCTGTCGGTCGGGGCCGGCGGAGTGGATCTCCATCCGCGTGCCGGACAACTGGTGGAAGAAGTAGGGGGTCTGCCAGTGGTCGACGAGCTGCCCGTCGGGGTCGGTCGGGAGCTCGCGGGGGATCAGGAACTTCACGTTCTTCGGGTTGCCGCCCATCAGGGCCCGCGTGATCTCGGCGTTGTTCCCCACGGGCATTTCGGCGAACTGCTGGCGGTAGTCGGACAGGACCCGGCGGACTTCGGCGAGCTTGGCGAGCGCCTCAGGCGGGGCGGGTTTCACCACGACCTTAGCGGCGGGGGCCGGCGTCGCGGGCGGTGTGATCACGGGCGCGGGCAACTGCGCGGCCCGGGCGGGCGTGGTCGGTTGGCCGTAGCGGACGATGCCGGTCACCAGCGCGACGACGACCGCGCCGGCGGTGAGCCAGCCGGCGGCGGAGCGGATCGGGCGGGTTGCGGGGCGGTCGTGCGTCATCGGGCGGGGTCTCAACTCAGAGCATGAAGCCAAGGTCCTGGCGGAAGCGGGCGATGTTCGGGAAGACGATGGGCATGTTGGTCGGGCTGACGCCGAACCACTTGGCCATGGTGGCGGAGTACTCGTCGACCGAGATGGTCGGGATCCAGCGGCCCTGGCCGGTGTCGTCGGGGCCGTTGATGGCCATGTTCGGGAAGACGCCGTAGGTGCGCTGGCCGCGGACGGCGCCGCCCATGACGATCTGGTGGTTGCCCCACCCGTGCTCGGAGCCGGTGCCATTGGTCTGGAGGGTGCGGCCGAAGTCGGACGCGGTGAAGGTGGTGACCTGGGATGCGACGCCGAGCTCGACGGTGCAGTCGTAGAAGGCCTTGAGGGAGGTGCTGAGCTCGCGGAGCAGGTCGTGGTGGGCGCCGGCCTGGGTGCCGTGGAGGTCGTAACCGCCGACGGACGCGAAGAAGATCTGGCGGGAGTGGCCGAGCGTGCCGCGGGCGGCGATCAGGCGGGCGATCATCTTGAGCTGTGCGGCGAGGCCGCCGGAGGGGAAGGGGGTGGTGAACGGGGCGGCCGCGCCGAGGGCGCCGGAGAGCAGGGCGTCGTTGTCGATTGCCCGGCGGGTGGTCTTGGCGTAGGTGTCTTCGTAGAGGTTCGGGTGGGGCTGGTCGAGGAGGTCCTTGACCGCCTGGAGGCGCGTGCCGGTCGTCCACGGGAGGCCGACGGAGCCGTTCTGGCTGACCGTGTACGGGGTCACCTGGTTGCCGACCTGGAACACGTTGGACGTGTTGATCGAGATGTTCATCGAGACCGACGCGCTGCCGTTCATGGAGTTGAGGAGGTCGGCGGCGCGCCCGCCCCACCCGGAACGGCCGAGGCGGTCGGGGATCGACGTCTGCCACTGGACCTGCTGTTCGGAGTGGGCGAAGAGTTGGGCGGGCAGGGGGACGGACTGGGCCTGGAACTGGGTCTTGGTGGTCGGGACGACGAGGGACCCGACGTTGAAGACGAGCGCGGCCTTGCCGGAGTTGAAGAGCTGGGCGATCTCGGGGCAGGCGGGGTGCATGCCGTAGGAGTGGCCGTCGCTGACGGCGGGGTTGATGGCGGCGAGCTGGCCGGTGCCGAGGGCGAGCCCGCCGCGGGCGGCGGCGTACTGGCCGTAGGAGGTGGAGTCGGTGGGGACGACGAGGTTGTTGCCGTCGTTGCCGCCGAACAGGAACAGGCAGACCAGGGCCTTGTAGTCGGCCGGGTTGGTGGCGGCCGAGACGGCGTTGATCATGCGCAGGTCGGCGACGGTCGAGGTGACGGCGGTCGCGCCGACGGCGGCGCAGGCGGCCCGGCGGAGGAATTGGCGGCGGTCGATTCGGGGGGTGTCGTTCATGGTGCCACTCTCCTGCTTCGTTTGGGCTAGCTGTTACGAGCCCTGCCCGTCGCGGATCGCCCTTTTTCGACAACAAGACCATCGGCCACCCGGGTGGGGGTGGTAAGTTGGGGTGCACACGATCCACGAAAAAAGTGCCCGAAGGCCGGCGTCGTCGCGCGGAACATCCGCCACGAGCGCGCCATCCCGACCGGCGGTGGGGCCGGTCCGGGCGCGCGGGCCCGGCGAACGATCGGTGAGAGGCGCGATTGACCGCGGGGGGCGAAAAGACCCGTGTCTTCCGCACCCGCACCCAGTCACGCCACGCGACGTACCTTCGTGTTTCTTCCCCGTCGGCCCGCGGGAGACTCCGTCCGTTCCCTGGCGCCGACTTTCGCTTCGGATTGCACTTCGGCCGCGCCGGGATACTCGGGTTGATCCCGGGACGCGGCGGATGTCGACTCGTGCGGTACACGGCACAGGTCGATGACGACGCGTGCTTTTACCCCGAGCCCCCAGTCGATTCCACAGGAAAGCTGCTCGTCTCCACAAAATATGTGAGATTTTCTTATCGGAACTGTCGGTAAACCGCGGGCGGGTTACAGGCGGGGGCGCGGTCCGACCGCATTTTTAGCGGTCGCGGTCGCTTGGGGCGCCGCGCGGGTGACAGGGAGGACGAGGCTCCGTCCGAGCCGTTTCGCGGGCCGAGCCGCTTCAGATTTCGTCGCGGAGGACGCAAAGGCGCAGAGGCCGCGGAGAAGAAAAGACCGGATCGAGTGCATTCGCGCCGCGGCGTCGCGCGCCCAATCTTCTCCGTGCGTTTTGCGCATTTGCGGCCTCTGCGAATCGACCCATTGCGCCCTTCGAAGAAGGATTCGGATTGACTCTCCCCACCCGGGGGCCCCCAAACGGCTCGGACGGAGCCTCGCCCTCCCGAGCCCGCATAACCCGCGCATCCGGGTGCGCTGGGCGGCAAATCGCGGGGATTGGCGCTTAAGTCACCTTGCTTTCGGTTCGAAGTTCGAATTGTCCCCGCCGCTATCGAGCGCGGGCCCGAACGACGAAGACGACCGACCCGGAGGCCTGATCATGCGATTTTCCACTAACGCGATGCTCGCTGGCGCCGCCCTGACTCTGGCCGCCGCCTGGGCGACCCCGGCCCGCGCGACCGTGGCCCTGAAGCTGAGCGACAACGACGCGACGCCGACGGCCGTGAGCGTGGCGGCCGGGCAGACGTTCACCGTGACGGCGAGCCTGATCTCGACGGGCGAGCAGGTGACGGGCGTCGACTACTACCTGTCGACGCCGACGTCGATCGCGGGCAAGTTCCGCATCAAGGACCGCAACAACGCGGGCAGCTCGTTCTCCGACCTGATCAAGGCGGACGCGGGCGACAACGCGGCCAACCCGGGCGTCGAGGACACGAATTACAGCCTGATCTCCGTGCGCCCGGGCAACGCCGCCCCGCGCAACGGGCTGGACCTGGGCGCGTCGATCGCGAACGTGGGCAGCCCGCTGTCGGCGGGCCAGTACATCCTCGCGGCGTACACGATCACGGTCGCATCCGACACGCCGGCCGGGACGTACACGCTGTCGACGACGGCGGACGCGGGCACCGGTTGGGTTGGGACGGCCCCGTTTTTCAACGAGGCGGCGTTCGCGGCGCAAGGGTCGTTCAGCGTGACCGTGACGCAGGTCGTCACGCCCGCCCCAATCCCCGAGCCGGGCGTGTTGTCGCTGGTCGGCGTCGCGGCGATGGGCTTGGCCCGCCGGCGGCGGCGGTAGGCGGTTCGGTTCGTACAACTATCGCAATCGGACGCCGGCACGCTGGAGGAGACGTGCCGGCGTCTTCGCGCGCGCGCGCGCGCAGCTCGTCCTCACTTCTCGATCAATCGGATTTGCACGATCTGCTCGAGCTCCGCCTGCGCCCCGCGGGCCTCTTCGAGCAGCTTCGGGTCCGCCAGATCTGCCGGCGCGAGCGATTCCCGGTACCACCGCTCGACCCACGTTGTCAGGCGGGCGTGGAGCGATTGGGACCACAGCACGCCCGGAGCGACGGCCGCGAGTTCTTCGTCGGTGAGCGGCACGCGCAGGCGGAGGCACGCCGGCCCGCCGCCGTTGCGCATGCTCTGGCGGACGTCGATGAAGTGGGCGGCGGCGATCGGGTTGTCGGCGTCGACGATCAGTTCGATGATCGTCTTCGCACGGTCGTGCTGCTGACATTCGGCGGGCGCCATGATCGCCAGCGAGCCGTCGCCGACGGTGACGATCTGGCTGTTGAACAGGTACGTGTCGATGGCCTCGGTGAGGGTTAGTTCTTCCGGCGGCACTTCGAGGACGATCAACTCGCGGCCGCAGGCGCGCGCGAACGTCGCCCGCAGCTCGGCGAGCCGGGCCGCCTGATCGGTCCACGCACCGGCGTGGATCAGGAGGACGTTCCGGTGGCCGACGCACGCGACGTCGTTGTGAAAGACGCCGGCGTCGATCGCGGCGGGGTGTTGTTGGACGAACACCGTGTTCTGCACGCCGTGGGATCGCGCGATCGCCTCGCTCGCTCTGCGGGCCTGTCGCGCGGGGAATCGGTGTGGGGTCGCCGCATCGGCATCGTCGGTTCGGCCGTACACGTAAACTTCCACGCCCTGCCCCTCTGGGTGTGCCCACAGCCGGGTGTGGTTTGCCGCCCCCTCGTCGCCAAGCGGGACCGCCGCGGGCAAGGGGGCGTAGTGGGAGAACCGCGCAGGGTCCGGAAAGATCTGACGGAGTACCCGCGCGGTTGCCGCCGCTTCGATCGAGCGGTGCAGCGTGCTG
>DASPKW010000151.1:0-6768 GCA_035627895.1 Tepidisphaeraceae bacterium | reverse complement strand
CCGTTGGGGGCGGCGGGTCGACGATCCGACCCCGGCGTGCTCACTTCAGTGAAGCGCAGGTTCGCCCGATCCGACACTGCGACAGCACACCGCACTGTCCTCGCTTGACAACCTCCATCCCCCCCCTACATTTCACTCACGACCGACGCGCGCCGACCGCGCCGGAGAATCTCAACCGCGAGCCCGCTATGTCATTCAAGTGCACCGTCGTCACGCCCGAGCAACAGGTCCTCGACGAGACCGTCACCCAGGCGATCCTCCCGGCCCACGACGGGCAGATCGGCATCCTCACCGGCCACTCCCCCCTGCTCGTCAAGCTTGGCACCGGCCCGCTCCGCATCGACCTCGCCGGCGGCCAGCGCCGCACCTACTTCGTCGACGGCGGCGTCGCCCAGATGAAGGACGATAAGCTGACCATCCTCAGCACCGAGGCCATGGCCGCCGCCGACATCTCCGCCGAGACCGCCCGCGCCGAGCTCGCCGAGGCCACCGCCCACCAGCCGACCGACGACAAGGCCCGCGCCGACCGCCAGCGCCGCATGACCCGGGCCCGCGTCATGCAGGAGATCGCCGGGAAGGCGTAAGCGTCCGGCGGGCACAACTCTCAGTAGATTTCGACGCGTCGGACCGGCCAGGTCTGACGCGTCGTTCATTTGGCAGGCACGTGCGACGTCATTCTCGGAAGCGAGCCCGTTTATAGCCCGGGAGAATGGCGTTTCCCCGGTACACTCGGATCCAGTTGCCGGCGCGGTGGCGGCGAATGGCTCGGGCGGAGCCTCGCCCTCCCCGCTCCGCCCGGCGTACAATGCCGACGAGGACCGCCCTATGGCATTACAACCCAACGAGCTGGCCCGCCGCGAGAACGGACGCCTCGAACTCCGCTCCGGCCCCGCGCGCGTCCGCTGGGCGCTCGACGACCTCGTCACCGCCGACGGCCACCGCCTACACTGCACGTTCACCTGCTCGGTCGTCGCCCTCGGCGATCCGGCCGAGTGGAAGATGCTCGAAGAGGTCTTTCTCGCCCGCGCCGTGACCGTCACCACCGACGACGTCGTCCGCCACTTCACCCCCGCCTTCCGCACGGCCGCCGCCAAAATCGCCCGAGCGTTCCCCGCCGACGCTTGGACAAAGGGCGACCCCGCCGCCCTCGCCGCGCTCACCGACGCGCTCAAGGAAGAGGGCAAGCGGATCGGCTTCACGTCCGGACTCGACGTCCTGGCGCCGTTCCAGGCCCACTTCGAGAGCCCGAGCTTCGAGGCCGCCCGGATCGAGGAGATGGAGCGCACGCTCGCCGAGCGCCGCGTCGCCGGACAGGTCGAGCAATTCGAGCGGGCCGGCAAGCTCCTCCGCCAGTTCGAAGAGCTGCGCAAGGCCGCCCCCGACCTGACCGCCGCCGACGTCCTCCGCCAGGTCAGTCCGGCCGATCAGGGCCTGATGTTCCAGACGCTCCTCCTCGCCAGCGGCAAGGAAGGCGGGAGCAAAGAGATCTGGGGCGTCGCCGGGCAGGCCGTCATCCGCATCGACCCCAAGGCCACACCGCCCGCACTCGCCGATCAATTCCCAATGCCCGACGGCGTCGGCCCCCTGCGCAGCGTCCAGGCCGCGCGCCTGGACGGCCGCGACGTCCTCCTCGTCGGCGCGCGGGACGGCGTCGTGGTGTTCGACCCCGAGTCCGGCGCCAGGACCGAGTACCGCGACCCCGGCATCGACTCCCAGCTCGGCTTCTCCTCCGCCGTCGTCTGGAACGACCGCGTCATCGGCTGCCACGGCGAGGCCGGCGTCGTCGCCTGGCGCGTCGGCAGCGGCGACGCCCCCGACTGGACCGTCCGCCCCGTCGAGCTCCGCGGCAAGGACAACCCGCCCCCCCTGCCCGCCGCCGCGAACGGCGCGGGCCGCACGATCGCCGCCACGGCCGCCGGCTTCACGACCGCGGGCGGGTACGTCACCGCCGGCGCCGTCCAGTCGATCGCCATGAAGGCCGCCGGCATCCGCAACCTGGTCGTCCTCGACGAGCGCCGGATCGCCCTGTCGGTCGGCCGGTACCTCACCGTGATCGACCGCGACAACCGCCGAAGCGAGGTCCAGCTCAATTCGCACGCCGAGGTGCTCGCGATCGTCCCGACCGACCCCGCGCGAATCGCGGTGGTTCAGGAAGACGGCACCGTCAGCGTCCGCGACCGCGCCACCCTCGCCGCCATCGCCGACACCCGCCGCGCCGGCCGCCTCAAGGCCGCCGGCGTCCTCCCGTGGCTCGGCAGCAAGCGCCTCCTCCTGGCGACCGAAGAGGGCCCCATCGTCTGCGTCGGCCTCGACGACGACCTGGTCACCCAGTACCTCAGCCCCCACCGCGGCCTCCGCGTCGTCTCCGCCGCCCAGGACGTCGTCTGCGCCATCTCCCCCGACCGCCAGCGCGTCATCCTCTGGAACAGCTGGGACGGCAAGCGGCCCGCCGCCGAAGTCCTCGTCGCCGGCGTCACGCGCCACCGCGTCGGGGACATCGAAGTCGGGTGAGAACCGCCACGCGCCTCGTCCCCGGTAAAGGATGCGGCACTACTTCGTCGCGTACACCCGCTTTAACTGCGCCACCATCTCGTCGATCTCGACCTTCTTGTTCTTGATCTTGAACGGCCGGGTGAGGTGCAGGACGTCCTCGAACACCATGTTGGACTCCCAACTGTCGTCGAGGTGCTCGCCCATCTTCAGGTGGTAGACCGAGTTCATCCCGCCCCAGAGCAGGATCGACCCGTCGTCCGTCCGGCCGACGACCTGCATGTCCTCCGGCACGTGATACCCGGCCGCCTCGAACTGCGCATTCACCTGGTTAATCTTCAACGGGTCGAACACGATTTCGACCAGCGTGCCGTGGAAGTCGTCGCACTCGCTCCGGATCTCGCACGGGAGGAACGGCCGCATCTTCACGATGTCGAGGCACGTCGAGGCGAACGACCGCTGGACGAGGCTGACGGAGAAATTGTTCATGGGCGACCAGTGAGGGCACGCGACGAAGCGTCAAGTGTGCGTCCGCGACCGTACTCCATCCCCGCGCGGCTTGGTCACCTCCGGTGACCACGTCCTCCGCCGCCGCACGTCATTCGACGGTGGCCCCCGCGCTCGGCGTCGGATCGGGCGGATCCCCCCGCGCCATCCCGATCAGCGCCAGCAAGATCGCCGGCACCTCCGGTAGCGCCGCGCACCCCAAAAGCACGTACCAGTCGACGTACAGCGCCAGCGGCGACACTAGCATCACGATCAACCCCGAGACGAACCCCACCACCCCCAGCGGCGTCGGCGTGTGCCGCGGGCGGTGCGCGATCGTCGTGATCAGCAACCACAAGTTGCCCGTCAGACACACCGCCCACAAGATCGCGAACGGCGCGGCCAACAAGTAGCGCAGGATCAGGAAAGTCATCGGGACACGTCCAAGGTTGCCCGATCATACGTCCGGACCGTCCCCCGGTGGAAAATTGCCCCCCCGGGCGCGTCAGACGCCTCCGCCGGAATGCCCACTTCGGTAAGGCACGACCCAGACCGCGCCCCGATTCTCAAATCAACTCGTCCAACTCCGTCACCAGCCGATCGAAATACGCCAGCGCCGTGTTCACCGGCTCCGGCTTCTCCATGTCCACACCCGCATCTCGCAGCAAATCCAACGGCCACTTCGAACTCCCGCCCTTCAGGAACCCGAGATAATCTCCGAGCTCCTGCTGCCCGCCCGCCAACACGCGCTGCGACAGCGCGATCGCCGCCGACAGCCCCGTCGCGTATTTGTACACGTAGAACGCCCGGTAAAAGTGCGGGATGCGCAGGCACTCAAGCTCCAATTCCGGGTCGATCGAGAATTCCGGCCCGAAATACAAATCGAGCAGCTTGCGGTACTCCTTCTTCAGCAGGTCCACCGTCAGCGGCTCCCCCGCCTCCACCAGCGCGTGCGTGATTTTCTCGAACTCCGCGAACATCGTCTGCCGGATGATCGTCCCGCGGATCCCGTCGAGCTGGCGGTTGATCAAATACGCGCGCTCCTTGTCGGTCTTCGCGTTCTTCATGAGGTGCTCGGCCAGCAGCATCTCGTTGAACGTGCTCGCCACCTCCGCCACGAAGATCGTGTACGAGTAGTACTGGTACGGCTGGTTCCGCGACGAGTACCACGAGTGCATCGAGTGCCCCGCCTCGTGCGTCAGCGTGAACACGTGGTCCAGCACCGTCGGCTGGTAGTTCATCATGATGAACGGCGCCGCGTCGAACGTCCCGTAGCTGAACGCGCCCGACTGCTTCCCCGCGTTCGGGTACCGATCGCTCCACCGCGCCGTCGACAGCCCCTCGCGCAGCGTCCGCGTGTACTCCGTGCCCAGCGGCGCCAGCGAGTCGATCACCACGTCCACCGCCTGCTCCCACGTGTGCCGCTTCTCCAGGTCCGCCAAAATCGGCACGTACGTGTCGTACTGGTGGATCCCGTCCTTCAGCTTCATCTTCCGCCGACGGAGGTCATAGTAACGGTACAGTGCCGGCAAGTTCGCGTGCACCGAGTCGATCAGCGAGTCGTACACCGCCACCGGAACGTTGTCCGCGAACAACGCCGCCTCGCGGGCCGACGTGTGGTTCCGAACCCGCGCGTAATACACGTCCCGCTGCACCGACCCGTTGTACGCCGCCGCGATCGTGTTCTTGTGCGCGTCGTACTGCGCGTAATACGTGTGAAACGCGTTCCGCCGCACCGCCCGGTCCGGCGAGTGAAGGAACGCGCTGAAGCTCGAGTGCCCCAGCTCCACGCGCTCGCCGTGCTCGTTCGCGATCGCCGGCCACTTCAGGTCCGCGTCGTTCAGCTGCCTAAACACCTGGTTCGCCGCCTCCGACATCTGCCCCTGCATCGCGATGATCTGCTCCTCGCGCCCGGACAACGTGTGCGGCCGGTACCGCAGGATGCGCTCCAGCGCCAGCCGCCAGTCCTTCAGCGCGTCCGCCGCGAGGTACCGCTCGATCTGCTCGGCCGGGATCGCCATGATCTCCGGCCGGACGTACGCCCCCTCTTCCGACTGCTGCGTCGCCGCGTGCTGATACCGCCCCTTCATCCGCTGGTAGTCCGAATTGCCCTGATCCTCCGCGGTCTTGAGAAACGCGTAGACGCCCAGGCGCTCGCCCGCACGGTCCAGGTCCGCATCGAGTTGCAGTACCGCCGCCAGGTTGTCGGCCGAATCTCCGAGCCGCCCTTTGTACTGCCGGTACTCCGTCAGCCGCCGCGACCACGCCTCGAACGCCGCCTCCCACGCCGCGTCGTTCGGGAACAGCGTCTCGAGGTTCCAAGTGTCCCCCACCGGCACCGCCGCCCGCGCCGGCAGCGTCTTGAGCTTCCCCGGCTTCAACTCGCGCTTGGCCGGCGCCTGCTTCTTCGCCGCCGCCACCACGCGCGCCACCTTCTTCGGCGTCCCGTTCCGCGACGCCTTCGCGACCGGCTTCTTCCCCTTCACTACCTTCGTCCGCTTAACCGCCTTAACGGACTTCCGCGCCTTCGGCGAGCTCTTGGTCTTGGCCATGCCCGATGTCGTACCCCGCCGCGCGAACGGAGGCAACTCACGACCTTCGTAGGGCTCGCTTCAGCGAGCGGAATCGGTTGCCGCCGCCAAGCGTCCTTCCGGGTTCCACGTTTGCCGTGACGACGTTGCGCTCGCTGAAGCGAGCCCTACGAGCACTCATGCGGACCGACGCCTCACAACCAATTCCGCGCCCGACTCACCAGCCACTGCACCCACCGATCCCGCACCGGCCTATGCCGCCAGCGCTCCGCCTTGATCCGCTTGGCGAACCGCACGTCGTGCTCGAACAGCGCCTCCACCTGCCCCGCGAACGCCCGCGACCGCACGATCGTCGACAACTCCAGGTTGTACTCGATCGACCGGTAGTCCAAATTCGTCGACCCCACCAGCGAGATCAGCCCGTCGACCACCATCGTCTTGGCGTGCAGCACGACCCCCTGCCGCTCGTACACCTGCACGCCCGCCGTCATCAGCGTCTCGTAGAACGACCGCGCCGCGATCATCAGCAGCTTCACGTCCCCGCGCCCCGGCAGCATCAGCCGAACCCGCACGCCCCGCCGCGCCGCCCGGCACAGCTCCTCGATCAGATCATCGTGCGGCGCGAAGTACGCCATCGTCAATAAGACTGACCTTTTCGCATCCCGAATCAGCCGGTTCAAGAACGGTCGGAGCGGGCTTTGCCGCTGCGGCACGCTCGCCAAAATCCCCAGTTGCCCCGCGCCCTCCGGCGTGTCGAACATCCCGCCCTTCGACCGCCGGCGCCGCTCGTGCCGCTGCGGGAACGGCCACGCGCACCGCTCCCCGCACACGCCCTCGAGGTTGAAGACGTGCTCCAAACGCTTCACCGGCGCGCGCCGCTTGCAGTAGTTCCACGTCCGCACGAACGCGTGCCGGTACTGCTTCGCCGCCGGCCCCGTGATCCCCATCGCCGTGTCCCGCCAGAAGTCCTCCGCCGGCCCCGTCGACGTCTTGACCACCCACGACCCCGCGTACTCCCCCGCGACGTTCAGCCCCCCCATCCAAGCATACTCGTCATCCACCAGCAACAACTTCCGATGATCTCGGCTCAACGGCCGCCACTGAAACTTTCCCTTCCACGGCAGGAACGGATGAAACTCCTGCACCCGCACCCCCGCCCGCCTCATCATGTCGAACATGTCCGACTTGGTCGCGATCGACCCGAACGAGTCGTAGATCACGAACACGTTCACCCCCGCCCGTGCCTTCTCCGCGAGCAGCT
>DASPKW010000150.1:0-40090 GCA_035627895.1 Tepidisphaeraceae bacterium | reverse complement strand
CACCGCCCTTTCGTCCCGCACCCGGCCGCCCCCGACCCCGCGCGAACCGCCGCCCCGCCCCCGCCGCCGCGCGCGGCAGCCTCGAATCGCGTCCGAGAACATAGAGGCATGACGCCGCCGATCCATTCCCGCCGATCGCCGACGTGACCTGTCCGACCGCCGCCGCCGCGCCCGCACTATTCCGAGTTCATGCCCCGGCGCGTCCGCCCCCCCAAGCGCCCGGCCCCGCTCCTGCGTCGTGACCGTCATGGGGCGGACGAAGCCCGCGCCCTCCCCGGGATGGCGGGTTGGGCCGTCTCCGGGCCGCGGTCGGAAGCGGAGCGGCGCAGCCGCGCAGCGCGGGGAGAGTGATGGACCCCCGCCGGTCGTATTCGCCCGTCCCCCGCGCCGGAGGAGCATCGGCCGCGTAGGCCGAGAAGGATCGACAAAACGGTTCCGCAAACCGGATGCAGCCCTGCCGCGTCACCCATTTATTTGGGCTTCTTCAAAATGTTCGTCAAATCGTGGTCATTCCCATCGCGCGCGACGTACGCCGTATACGCTCGGAGAAGTGACGCAGCTCGCGGTGCCTTCAGACGCGAGATGCGTTCCAAGTCGTACGACAAAGTACGAGTCGTGAGATCTATCGAGCCAGTAGCGAATCCGCGAACTGACGTAGTCAGCGCATCAGCGATCAGCCTGACCGCTTCGCCCTGAGCCTTATCCGGTTCTGCACCCCCGGAACCCTCATACCGCTTTAGAATCCGCCCAACCTCCTCAGCTACTGCGGCGTACCTTAGTTTCCAAGCAGGTATCACATTTGACGGACAGTTTTGGCCCAGCCGGAACGTGGCCGTCCCGTACGAGTCGAACACGGCTAGATCCAACGCCAGGACAGGGATAGAGCGGACCCCGTGAAAGTCGGCATATGCCTCTGTCACACCGTCCGTGGAATACGAATCCAGCTTCCAATAGGCAGGTGCCTTGTCCAGGGATTTGTCTTTTGCCACCCTTTTGATGATCGGTGCGACCAAGACCTCTTCGGGCCGCTTGCCCGTCTGCTCGTTTCGGCACATGATGTCACACGGCTGAGCGAGAACCACGAATTCGTCCACGCCACTCCGTGTTTGAAATATGTCGCCAAGATCAAGCGGAATGTGGTGGTCGCGTAGGAATTCTCCATCCTCATAGTTCTCGAGCCGCATAATCCTGCGCGATGATGAGGTCGGAGCGTCCGTCGGTCGGTACACTATGTCAACAACGCTGCGGATGCGCGACGCCTTCTCCTCCAGCGCGACATTCGCCTTCAGCAGCTTCCGCGCCTCCCTCTGCGTATAAAGGGCCAGTATTCGCAGAACTGTGTCAGGTTCCCAGGTGCCCTCAATATAAGACGATTGAAATACAATCTCTTCAAAGTCGTACACGTTCAATTCCGCGATTTCGCGCCTCGCAGCGCCAACAGCGTCATTAAGAACGTACTCCACGTCCCGGCGAAGCTCATAACAAAGCGATGAAATCGCAGCTCTCTTTACCCGTTTAACGAAGACCATAGGCGCATCGGGCACATGCTTTTTGGAAATCACCACAAAGCGGTCCCGATGAGGCTCCAACTGGTGCGCCTTAGTGTACTCCTTCCAATCTTGAAACTCTGCATCTTTCGCAATACGGTGACTCAAAAGCCCACAATAACACGAAGCGCCAAACCGAATGAGAAGGGATTTAATGATGCGCATCCCTTCATCTATCGCGCCGCCCTCTTTACGCATGTCGAGGTCGAATAAGAAGAGCGACTTTGGAAGAACCTCAGGCGCAGTCAGCTCCAGTTCCCGATCTTTCCATTGACTCAATGAAATGAATGTGGGGTTGTGGTCTGCAAGCAGCTCATTCAATGCCTGAAACGTCTTGCGGCCGGAAATCCAATCCATCCGCAAGAGAATCCGCTCCCGCTGCTCTTCAGTTAGCCGATCCCAAAGTTCTTGAAGGTCCTGCCGGACATCGGCCTCATCGTCCGACCGCGCCACCGATTCGAGTTCCTTTATGGTCTCGATCCGCTCGGGTGCTTCCTTCAGATAGATTCTGTAACGAGCAATCAAATCGCCGACTTCAGGAGCAGCGTCGAGCTCGTCATCTACGATGACGACCGTCTTTATCCCGAGCAAGGTGAATACTCGGCCGACGGCAGTTTTGGCGAGTGCGAGGTCTGTTACCTGCACCACGTTTAACGGAACTGCCGTTTTCGCTTCCTCATCTGCTTTCGCCATCGAGAACCCCACTGAGATCGACCACGAATTGATGCAGACGCCCTTCAGCGTTGCGCCGGGGAGACACGGTGATTGAGCAGTTGTCGCTGTCCAACAGCTGTCTTACAATAAACAGCCCAAGACCCCTACCGTTCTTCTTTGCCGAGTTGAATGGTTGGAACAGGGTTGGCTCAATGTGCGAATCAATACCCGATCCATTGTCAGATATCTTCACGTGTGGCGCTTCAAATCGCGCGGTGATCACGCCGCGATCGATCTTGCCAACCCGCAGTGCCTCCTTGAGCCAGTACTCGCTATTAATCACCAGATTATCGATAACCTGAGTTAGCTTTCCTTGATTGATGCGCACCCAGAAGGGCTTGTCATCCCCTCGTACGACCATTGAGAGCTTCGCGTCAGCCCAACGTTCGTTATGATATGTGGACAGCTCACCAAGAAACGTCCGCACGTCAAATGATTGCCGTCGCTCGCGGGCGAATCGCAGTGACGGGGCCAGATGGGCCATCTGCTTTCGCAACGCGTTTACAGTGGTGCGGACGTGCTCGGCATACGCTACCACCCGCTCGTCGGCCACACCGGCTCTGCTCAAATACTTTGCGATGTCGTTCGTCTTTTCAGATAGCCGGTCGGCAACATTTGCGACTTCATGAGATAGTGCTTCTGCAGTTAGGCCAAGGCTGATAGTCGATGCCGCCTCCTTCATCTGTTGCTGGAGCGTCTCAACCTGGTGCTGAAGTAACTTGGCTTGTCCGGTCAATGTCGACAATTCCTGCAACTCGCCCTGGACTTGCTGGAGTTGAGTTCCTGTCGCCTTCAACGCGTGTCGAATGTCGCCGATACGGTCTAGCGTAGCAGCGATATCGATTCGCTCAAGAGGTGCTTGAAGGCTCTTGTGCAAGGACTCTGCGTCCCGAGTCGCGTCTGCGATTGCCCCCCTGCCGACTTCGGAAATCCGCTTTCGAATGGCAGCAGCGCGGGTGATGTTTGCGACAAGCGCTCGTGCGACTTCGTCGGGCGGAGCAGTTTCCGAAACTTCGGCCTGACGGCGCGCTCGTTGACCTCGGTATGCATTGTAACCACGCCGAACAAACTCCTGAGCATCTGCCCCAAATCGTGCAAACGTCTGAAGTAGAAGGACGAAGTTTCGATAAGCCGGTGTATCGATAAACCCTTCTCGATCCGTCGCCTCAACCAACGACTGGTTCTGCTCTGCACTGATTGCAACATAGCCCATCACGTTACCCGGCCGAAGGGCGTAGAATGAGCCCCCTTGCGTAAATGCGCGGCCAAGCCCTAACCAATCCTCGTCTGTTCGGATGCCGAAACCATCTCGGAACACTCTCACGCCGCCAAAATCTTTGACGTACTGTTTATATTGTTGTGAACCGGAGAAGACACCTGAGTCTTCGTCCTCTAGATTGAAGCTGTCTATCTCGGCATAGAATGGTCCGGGATTGGCGAACCCGGTACCGACAAGCTGCGCCTTATCAATCTCATCGAAGGTATATGTCGTACTGTACCGGCAGAACCACCCGGTGCGCCCGTCCTTTTCGAGCTTGAATCTCGTGGCGGCGCGCTGCGCGGCGAGATAAGCGAAGAACTCATCCCCTTGGTCGTCGGCGACCAATTCGTCAAAATCCCTCTGCTCTTCCTCAGAATTAGTTTTCCGCGAGGGCGGCCTGATGTAGTCAACACGCATCCGTCCGGAAATGGTCAGCGTGTTACCGTTGAATTCCACAACATAGCGGAGCGTCGCGAGAGAGCGAATTTTCTCGCTGATATCTGCGAGTTCGAGGTCGCGATTGTTAATCGACCCGCGAAGTTTGAACTGCGGGAACTTTGTGTATGGGGAGATCATCTGGGACAGCCGAACCTTAAAGCGATCGAGCGTGTCCTTTTGCTCCCATGTCTCCTTATCACGGAGGTCCGTGATCAGCAGCTTTGTTCCCTGCTTTCCAGCGGCGGGAGACATACCCCACTTTGGCCTCAGTTCTGAAAGCCGCTTCTTTCCGCGAAAATCGTTCCAAGACCACCCGACGTGATACCGGTTAGACGCCCCCATCTTCTCCGTCGTTATCTCAATGTTGTTGCCAAGTCGTTGAACACCGAGCCGGCCAAGACCCTTCTCCCCGAGCGGCGTTCGCTGCTTACCAGTCTTCTGTCGTCGAGCCTTTTGATCACGTTTTGGAGAATTGGAAATGAGGAGCCAGCCGTTTATCAACTCGTCTTCGTTCATACCGGCGCCATCATCTTCGATGAGGATGTAGCCAGGTTGATGGAAGAAGCAGTCCGAATCTGGTGGATAATCCGTTGTGTTAACCGTGACACGTGCGAACGTTCCGTCGGCATCCCATGAGTTTTTTATAAGTTCGACGAGCGCTTGAACTGAGTCGGAAATCAGCCCTTCACCGAGTTGAAAGACGATTGACGCATCAATGTCGAAGTGGCGATCTTGAGCGCTCATCTTCACCCTCCTTTACGCACGACGAGAATCGTTTCGTTAGTCATCGTGGATGCGACATTGTTTCGGGTTGCCATCCGCTTACTTGGGATACATCGCCGGATTTGCGTAACCAGCGTGCACGTCTCCTTCTCCAGGAACTCCAAAAGGATCTGGTCGAGCGGCACCGTTTGCCCCCCTACCCGCCGGTTCCCGAGCACCCAAAACAGGAGTCCGCCAGGACGAGCGACGCGCAACGTTGGCGAAACGCACGACTGCAAATCGCCCGCAAAGGCGACAACGCGTTGCCACCGATCGGCCGGCAACCCCTTAAGCGCGTCCAAAGTCTCGGCAAGCGACGGGGACAAGTTTCGAAGAAGGTCGACGCGAGATGGGTCAATTCGCCGGCTCCCGCCGAGACTGCGACGATCGACCTCGTGTGTGGTCGACAGGCACTTGCGGTCGACGTCGCTCCCGATATCCGCTAAGTCGATCCAGTTCAGCGGTAGGTATGAGTACTGCCCATAGGGTACCGTGGTTACGTTATCCCCATAGGGAGGCGACGTGAGTACGACGTCGCACGATCCGGCCTCGATTCCTGCACCAAATGTAGCCCTCGAATCGCCGAGAGTAAGCGAGACATCTCCTTGATACCGCCCGCGCTTCAGATGACCGCGGTGTCTCAATGATTGACCGAGGGAACGATAGCGTTTCAGGTTGTCGCGTGTGACCCGTGTGAACACGTGTATTGGGTCTGGGCGGCGGCCCTTCCGCTCGTTCGTGGCACGGATGTGCAGTTTAAAAGTGGATGTTCGCGAGTTCGAGGTCAATCGGACGGTTTCGGCGAGCGCCACCCACAGAAACCGCCTCACGACGAGGCTATTCTCAGCAGTAATTGCCCGGCGGATTCTTGACAGGCCGTCCTGTACCGCCGACGTGAACCACTTATCTCGCCCGGGAAAATCAACCTCAACGTGACCCGAGCGGCTTTGGGCGATACGACCGAGGCAGACCTCAGCTCGCTCGGTCATCGCTTCCGGGTATATCGGGCCGGCTTTCACTCGACACAGGAGAATCGCTAGGGGGTTGATGTCGTTTCCGACAAAGCTGAGGCCGCGCAGCGTTGCCTCCGTAAGCACAGTGCCAGATCCGACAAACGGATCGGCGATTCGCCGAATCGCATCCTCCGACTCGCAAACGGCCGCCAAAAGAGCGGAAACCATTTGAGGTACCATCATCGCCGGATATTGCATCAGGCCATGGCCGTGGTCGCGCTTCGCATTCCCGCGGAAAGACCAGTAGTCGGCCCGCCCGCCTTGAATCTCCGCAAGGCGTTGGGCGAGCGATCCTGCGGTAGTCATTCTCGGTTCGCTCAAGACTTGCTCCCTGTCGGAAGCATAACACCTGGGCGAGATTACAGGAAGTTCTTGCCGGACTAGCGTCAAGAGTACCGCAGGACAGGTTCGACGGAGCGGACGGGCGAGTACGCCCGACGGTCGTGCGGCTTCTCCCCCCCGGAAGACCGCGCGGCGCGAACGTGCCGGCGTTCTTCTGGGCGGTGCTGACTCGCGGGCTGGTAGCCCACGCCATGGCGCTCCGCGCCCAACGGGGGGCCCGCGCCGCGGCGGGTAAGGCGGGGGCGGCGCTGACTCGCGGGCGGGACGCCCGCGATACGGCGGGTCGCGCGAGCCCTTCGTGCTAGGCCCGCCCCTCGTCCGCCGAAGCGCCCGTGCCGCACGGTCCTTCGCGCCAAGCCCGCCCCTCGTCCAACGGAGCGACCCCGACGCACGCCGCACAAGGCCCACCCCAAACCCCCCACCGGCGTCCCGCGTGCGCCGGGGGCGGCCGCCCGTCCTGCGCGAGACAGTCCTATCTCTCAAATCTTCGACTCGAAAAACCAACCCCGCAACTCTCGCCGGGTCCGCCTTCCATACCTGCGCCGTTCCGCCCCGCCCTCACGTTCTCGGACGCTTCCGAAATTCTGGAGAATTCCGATTAACCCCCGCATCCCGCCACCCGAAGAAAGGAGTGTCACCAACAACGCGGGCGACGCGGTCGCCCGGAAACGAACTGGTGACAACGCCGCGGACCGCCGTCGTTCCCAAAGCTTCCGTCAAGAAGCAGGGAGCGGGCCGGGCAAGCCAACATCTTTGAAAGGACGGTGCGGACGTGGCGGATTATCTCGCGACGAAGGACTGGCTCCTTCTCCCGTGGGCCCAAAATTTCAGCGGTCTCATCACGAGCACGCCTACGGCCTTTTCGCTTACATCAGCGATGGCCACAAATCTGGCGAATTTGGTCTCGGACTTCGAGACCCGCCTCGTGGCCGCGACCGAGCCGGGCACGCGGAGCAAAGTTACGGTACAGGCCAAGCGGATCAGCAAGGCGAGTTTGACCTCGATTATCCGGCAGTACGCCAGGATCATCAATTCGGCCGTCACGACGACCGACACGCAGCGCGTCGACCTCGGGCTCCACGTCAGGGACGCCGAGCCGACGCCGAACGGCCCCCCGACGGTTCAGCCGCAGGTCTCGATCCGCGGCACCGCCGGCAACCAGGCGCTGCTCAAGATCGCCGCGGCCGACGCGTCCAGCACCCGCGGCCGCCCGGCCGGGACGAGCGGCGCGACCGTGAGCTACAAGATCGGCCCGCTCACCGCGCCCGCCCCGACCTCCGCCGCCGACTGCCAGCTCGGCGGACTGGCCACCCGCACCACCTACGTCCTCCCCATCCCCCCCGGGTCGGCCGGCCAGATGCTCTGGGTCATGGCCCAGTATTATAACGATAAGGGGGACCTCGGGCCCGTCTCCCTCGCGGCCGGGACGGTCATCGCGGCGTAGTCACGGCAGAAGTCAGAAGTCAGAAGTCAGAAGCCAGAATTCAGAAGAAGTATCCCGTCGTCAGCACCGTCTGACTTCTGGCTTCTGGATTCTGGCTTCTTCTCATTTCCCCTTGCCCCCCTGCTCCCCTGCCCCTCATCGCCTCATCCCCTCACCCTCACCTCCCATGGCCTACCCAGCAACCGCCCGCCAGCTCCTCCAGCGCCCGCACCGTCGCTCCGGGCGGACCGCCGCCTCCCCCCTCTACGGCCTGTTCTACCCGCCCAACCTCGTCCGCATCCTCAACCTCGCCGGCGACCCGGCGGACGCGACCCGGGCGATCCTGGTCTTCGATCGCGACGTCCGCGCGAGCACGATCCCGTCCGAAGTGGATCTGCGGCTCGCCGGCCACCGCGCGTTCAACCCCGAGCTGCTCAATTCGCGGGCGGTGCGCGTCAGCGTCGGCACGCCGCTCTGGAACCAGATGGCCTGGACGTTCAGCCCCGCCCTCGGCAGCTTCTCCGGCGCCGACGGCAGCGGCCCGGCGGTCGACTCCTCGGGCGCCCTGCTCGACGTGACCGGCCCGTTCCCCGCCGGCCGACTCTTCCTCTCCGCCGCCGCCTGGGTCGGCGAGCAGACGGTCGACTTCACCTTCTCCCAGCCCGTCACGCTCATCGAATCCGGCGACTACAGCGGCTTCCTGGTTCGCGACGAATCCGGCCTCTGGCTCCAAGGCAACGGCGCGACCGCCGAGAACGTCCAGACCATCCGCGTCACCTTCGCCGGCTCGATCCCCGAGGGCGGTCTCACCGTCGGCCTCTCCCCGGACTTCGCCGCGATCGCCGAGGCGGCCGACGTCCTCAAGCCCGTCGAGTGGCGGGTGTGATCGAAGCGGCCCCCCGGCGGCGGCGGCGGCGGCGGCGGTCAGGTCGTGCCGCCGGGCCCTGCGGCGACGAGCCGGGCGGTCAGGGCGATCTGGCCGCCGTGCCACGCGCCGCTCGTCGCCACGCCGGCCCAGACCTGCCGCACGGTCAGCCGGCCAAACGCCTCGTCCTCGATCACGCGGTCGAACTCCGGCTCTCCGGTCGCCGCCAGCCGCCCCCGGCTGAGCGCGCGGACCTCGTGGAAGTAGGCGAGCAGCGCCGCCTTGCCGGGCATCGCGTCCGAAGGCGTCGCGCGGACGCCCGCCCCGAACGGGTACCGCTTGGGCAGGCCGCAGAGCTTGTCGCGCACCCAGTTGTCCTCGACCTCGGCGACGTGCCACAACAGCCAGCCCACCGAGTTGCTGCCGCCGGGCGGACGCCACCGCAGCGCATCCTCCGCGAGCCCGTCGACGACGCGCAGCATCGCGGGCGTGCGAAACTCGAGGGCGTCCCACGCGAACTGTGCCTGTGGCCCCATGCCGGTCTCCGCGGCGTGACTCTCGTTCCCCGCGACGCGCCGGGCGTCGCCCGCCCGTAGCCTAGGTCGACGGCCGACCGTGTCAACGCGGGGCGGGCCCCTCAGGCGATCGGGGACGCCGCGCGCCCGCACTCCGGGCAGCGGTCGGGTGTGGCCCGGAGGTCGTACCCGCACTGCGGGCAGCCGCCCGGCCGGGCGGGCGCGCAGCGGCGGCGGGCCCAGAGGCCGACCGCCGCCAATAGCGCCGCGGCGGCGGCCAGGGCCCAGTGGGGGGCCATGCGGGTCGCGAGCGTGCCCCACCGGTCGGCCTTGTCGAGCCGGCCGAACCCGCTCGGGTGCTCGGCGAAGAACCCGGCCAGGAGCTCCCGGTCGGCCGGCGCCGTCGCGAATCCCGCCGGCGGCCCGCGGAGCGCCGCCGTGCCGGCCGCCGTCACGCCCGCGGCCTCCATCCGCGACCAGACCAGCCGCCCGCGCAAGCTCTGCACCGTCTCGGTCCCGTTCGGCCAGTTCCGCGTGTACCGGTCGGCGTGCCAGTAGCTCCTCGCCCACAGGCCGATCGCCGCCACGAGCAGGAGCAGCGACAGCGCGGTCCAGCCGGTCGTCACGATACGCAGGGCAGGCCTCATCGCCGCAGTGTACCGCGGAACCTGCCGCCCGCCGCGCCAGGACGGTATTGACTCGCGGGCGGGACGCCCACGCCGCGCGGGTCGCGCGAGCGCTTCGCGCAATGCCCGCCCACCGCCCACCGGAACGACCCCGACGCACGCCGGGCGCGGCCCGCCCGAACTTCAACCCGGGACGAAGATGGGGTCGGGTGTCATTTCGCATTCGCGGCTTCGGCCTACGCGGCCGCCCGTCGCTCCGCCACGGGAAGGACGGGCGAGTGGCCTCTCCCTTCGACCGCGGCCCGGAAGACCCAGCGCCATCCCGCGGCCGCCGCGCGTCTCGCGCGAGACGGCCCTCCGTCGTCCACCGGAACGACCCCGCCGCACGCCCGCCGCGGCTCACCCGAACACGCACCCGCACCTCGGCGTGCGGCGGGGGCGGCCGCCCGTCCCGCGCACGACAATCCTATCTCCAGCCCCTCCGGCATCGAACGCCGCCCGACCCGCATCCGCCCCCCCTTACACCCTAAAGCGTGAACTCCGAACAACGAGCGAGCACCGTTCATCCTCCCCAACGGCTCGGACGGAGCCTCGCCCTCCCCATCGACGCTCGCCCCCCCTTTGCTCATCCTTCCTCCTTCATCCTTCCCGCCCCCCCAAACTTGCCTCCAATCCCCCCATCCCGTACACCAAAACCCCACCATGTCCATGATCCGCACCAAGATCGTCGCCACCATGGGCCCCGCCGTCGCCTCGGTCGAGGCCCTCCTCGCCCTCTTCCGCCAGGGCGTCGACGTCTGCCGGCTCAACTTCTCCCACGGCTCCCTCGGCGAGCACCTCCTGATGCTCCGCAAGATCCGCGAGGCCGCCGCCATGCACGACCAGCCGGTCGCGATCCTCGGCGATTTGTGCGGGCCGAAGATCCGCCTCGGCAAGATCAAGCCGGTCGGCGACACCGGCGGCATGCCCATCGCCATCGGCGACGAACTCGTCCTGCAGCGCGCCGCCATCGAAGGCGCCGACGGCGTCGTCAGCTCGATCTTCCCCCAGATGATCGACGACGTGCAGATCGGCCACCGCGTTTTGATCGAGGACGGCCTGCTCCGCTTCCTCTGCGTCGACAAGAACTACAACCGCCTGGTCCTCCAGTGCACCGACGGCGGCATATTGAAATCGTCCAAGGGCATCAACCTCCCCGACACCGACGTCCAGACCCCCGCCATCACCGACAAGGACTGGCGCGACGCCGACTGGGCCATCGACAACGACCTCGATTACCTCGCCCTCTCCTTCGTCCGCCACGCCGACGACATCAACCTGCTCCGCCAGCACCTGGTCAACAAGGTCTCCGACATCCACATCGTCGCCAAGATCGAGAAGCCCGAGGCCGTCAAGGCGATCGCCGGCATCATCGAGGCGACGGACGGCCTGATGGTCGCGCGCGGCGACCTCGGCGTCGAGATGGACGTCGCCGAAGTCCCGATCATTCAGAAAGACCTCGTCCGCCGCTGCCAGGCCGCCGGCAAGCCCGTCATCGTCGCCACGCAGATGCTCAACTCGATGATCACCGATTCCTCGCCCACCCGCGCGGAAGTCAGCGACGTCGCCAACGCCATCTTCGACGGCACCGACGCCGTCATGCTGAGCGGCGAGACGTCCGTCGGCAAGTTTCCCGTCGTCACCGTCCGCACGATGGCCCACATCGCCAAGGTCACCGAGGCCTACCTCGACACGATGCCCCCGCGCGGCGAGCCCACGCTCGCCCTCAAGACGCTCCCCGTCTCGGCCGCCATGGCGCGCGGCGTCTGGCAGGTCGTCAACGACATGAAGCTCAAGCTGGTCGTCGTCTGGTCCCAGACCGGCTCGACCGCCCGCCTGTTCTCCAAGAACCGCATGTCCGTCCCGATCCTGGCCCTCTCGAGCGACCACCGCGCCCTACGCCGGATGGCCCTCCACTACGGCGTGATCCCCCAGGAAATGCCGCCCCCCACGACCACCGTCGACCTGATCACCTGGGTCGACGGCTTCGTCCGCGCCAAGCAGATGGCCGCCCCCGGCGACCGCATCGTCATCGTCTCCGGCCTCTCCATGTCCACCCCCGGCACGATGAACAACTTCGTCATCCACACGGTCGGCGAAGACTGGACCGAACACGTCACCCCGTCGCAAAGCCTACCCCAGCCCGCGACCCCCACAGGCCCCACCCACCTGCACGACACGCCCGTCCACCAGTGATCGAGCGGAAGATTGAACGCCGAGCCGCCGAGACCGCAGCGAAGTCATTTCACGAATGACCACGGATGTTCCCGAATCGGATTCTTCATTCGTGCCCATTCGTGTTCATTCGTGAAACGCTTCTCCTCTTCTCTGCGCCCTCTGCGTCTCGGCGTTCAGTCTTATTTTCGATGTTAAGCGCGACCGGTTAGACTACGAGCACTCATGGCCTCCCACCCTTCGTCGCCCCGTCGCTTAGTCGCTCCGTCGCTCTGCGCAACCGCCCTCCTCGCCGCGATCCCGATCGCCGGCTGCATCAAGAGCGCCCCGTGGGACGCCCCGCACGCCACCGCGATCGACCCCGCCACCACCCAACCCGTCTACTGGCTGACGCAGCCCAGCCCCGTGCAGGTCCGCGCGACCGACTTCGAGGCGGCCGTCGACGCCGCCAAGGACGTCATTCGCAATTACCTCTTCGAGGTCGACCGCGTCGACTACCGCGCCGGCCTCGTCACCTCCCGCCCGCTCGTCTCCAAGCAGGTGTTCGAGGTCTGGCGGCCGGACACCGGCACGGTCGGCCAGGCGCTCGACAATACGCTCGCCACGATCCGCCGGACGATCCACGTCGACATCGACCGAAATCCCGATCAGACGTTCACGCTGAACCCCAAGGTCCTCGTCGAGCGCCTGTCGCTCCAGGAGCGCCGCCTGACGGACGTGGTGCAGTACCGCCAGGCGTTCACGGGCCCGGTCGGCTCGCGCGGCACCGCCTCCCGTGCCCAGTTCGCACGCGACGCCGACGAGGAGACCGACGCCTCGCTCCTGCCCGTCCGCTACTGGTACGCGACCGGCCGCGACACGCCAATGGAGTCCGAGGTCGCCGCCAAGCTGCGCGACCGCCTGTCCGAGACCGGCCCCACCGCCGGCGCCGCCGGGGGCACGCCCGACACCCAATCCCCGCCCCCCGCCGCCGTCCGCCTCGCGCCCGACGGCAAGGTCACCCACATCGGCCGCGGCGACGAGTTGTTCGTCGACCTCGGCGCCGCCGACAAGATCGTCCCCGGCATGACCTTCGAGATTTACGACGCCAAGAGCCCCCTGCCCACCCTCGACCGCTATGCCCGCGTGAACCCCGGTGCCAAGGCCTGGGTCGAGGTCCTGACCGTCGGCAACGCCAGCAGCACCTGCCGCATCCTCTCCACCACGCCCGGCGCCACCCGCCCCGCCACCGGCGACCTCCTCCACAACCTCGTCTACGCCCGCGGCGCCCGGAACCGCTTCGCCTTCGTCGGCGACCTCGCCCCTAATTCGCGCGAGACCCTCGCCGGCCTGATCTGGCGCTGGAACGGCATCGTCGACGACCGCCCCACCGACCGCACCACCTTCCTCGTCACCGGCCCCGCCCCCAGGGACCCCGCCGCCCTCGACTCCTACACCGGCACCCTCGCCCGCGCCAAAGACCTCAACATCCCCGTCCTCACCGAAGACCAGTTCAACCTCTTCATCCGCTACTACGACCCCTCGCGCCGGTAGACGCACTCTGTGTGCACAGCACACCCGCTTGCGGGTTAGCGGGCCAGCCCACCCGCGAAAACCAATGGCGCCAACCGCCTCGGGCACCAAGCCGCACCCGACCGCGCGCCCCACCCCTCAATCCTCCCCCCGCGTGCTCTTCCCCTTCGCCGGCCCCTTGTACTCCCCCTTCCGCATCGCCTCCGACGGCCCATCCACGTAATCCGCGAGCCCCCGCGACTCCACGTACCACTTCGCCCGCTTGATCGCCGACCCGTTGTACCGCGCCAGCACCGCGTCCCGCGCCGCGCACACCTCGTCCGCCTTCCGAATCGCCTCCGCACCGCCCCCCGCCCGCACCGCCGCCATCGCCCGCAGCACCTCCACCTGTAACTTCGCCCCCTCCCACCCCGTCCGCACGAACGCCACGCGCTCCTTAAATACCTCGGCCCCCGCGCCCCCCACCTTCGCCTCCGCCGCAGTCAAATGCGCGCCGGCCCCGGCCCACACCGCGTCGGTGTACACGTCCGTAAACACTTCCGTCGCCTGCCGCGCCCACCCGCTCGACAACTTCACCCGCTCGAGCACCTGATAATGCGCCTCCTCGAGCGCCGCGAAGTACCGCGCCACGTCCTGGGCCGCCGGCCCGAACGCCCGCGTGTAATAATCCCGCAACACCGCCTCCCCGTCCTGCAGCGGGTCGTACGCGAGCTGCGCCATCAGATAGAACTGCACGCCCTGCGTCGCCCAGCACATCGGCAGCGTGTCCACCTCGATCCCGACGCACTTGTTCTCCGCGAGAAACCTGAAGTCCTCGATCGTCCGCCGCAGCGGGACGTTCGGCAGCCCCAGGAACCCGCCCGAGTAGTGGAACAAGTTCGGCCGGTACACCATCGCCCGCGCCTGCCCCGCCCACGCGAGCCACTGCGCCTTGTCCGCCCGCCGCCCCTCCTCGCTCACCATCGGGAAGTGCCCCACGTACCCCACCGCGACGTTCGCTTCCAGTTTCTCCGCGACCGGCGGCGTCTTATACGCGCTATACGCGTACACCCCCACCCACGCCTCACGCCCCGGCACGCGCTCCGCCAACCCGCGCGCCAGGCCGTTCCAGAACTTCACCTGCCGGTCCGTCAGCGCCACGTACCCCCACATTTTCGGCCCCTCCGGATGATCCATCGCCCGGCACTTCGCGCACACGCAGAACCCGTCCCCGTCGTTCGGCGCCGCGCTGGACATCACCCGCGCCGGGTCCGCCTTGAACGCCTGCTCCGCATTCGCCAGCCACTGCGCCCCCACCGCCGGGTTCGACACGCACAGCTTGACCATCGCCGGGCTCTTGCCCGGCTTGCGCGTCCCGTCCGCCCGCTGCGCGAAGTACTCCGGGTGCTTATCCCCGTACGCGTCCCACCACTTCGTAAACGCGTGCCCCGCGTCGAACCGCAGCGACCCGTGCATCACCCGCTGCGCCTTGTGCCACTCCGCCTGCCCGCGCGGCCACAAAACCCGGTACCTGAACGGCGGCGCGAACCGCCGCTCCGTCGCCGCCACCTCGACCCGCTCCCGCCGCGGCACGTCCGTCCCCAGCGCCCCGGGCCAAAGCCACCGCACCCCCAGATCCTTCTCGATGAACGCGTACACCGCGTTGTTCGTCCCCGCCTCTACCGTCGTGTCGCCGACGGTCCGATCCCGCCCCGCGATGACGACGTGCCGATCCCCCGCGACGGTCAGCGTCTCCTCCGGCCGCGCGAACTCGAAATCCACCTTCGGGAACAGCCCCTTCACCGCCGGCTGCAGCCCCACCCAGATCGCCCGCTCGGGCAGCGGATCCGGCGCACCCTCGACCACCGCCGGCCTCGGGCCCCCGCTGATCTGTGCGACGTAATCGGCCAGCACCTGCGCCGCCTCCCGCGTGAGCGGCGGGGCGTCCTTGGCGACGATAACCGGCGCCGGCGCGATCCCCGCCGGGCGATCAACGAGCACGGCGGCCCCGGCCCCGCGCGCCGTCAGGACCGCCCCCAGGATCACCACGCCCGCCGTGATTCGCGCGTTTCGGTGCACTCGTACCCTCCGCTGTGACCCCTCGTAAATAGCTCGGGGCGCGAGGGTCCGTTGCGAGAGGGAGCTTGATGCGTGGAGGATTCGCGTCCGAACTCGCACGGCCCTTGTCCGCGGGCCGCGCCAGCGGTCGGAGGCAGACCGTGTGGCGATGCCGCCCTACTTCCGCTTCGCCTCCGCCTGCCGAACCAGCGTCTCGGCGACCTTCTGGTCGAAACTGTCCGCCGCCTTGCCCGCCTCGGCCAGTTTCTTCTTCGTCTCCGCCTCCACGAACGCCTGTCGTTCCTTCGACAGCTCGGCGATCCGCGCCTGGATCTCCGCCCGCCCCTTTTGCTTGCCCGCCACGAACGCCTCGCGCTCCTGGGGGCTCATCTTCCGCATGTCCGGCGGGAGTTGTTCGTCCTTCATGTCGGCGAGTTTGAGCTTCCCGTTGGCGATCCCGTCGATCAACTCGATCTCGCCGCCCACGTAGCCGACGGCGAAGTCCGCGTTGCCGTCGGCGAACACCACCGTGCCGCCATTCACCGCCACCGCGCCCGCCGCCGGACGGGTCGTCGCCACGGTCCCGGCCACCTGAACCGCCCGCCCGCTCGCCGCGTTGTACGCCAGTCGCTCGGCCGTCACCGCCGCCGGAGCCGCCTCCGACGCCGACTGCTTGACGCTCACCTCGCGGAGCGCTTCCTCGTATTTCCGACCGTTCGTCGCGCAGGCGACCAGCGTTGCGCCCAGCCTGGCGTTCAGCTTCGCCAACTCCGCGTCCTGCGGGGCCGCCACGACCGCCATGTTCCCCGTCTGCCCGATCGCCGCGAACTCGCCTTCGCTCGCCTTGGCGATCTCCTTCCAGATCGCCGCCGTCGACTCGCTGCTCCCGCACTGCACCGTGTTGATAATCAGGTCTTTCTTGACCGCGTCCCGGCACACGTCCGGGTACTTCCGGTCGTCCGCATAGTCCATGTGCGGCGGCGCATCCCCGACCAGGAAGATCACCTTCAGCACCGACTTGTCCGGCGTCCACGACATCTTCGTCACCGCCTCGTCCAGCGCCTGGTTCACCGACTCCGGCTCGTCGTTCCCCTGCTCCGCCTTGAACCCCGAGAGGTTCTTGAACACCGCGTCGATGTCGTCGGTCAAATCGAACCGCTTGGTGACGTACGCGTCGCCCCGATCCCGGTACGCGACCAGCGCGATCCGCACCTCCGGCGTCGGCTTCTGCTTGATGATCTGGTTGGCGATCCCCCAGATCTTCGCCTTGGCCCCCTCGATCAGCCCCGACATCGACCCCGTCGTGTCGAGTACGAAGCAGACCTCCACCCGAGGCTTGGCCTGCTTGTCGTCCTTCTTGGCGGGCGCCCCGGCCGCCGGTTTCTCCTCGGCGTACGCCGGCGACCCGAACCCGACCACACCGGCGACCGCGAACGCGAGCAGATGACGCTTCATAAGGAGACCTCTCGTTTCGAAACGCGCCCTCGAACACCAACGCCCATCCTCCCTCTCCCAGCCGCGCCAATCAACTCGATTCCGCAACGATGCTCGACGCGGCAGAGGAGAGGGCGGAGGTGCGGGACGAACTTCGAGGGGCGATTCTTTCGGTCGTGCGCCTGTCGAACTCCGTCCCGCGACAAGTCGCTGGGCTCTGTTCCGACCGTGCTTTACCTCACCACGTACAACGTCTCCCCGATCACCACGTCGACCTCGTTACCCAGCGACAGCCACGCCGCCGCGTCGGCGTTCTCCTTGATCAGCGCGAAGTATTCGTCCGACCCGAACTTCACCTCCTTGCGCTTCAGGTCCTTCTGCACGGCCGCGTTGTTGTCCGTCCACGTGTTGCCGTTCTGGTAGAACGCCCGCCCGCGGACGACGCGCGCCTGGTTCGCGTAATTGCCCTGCGACCGGTAGCCCGAAGCCTGACCCTGCGCCTGCCGTTCGTCGGCCTCCTTCTGCCGCTTCGCGTCGCCCAGCACGACCGTCCCGGCGGCGTTGCGGCCGAGCGTCAGCGCCTCGCCCGACGCGGCCGCCGGGGTCGCCGGGCCGCCCACCGCGCCGCCCGCGCCGGCCGACACGCCGCCGGTCACGATCGTCGGCGGCGTCACCGCGAAGCTCCCGCCCTTGTCCAGCGCCAACCCCTGCTGCGCCTGTTGCAGGTTGTCCGTCACCTTCAGCCCGTTGATGTTCGCCGCGTTCGCCACGGCCAAGTCGCCGCCGCGGAGTTTGCCGTCCTTCCACTCCGCCGCCGCCGTGTCGTACACCGCCTTGGCCGCGTCCAGTGCCGGCCGGTCGGCCTCCAACTCGCGCATCGTCCGCACCGCGACCGGCACGCCGCGCCGCGCCTCGTCCTCCAGGATCAGGTACGCCGTGTACGGCGTCACGATCCCGTGCGCCCGCGCGAGGCGCACCACCTCGTCCTTGAGCTCCTTCGTCTCGCCGTTCTTGCGGATCTCGTCGAGCAGGAACCCGACCCGGCGCGTCGCCCACAGGCGCGGGATGAAGTCGTTCTTGGTGTCGTTCTCCGTGAACTGCACGTCCTGCGCGAACGTCTTCTTCTCGCCCGCCAGCGTGCCGGTCACCTTCACCGCGCCCGCGCCCTTGCCCGTGTACTTGCCGAACACGACGAGCTGGTCGCCCTTGAACAGATCGCCCAGCTGTCCCGGGTAGAGCTGCGTCGCCTTCACGTCGCCGCCGCTCACCGCCACTTCCAGATTCGCCAGCACCGGGTCCTTGATCTTCGTGTAGAAGTTCGACAGCTTCACCTCCACGTCCTCTTCCGGCAGGACGTACTGGCTGAACGCCCGGGTCCCCTCGGCGAGCTTGTCGAGCAAGTGCGTGTTGATGTCCGTCCCGATCCCGAACGAGAACACCCGCACCTGCCCCGGGTTCGCCTTCGTCAAATTGCCCAGGATCTTTTCCTGGCTCGTCTCCCCGATGGTCGGCACGCCGTCGGTCAGGAAGATCACGACGTACGGGCGGTCCGCGTCCTTGCCGGCCCGCGAGTCCTTGCCGAGCTTCATCGCCTTCTGCAGTGCCTCATCGATCGCCGTCCCGCCGATCGGCTTGAGCGACGCGACGAACTGCTGCGCCTTCTGGACGTTCTCCTTATTCGCCGGCTTCAACTCGTCAAAGAACCCCTCGGCCTCGGTGCTGAACCGGACGATCTCGAACCGGTCCTGCTCGTTCATGTTGGCCAGGCAAAACGCCAGCGCCTTCTTCGCCTGCTCCATCTTTTTCCCGGCCATCGAGCCCGAAGTGTCAAGCACCAGGCACACGTCCTTGGGCTGAACCTTCTTGTTCTTCACGTCGATGCCCGGCGACGCGAGCAGCAGGAAGTAGCCCTCGCCGTCGCCCGGGTTGCGGTACGTCAGGAGGCTGATGCCGACGTCGTTCTTCGCTTCTTTGGAGAAGACGACCTTGAAGTCCATGTCCGGCCGGACGTTCCGCTCCTCGTAGCCGATCGTCGCCTTCTTGTCCCCGTCGCGCTTGATCTCGACGGCGTGGCTCGGGCAGTACACCGCCTTCAGCGGCTGGTCGACCGCCAAATTCACCTTCACCGACACGTTCTTGAGCGGCCGCGCGCTGAACTTCTCCGTGTTCAGCGGGTACGTGTACTCGGTCAGCCCGGTGTCGCTCTTGAGGAGCTGCGTGTACTTGATCTTGACCTGCTTCTTGCTGTTCGGCTCGATCGGGAAGATCCGCACTTTGAACGTGTCGCGCCCGATGTACTCGAGCAGTGCCGGGTCTTTCCGCTGGCGGACGATGCTCTCGTAGATCGCGCGCGCCTTGTCGGCCGGCAGGAGCTCGGCCTCCTGCTGCTTGCCGTTGACGTCCATCGAGAACTTATCGATGTGCGCGCCCGGCGGCAGTGGGAACAAATAGGTTCCTTCGAGCTGCAACGAGTTGGGATTGACGAACTCCTGGTCGACCGAGGTCGTCGCCACGTTGTCTTTGATGTCCACAGTCACGTGGTGGTACGACACCTCGAGCGGGGCGAAGCTGAAATGCCCCGTCGGGACTGGCACCGGTTGGGGGCCGTCATGGATCACGATGAACCCGTCCGCCCGCGCGGCGGCCGGGGCGAGTGCGACCCATCCCGCCAAGATAGCCCAGGCCGCCCGAATGATGCGCTGCATAACGTCCTCGCTGGTTCGTAGACCGATCGCCCCCGTTCATTAGAAGACGCACCGCCCGGAAAGTTTCTTAGACGTTACCGGGGTGTTACACCGCCCCCCACGGGCGGGCGCCCGACCCCCGCCTTTCCCCGACCTCCGCGTACGGCGCGGGCCTTGCACGGGCCCGTCCCGTACGGGCGTCGCGGTTTTCCGGTCGATTTCAGCCGATTTGCCGTGCCTCGGCACGGGCCGACCCTACTCAGCGTAATCGCCTTGGGATTGGCCCCGATGGCACGACCATTGCAAAAACCCCTGACGTCGCTGACCGCGGGGACACCGTCGCTCGTGCGGCCGGTCGCGGCGTGCGGCTCCAACTCCCCTGCCTTTTACGCCCGAGGAGGCGTCATCATGCAACTCGAAGACCTCGAAGACCTGCTCAAAGAAGATCTGAAGGACGTGTATCACGCCGAGAACCAGATCCTCAAGGCCCTGCCGAAGATGATCAAGAAGGCCGAGCACGAAGACCTCAAGGCCTCGTTCGAACAGCACCTGGAAGAGACGCGCGTACAGGTCGAGCGGCTCGAGAAGGTGTTCAAGCTGCTCGGCATGCCGGCCAAGGGTAAGCCGTGTAAGGCGATGCAGGGCATCATCGAAGAGGGCAAGGAGGTCATGGAAGAGGACATGGCTGATGACGTCATGGACGCGGCGCTCATCGGCGCGGCCCAGAAGGTGGAACATTACGAGATCGCCACGTACGGCACGCTGTGCACGTACGCCGACCTGCTCGGCCTGAAGGACGTGAAAAAGCTCCTCGGGCAGACGCTGGACGAGGAGAAGGAGACGGACGAGAAGCTGACCGCGCTGGCCGAGAGCGTGATCAACATCGAGGCCGCTCAGGCCGATTGAGTGAGCCGCGCGCGCGCCGGCGGTCCGTTCGGGCCGCCGGCGCGCGAGCGAGGGTCAGTTCGGGGCGAGACGAGTCGAACGGATGTGACCAATCGCGTGGTTTCCCGGGACGTCCCGCGTGGCGTGAAGCGCGGGGTGGGCGGACTGGTCCGCCGGGGGGTGCTCGGGCGTGTCGGGAGGACGATTTTCGACCGAACGGGTGTCGGACCGACGGCGGCAAGAGCAGTCCTTGGAAGTCGCCCCCCGGTTGACGTGTACGACACCCAGCGGGGGCGCGTGGTGGAGCGAATGACCGGCCCTTGGCGGTCGGAATGCTCGCGCCGCGTACGCGATGCCTTAGGCCCTTTCCGGCTGAGCTTGCACGGCATTTGCAGCGCTTAGCGGATCGCGGAAAAGGCCTGTGCCTGGTGACAAATCGTCAGTTCAGACCGGTCCGGGTGCAACAAACGGTCGCACCCGCGTGCACGCATTCCATGGAAAGGAATAGACCATGAACGAAGATACCAATCCGAACCAACCGACTGGCTCGGGGACCGAGATGCAGAGTCAGAGCAACGGCGGAGCCGTACGGAGCGGGACCAGCCGCCGCGGTTTCGCATCGATGAACCGTGAGAAACAGCGTGAAATCGCCAGCAAGGGCGGAAAGGCGGCCCACGCGAAGGGGACGGCCCATGAGTTCACGCCCGACGAGGCGCGCGAAGCCGGCCGCAAGGGCGGCTTGGCGGTGAGCCAGAACCGCGAGCACATGGCGGCGATCGGCCGCGAAGGCGGGAAGAAGTAGGCCCGCCGCCGTCCGTAAGTGGCCTTACTTGGTACGGTTATCGCTGGTCATCCGACGTCAATTAGCGTCGCGAGTGCTCGTACCCGAGTCGAGCGCTCGCGACGCTTTCTTTTTTGACTTGAGGGTGGCGCCGCGGCCCGCGTGCACCCAGGCGTGCGGGCGGGTAAATTGGGGCTAGGCATCGTGTGGAATCACATTCGGCGGGACGCGGGCGGCGGGCATGATCGCTTACGTTGCGAAGAGCATCAACAGCCTGGTGGCGGGCCGGCAGTTGCGGCAGGTGGACTGCGAGAAGTGTGGGGCCGAGTATTACTATGAGTTAGTGCGGGTCGGGATGGGTCAGGCGTCTGCGCCGTACTACGTCGGGCAAAAGTGGGCGGCGAAGCGGGCCGAAAGGGCGGCCGAGCGGGCGGTCGCCAAACGGCTCGCGTGCGAGTCGGAAATGGTACCGTGTCCGAAGTGTAATTGGGTGAGCGCGTCGATGGTCGAGCGCTACCGGCGGCGGCGGTACGGCACGGGGTGGGTGATGATGATCGTCCTCCTGACGGCCCTGGGACTGCTGGGCGTGCCGGTGATCGTGACGGTCGAGGAGGGCCCGCGTGGGCCGCGGCCGGGCGACGTGCGGCCGTACGTGATGGCGGCCGCGTACACGTCGCCGCTGATCTTGTCGGCGGTGTGGGTGCTGGCGATCCGGTCCATGCTTCGGCAGCGGATCGACCCGAACCGGACGTTTCCCAGCGCGCCGCTGCTGCCGCCGGGGACGCCTCCGGCAATGGTGCGGCGGACCGACCCGAGGACGGGCGAGGAACGGCTGGAGGCGGTGCCGCAGCAGGTGCGCGCGGAGGAGGAAGAACTGCGGCCGGGCCAGGTGGGCGGCGAGTGGGTGACGTACCGGGCGGGCCAAGTGGCGTTCCCGGCGGCGTGCTGCGTGTGCACGGGGGCGCCGACGACGACGTACAGCGTGCCGTTCAAGGTGAGCGAAGCGGACGAGGTGAACGTGCCGCTCTGCCGCGGGTGCGCGCGCGGGTTGAAGTTGAAATGGTGGGTGATCGCGCTGGCGGCGGCGGGGGTCGTCGCGGGCGTGTTGGCGATCGTAGCATGGGGCGGGGTGGTGAAGGCGGACGCGACGGGGCGGGCGATCCTGTTCACGATCGGGTGCGTGTTCGGGGTGCCGGTAGCCGTGGCGATCGTGCCCGCGATGCTGTGCAAGCCGTACCGGATCAAGGTCGTGGACGGGGATCGGGGGATCTTCCGGCTGACGGCGACCAATCCGGAATTCGTGCGGGCGATGCGAAAGCAGGTGCGGGAGGCCGAGGGGAGAGCGTAATCGCGAATGTCAAAAGTGGATGTGCGACGATCGATCGGGCACGCGGAGCGGGAGCGCGGCTGACGCGCCGGGGGGTTGAAACGAGAAACACCCGCGCAAGGGGCGCGGGTGTCTGAGTGTGAGCGTGCGAGGGGGCGTCCGGCGTGTCACCCGCCGAAGCTCGGCGAGACCTCTGTGCTGCCTCTGGGTTCGGCGTTGCGGGCGGCTTCGGAGGGCATGGGGACGGGGTGCTCGGTGATCGCGTCGACGTTGAAGAACTTGGGGAGGAGGTCGTGGCGGCGGAGCCAGTCGAGCAGGACCTTTTCGAGGTCGCGGTCGAGCTGGTCGATCTTCTCGTCGCCCACCTTATTCAGGTACTGGGCGGCGGGGGCGCCGACCTCGTCGTGGGCCTGCCAGGCCATCTCGCGGAGGAGCGTGCGGGCGTGGCCGGAGACGTGGGGGTCGGGCTCGCAGCGGCGGCCGACGAAGACGGACTGGGGCGGGGTGAGCTGGTTGCGGGCGTCATCGAGGGCGGCCGCGAGGGCCTCCTCGCGCGCGGCAAATGCGCCGGAGTAGTTCTCGCCGTTAAGGGAGTAGGCGTACCGTGCGGGCATAGCTGACTCGTCCTTTCTTGTCGGAATTATACCCCGGCGATTTGAGCGCGTGGGGAGTTGCGCGCAAATTCGGACACGGCGAATGCCCGGCGATCGGGTTTGGGGGCGTAACGGTCGCGGAGGTGGTCGAGGCGGAGGAGTGGGGCGAGGGCGGCGGGCTTGTCGGGCGAGGCGGTAACGGCGCGGGCGGCGCGGGAGGCGGCGGCAACGAGGAAGTCGGCCTGGAAGTCCCGTAGTCGTCCGAGCCGCGTGAGAGATTCTTTGACACCGATTACACTGATGAACACCGATAGTCACTGATCAAGCGGATTGGATCGGTGTTGATTGGTGTCATCGGTGTGATCGGTGGCGAAAGGAAGAACCGGACTAACACCGGGTTTTCGGGCGGCGTCAGTAATCGCCCCCGCTCCATCTCGGGAGATCGCAGAATGGCTCGACTGCTCATCCACGGCTTCACGATCTCGCTCGATGGGTACGGCGCGGGGCCGGATCAGACGTTGGCGAATCCGCTTGGCGTCGGCGGTGAGGGATTGCACGACTGGCTGGTCGGGACGCGGACGTTCAAGAAGATGCAGGGGAAGGAAGGTGGCGAGACCGGCATCGACGAGGAATTCGCGGCCCGGAGCATGGCGGGGATGGGGGCGTGGATCATGGGGCGGAACATGTTCGGGCCGGTGCGTGGGCCGTGGCCGGATGAGACGTGGCGTGGGTGGTGGGGGAAGAATCCGCCCTATCACGCGCCGGCGTTCGTGCTCACGCACCATGCTCGGCCGTCGTTGGAGATGGAGGGGAGGACGGTGTTCCATTTCGTC
The DNA here is from genome assembly GCA_035627895.1 of Tepidisphaeraceae bacterium. Taxonomy (GTDB): domain Bacteria; phylum Planctomycetota; class Phycisphaerae; order Tepidisphaerales; family Tepidisphaeraceae; genus DASPKW01. Next base: position 16,284 of record DASPKW010000150.1, on the reverse strand, counting down.
ACGGAGGGGATCGAGGCGGCGCTGGAGCGGGCTCGGGCGGCGGCGGGCGATAAGGACGTTCGGCTGCTCGGCGGGGCGGCGACGATTCGCCAGTACCTGCGGGCTCGGTTGGTGGATGAGATGCACGTTGCGGTGTCGCCGATGTTTCTGGGTTCTGGGGAGCAGTTGTTGGGGGGGCTGGACCTGCTGGCGCTGGGGTACAAGGTGACGAAGTGTGTGCCGAGCGAGAAGGCGGTCCATTACGTCGTGGCGAGGGCTTAGGCAAACGGTGGGCGGTGCCCACCGTACGAGCTTCGGCTCGGTGTGTGATCGATCCTCGCGATCGGGGTTGGTGCGGACGGACGTGGTGGGCGAGTACACCCACCCTACGAGTGGAGCGATGCGATGCGGGCGATTGATGCGATTCGGACGGTGCTGAAGTTCAGCGACATGGGGATGAAGTATTTGGCGGACATGAGCGATGCGCCGCTGTTGCGGCCGGGGCCGTGGGGCGGGAATCATGCGATGTGGATTGCAGGGCACCTGACGGTGGTCGAGGGGCGGCTGCAGCAGATGCTGCACGGGACGGAGAATCCGGTGGCGCGGTGGAAGGCGCTGTTCGACTGGGGGAGCGAGCCGGTGGACGACTTGGCGGCGTATCCGCCGTTCGAAGAGGTGCTGCGGACGTTCAAGGAACTGCGGGCGCGGACGCACGCGTTTTTGGACGAGGTGGGGGAGGCGGGGCTGGATCGGCCGACGAAGAGTCAGCCGCCGGGGTTCGGGGGAGCGGGGTTCGAGACGGTGGGCGGGGCGATCGTGATTATCGCGGGGCACGCGACGGGGCACTTGGGGCAGTTGAACGTGGTTCGGGCGGCGGCGGGGAAGGGGCGGTTGTTCGTGCCGTCGGAGGCGCTGCGGGCGTATTGAGCAGACTCGCAGGTTGGCGCGCGGGTCATCTTCAGGGCGAAGGCGTGGGCGAGTACACCCACCCTACGGAACGGCGCTCACGTGCACCTTCGGTGCGACCGCTAAGTACGTCCTTGGACTGCGAGCGCGGGGTGCGGGATCGGGGTGCTGGTGCGGAGCGTGAGGGCGGGGATGAGTTTCCAGACGAGTTGGACGGTGAGGATGGAGAGGCCGGCGGCGATGATGGGGGTGTCTAGGAAGCGGGTGGGGTCGTAGCCGCCGTAATAGAGCTTGGTGGGAAGGAGGGCCTGGTTGAGTAGGTAGAGCATGGGGACGACGATGAAGAGCGTGGGGGCGATGGCGAGGAGTTGGGCGGCGGTGCGGAGCCAGGGGCGGCGGAGGGTGAGGGCGGCGAGGAGGGCGAGGGAGGCGGAGATGGCGGGGAGGGTGAGGAGGTAGGATCCGCCGGGGAGGTAGAGGTTTGCGGGGATGGAGAGGAGGGTGGCGAAGATCAGGGGGACGGTGGTGAGGGCGGATTGGGTGGTGACGAGGGTGGGCGAGGTCGAGATGGAGGTGGGCGGGGCGGTTTCGGTTGTGGGGCGGTGCGAAGCCGCAAGCGGCGGAGCGTCGGCGATCGCATCGGTGCGGCGGCGCGCGCCGCGGCGGAACTCGAGGGCGACGAAGAGGGTGACGAGGGCGGCGAGGGCGCTTGTGGCGGCGAGGTAGGGATGGAATTGGTGAGTTGAGCGCATGGGGCCGAGCCAGGTGATCAGGCCGAAGATTGCGGCGGCGGAGAGGAGGATGGAAAGGAGGAAGCGCACGGCGGCGGACGCGAGCCCTCGGCCGCTTAGTTGGCGTTTGCGGGCGGCGATGACGATGACGGTCAGGGTGAGCAGGGTTTGGAGTGCGGTGAGAGGCCAGATCCAGGTGGAAGGATAGACGACGAGGACGTTGCGGGTGGGGGAGAAGAAGACGCTGCCGGGTTGATTGGGGGAGAGGACGGTGGCGAGGGATGCGTCGTCGAGGCTGGCGAAGTGGCGGGCGAGGGCGAGGGCGTGTTGGCCGTGGTGGTGGAGGGAGGCGTGGGAGAGGTTGTCGGGGGAGTCGTTCTTCGTGTGATAGTTGTGGAATGAACCGATGAAGGAGAAATTGAGACCCTGGAGGCCGAGTTTCTTGAAGACGGTGAAGTCGGTGTTGTTGGGGAGGATGCGGTAGACGTCGAAGGCGAGGGAGGTGGCGACGGGGCTGGGGTCGGCGGCGGCGAAGTGGCGGAGGAGGGCGAGGTTTTCGGCGGGGCCGGTCTCGAACATGACGGAGGGGCCTGAGGTGCCGCGGGCCTCGAAGTTGAGAATCAGGGCCACGTGGGAGAAGAGGGGGAGGGGCTGGTCGGGTGGGGCGTCCCAGGGGGCGTCGGGGGCGGTGGACGGCACGGTGATGTGTGAGGAGTTTCCCGCGACGGCGCGTGCGCCGCGGAGGCCGCCTTCTTCGCCGTCGGTGAGGAGGAGGTAGACGTCGCGGTCGAGGGGTGGGGCGGCGCGGAGGGCGCTGGCGGTCTCGAGGAGCGCGGCGACGCCGGCGGCGTCGTCGGCGGCGCCGGGGGCGGTGGCGACGGAGTCGTAGTGGGCGGTGAGGAGGATGGCGTGGGGTATGTTGGCGCGGGCGGTCGGGAGGGGCGGGTCGGTGGCGGGGGTGGCGCGGCGGCCGGGGATGCGGACGAGGATGTTGTGGAGGGTGAGGGTGGGCGTGGGGGCGTACCAGCGGATCGTGCGGGTGATGACGACGGGTTGGAGGTCGAGTTTGGCGAGCTCGGCGAGGATGTAGGCGCGGGCGGCGTCGTTGGCGGGCGAGCCGGCGGGGTGGGGCTCTTTGGCGATGGCGCGGACGTGGGCGAGGGCACGGGTGGTGTCGAAGTCTGCGGCGGATTGCGGCGCGCGCGGGGCGGCGGGGAAGGCCTGGTAGAGGGCGAGGGCGGCGAGGGCGAGGAGGAGGATGAGGTGGACGAAGGCGCGCGGCATGGGGTGACAGTGTGGGTTGCGCGGGAGGGTTTGTCACTCGGAAAATGGGTGGTGCGCGCGGGGACGATCCGGGGCGGCGCTTTGGTCGCTGGCGGTCCCGGCGCCCTGCCCCGGCTTGTTGTTGTTGGTTAACATGCTGGCACGGAGGAACCGGATGCGATTGATCACGGTGGTCGGGTTGATCGGGTGGATCGCCGGGTGCGGGGCGAACGCGGCGCGCCCGCTAGCGGCGAACGAGGCGGAGGGCGAGCGGGGGATGGTGGCGACGGTCGCGCCGCTGGCGACGGACGTTGGCGTGGCGGTGTTGCGGGATGGGGGGAACGCGGTGGACGCGGCGGTGGCGGCGGGGCTGGCCCTGGGCGTCGTTGATCCGCACAACTCGGGGATTGGCGGGGGGGCGTTTATCGTGATTCGGAAGGCGAGTGGGGAAGTGGTGGTGATTGATGCGCGGGAGACTGCGCCCGCGCGGGCGTCGCGGGACATGTATGTAAGGGAGGGGAAGGTGCGGCCGGAGTTCTCGCAGACGGGGGCGCTGGCGGCGGGCGTGCCGGGGCTGCTGGCGGGGTATGAGTTGGCGCTGAAGCGCGCGGGGACGAAGACGGTCGGGGAGTTGATCGGGCCTGGCGCGGAGTTGTGCGAGCGGGGGTTCGTGGCGGGCGAGGGGTACGCGAAGGTCGAAGCGCGGATGGCTGCGGAGTTGGGGAGGTTTCCGGCGACGCGGGCGGAGTTTTTTAAGGAGGACGGGACGGCGCATCTGGCCGGAGAGGTCGTGCGGCGGTCGGGGCTGGGGCGGACGTATCGGGCGATTCAGCGGGAGGGCGTGGAGTGGTTCTATCGGGGGGAGTTTGCGCGGCGACTGGAGGCGGCGATGCGCGCGGACGGGGGGATCATGACGGCGGCGGATCTGGCGGGGTATCGGGCGGTGGAGCGGGAGGCGGTGGTGAGTTCGTATCGGGGGTATACGGTGGTGGGGATGCCGCCGCCTAGCAGTGGCGGGGTGCACGTGGCGCAGATCCTGAACGTACTGGAGAACTTCGAGGTGCGGGGAATGGGGGAGGCAGATCGAGCGCACCTGTTGGTGGAGGCGATGAAGTTGGCGTTTGCGGATCGGGCGTTTTGGTTGGGGGATCCGGACTTCGTGCGCGTGCCGAAGGGGCTGATTGATAAGGGGTATGCGAAGGGGCTTGCGGGAAGGATTGATTTGAAGAAGGCGGGGGTGGTGGAGGGGCACGGGCGACCTCCCGGGGATGAGGTGTTTGGTGGGGAGCGGAATCGCGACGACGCGAAGCGACTGCGGGGCGGCCTTGGCGGGCCCGCGCCGTCGGGGGGCGGCTTAGCGGGGGATTGGGAGAAGCACACGACGCACATCGCGGCGGCGGACTCGCTGGGGAACGTCGTGGCGATCACGCAGACGATCAACACGGCGTACGGGAGCAAGTGGGTGGTGCCCGGGACCGGCGTCGTCATGAATAACGAGATGGACGACTTCTCGATCGCGCCGGGGACGCCTAATGCGTTCGGGCTGGTGGGTGCGGAGGCGAATGCGGTGGCGGCGGGGAAGCGGCCGTTGAGCAGCATGAGCCCGACGATCCTGCTGAAGGACGGTCGGCCGGTAATGACGGTGGGGGCGGCGGGCGGGCCGCGGATCATCACGGCGGTGGTGCAGGCGATCGTCAATCGAGTGGACTTGGGGATGGGGGTGGGGGCGGCTCTGGGGGCGCCTCGGGTGCATCAACAGTGGCGGCCCGGGGTGGCGTATTCGGAGAAGGCGGTTCCGGTGGTGGAGGAATTGAAGCGGCGCGGGCACGAGGTGGAGGTGAGCGGCGGGCTGGGGGTGGCGCAGGGGATTGTGTTTGAGGAGGGGAAGTTGGTGGGGGCGCACGACCCGCGGGCGCAGGGGAAGGCGGCGGGGCGGTGATGGTGGCGCGCGATCACGACGCGGGGTGACATGGGATACAGAGAGACGTATGCGGCGCGGCGCGACTTGGTTGGGGAGCGTCTCACGTGCACCTTCGGTGCGACCGCTACGTACGGCATTGGTTTTCGGGGCGGGGTGGCGCGCGGGTTTACATCGGATTAAGGGGCGGAGTTGCGGGAGGGTTAACGATTAACGTCCCGTCGGGTACATAGGGGCCATGAGCATTTCGAGGCGGAGCTTTTTCCAGGGTGCGGCGGGGGTGGCGGCGGGGTTCGCGGCGCTGCGGAACATCACGGGGTGCGACCGGGCCAGCGATATTAAGAAGGGTGGGAAGCAGGGGTCGGGGGCGATTTTGGAGGTGCCGCCGAACTTCGACGTGCGCGTGATCTCGAAGCACGGCGAGTTGATGGACGACGGGCTGATCACGCCGGGGGCGCACGACGGGATGTGCGCGTTTGCGGACGGGGGGAAGACGGTGCTCGTGTGCAACCACGAACTCGACGCGGGGAGCCGGGATCGGGGGCCGCTTGGGAAGGACGGCAAGCTGATCTCGAAGATCGACAAGAGCTGCTTGTACGACTCGGGGTACGGCGAGCGGGCGTGCCTCGGGGGGACGACGACGCTCGTTTACGACACGGCCAAGCGGAAGGTGGAGCGGCAGTTCGCGAGTTTGCTGGGGACGATGCGGAACTGCGCCGGAGGGCCGACGCCGTGGGGGTCGTGGATCACGTGCGAGGAGTCGACGGTGACGGTCGACGCGGTGTACGAGCGGGACCACGGGTACAACTTCGAGGTCCCGGCCAAGGCCGACTCGGGGCTGGTCGAGGCGGTGCCGCTGACGGCGATGGGGCGCTTCAACCACGAGGCCGTCGCCGTGCACCCGCGCACGGGCATCGTGTATCAGACGGAGGACCGGCCGGACGGGCTGATCTACCGGTTCGTCCCGAAGAAGCCGGGCGAACTGCTCAAGGGCGGTCGGTTGCAGGCGCTGCGCGTGCGGGACGCCGGCGCGCTGGACACGCGGAACTGGCGGGCGCAGACGGTGAGCGTTGGGCAGACGATGGCGGTCGACTGGGTCGACCTGGAAGACGTGGAGTCGCCGGAGGACGATTTGCGCTTGCAGGGGTTCTACGGGCTGAAGGCGGCGCGCTTCGCGCGGGGCGAGGGGATGTGGTACGGGCGGGGGTCGGTCTACTTCGCGTGCACGAACGGCGGGCGGTTCAAGAAGGGGCAGATCTGGAAGTACACGCCGGGCAAGAACGAGGGCCGGCCGGAGGAGAGCGCGTCGCCCGGGCGGCTGCAGTTGTGGGTCGAGGGTGACGACTCGGGCGTGATCGACAGCGCGGATAATTTGACGATGGCCCCGTGGGGCGACGTGTTCGTGTGCGAGGACCGGGCGGACGCGCGGCTGCTGCGGGTGACGCCGGACGGCAAGGTGCACCTGTTCGCGCGGAACGTGGCGAGCTCGAGCGAGCTGGCGGGCGTCACGTTCTCCCCGGACGGGACGACTCTGTTCGTGAACCTGCAGAACCCGGGGATGACGGTGGCGGTGACGGGGCCGTGGAAGGCGCTGGAGGGGGCGGGGGTGGCGTAGCGCGTCGAAAGAAGATTCACCGCGGAGAGCGCCGAGGCGGCGCAGAGAAGACCGGGAGACTGTCGCTGGGTAGACGTGGACGGGGATCCTGTGGGCGCGCGGGAGTCCGGTGGGTTCGCGAGAGGTCACGTGCACCTTCGGTGCGACCGCTAAGTACGGCATTGAACTTCGGGAGCGGCGCGCGAGATGAAAAACGCACGTTCCCCGATCGGGCGGGGGTCCGCACAATGCGGGCATGACGCCCCACAAGAATTGCAACGCGTCGGCGGAGCCGGCCCCCGCGGGGCGCCAGGCGAGGTCGACGCCCGTATCCACGCCCGTGTCCGTCGAGATCACGCCCGAGCACTTCGACGCGGTCTTGTTCGACTTGGACGGGGTGCTGACGTCGACGGCGGCGATCCACGCGGAGGCGTGGAAGCAGATGTTCGACGGGTACCTCAAACAGCGGAGCGCGCGGACGGGCGAGCCGTTTCGGGCGTTCGAGATCGAGACGGACTACAAGCACTACGTGGACGGCCGGCCGCGGTACGACGGGGTGAAGCAGTTCCTCGAGTCGCGCGGGATCCACCTGCCGCAGGGGACGCCCGCGTCGTCGCCCGCGGAGGAGTCGGTTTGCGGGCTGGGGAACGTGAAGAACGAGCTGGTGCAGCGGGCGATCGACGAGGGGCGCGTGCAGACGTACCCGGCGTCCGTCGAGTTCGTGAAGCGCGTGCTCGGCGCGGGGATCCGGGCGGCGGTCGTCACGTCGAGCCGGAACTGCGTGCCCGTGCTGCGGGCGGCGGGGATCGAGGACCTGTTCGAGGTGCGGGTGGACGGGCTGTCGATCGAGGAGCACGGGCTGCGCGGGAAGCCGGCGCCCGACGGGTTTTTGCGGGCGGCGGAGGAGATGCATGTCCGGCCGAGCCGGGCGGTCGTGGTCGAGGATGCGATCAGCGGCGTGCAGGCCGGGCGCGCGGGCGGGTTCGGGCTGGTGATCGGGATCGACCGGCACGGCGAGGGGGATGCGCTGTACGCGAACGGCGCGGACGTCGTCGTGAACGATTTGGAAGAGCTGCTCGACGCGGTGGGGCGGGGGAAGGCGGGGGCGATCGACGACGCGCGGCGGCCGCCGGGCAGTCGAGAGCGGGCGGAGGGGAAGGGTGAGTCGGCGGGGTCGGAGCAAGTCTCGCGGAGCCGGTCGGTGGATTGAGTCGCGCGAGGTACGCTGTGGGTAGTCGACACGGGTATGGCCCTGCGGGCCGTACCCATGCCACGAGTGAGAGAGCGTTAACAAGCCCCTTTTGAAGTCATGATCAAGCACGACCCCGTCCTCCCCCCCGAGTTCATCTTCCCCATCGACGACTGGCGGTGGGTCGAGCGGCAGTACGAGCCGGAGTTCGTCGCGACCAGCGAGACGACGTTCTCGGTCGCCAACGGCTACCTCGGCATGCGCGGCGGGTACCCCGAGGGCCGGCCGTCGTTTTTGCACGGCACGTTCATCAACGGGTTCTACGAGACCTGGCCGATCCCGTACGGGGAGAAGGCGTTCGGGTTCGCCAAGACGGGGCAGACGATGGTCAACGTCCCGGATGGGAAGATCATCCGTTTGTACGTGGACGACGAGCCGTTCACGGCGGACCGGGCGACGATGCTCCACTACGAGCGCGCGCTCGACATGAAGCGCGGGACGCACGACCGGGAGATCTTGTGGGAGACCCCGTCCGGCAAGCAGGTGCGGATCCGGTCGACGCGGCTCGTGTCGCTGGCGGACCGGCACGTGGCGGCGATCAGGTACGAGGTGACGGTGCTGAACGCCAAGGCGCCGGTCGTCGTGGTGTCGGAGATGGTGAACCACGCGGCGATCATCGACACGACGAGCTCGGAGGCGCTGGCGGGCATCGGGGCGGCCGCCCCGCCGGGCATCGCGGCGCCGGCAGGGGCCGACGACGACCCGCGCCTGGCCAAGACGTTCAAGGAGCAGGTGCTCGTGCACGAGCGGCAGACGTGCGAGAAGCTGCGCGTGCTGATGGGGTACCGCACCCGGCGGAGCGACCTGCGCCTGGGGTGCGGGATGGACCACTTCGTCGAGACCGAGAACGAGTACACGACCAAGGCGTTGTGCGCGATCGACAACCGCGGGCAGGTCGAGTTCAACATCACGGCGGAGCCGGGCAAGCCGTTCACGTTCTACAAGTACCTGACGTACCACAACTCGTCGAGCGAGACGCCGGCCGAGCTGCGCGAGCGGGCCGGGCGGACGCTCGACCGGGTCGTGCGCGCGGGCTTCGACCAGATCCTCGTCGACCACTCGAAGGTGGTGGCCGAGTTCTGGGAGCGGGCGGACATCAAGGTGGCCAGCCCGGCCGTGCACCCGCGGGTGCAGCAGTGCATCCGGTGGAACTTGTTCCAGCTCCTCCAGGCGACCGGCCGCGTCGAGCACGCGGGCGTGCCGGCCAAGGGGCTGACCGGGCAGGCGTACGAGGGGCACTACTTCTGGGACATGGAGGTGTACGTCCTGCCGTTCGTGATCTACACGGACCCGCGGACGGCCAAGAACCTCCTCATGTTCCGCTACAACATGCTCGACAAGGCGCGGGAGCGCGCGAAGGAACTCAACCAGCGTGGGGCCTTGTTCCCCTGGGGACGATCAGCGGCGACGAGGCCAGCGCGTACTACGCCGCCGGCACCGCCCAGTACCACATCAACGCCGCGATCGCCTACGCGGTGAAGAAGTACACCGACGTCACCGGCGACTGGGACTTCATGCACCGGTACGGGGCGGAGATCTTGGTCGAGACGGCGCGCCTCTGGTACGACCTCGGGTTCTTCTCCGAGCGCCAGGGCGGGAAGTTCTGCATCCACAGCGTGACGGGCCCCGACGAGTACACGACCGTCGTCAACAACAACGCCTACACGAACCTCATGGCCCGCGAGAACATGTGGTACGCCGCGGGCGTGGTGGACGACATGCGGCGCGACAAGCCGGACCTGTACGCCGCCCTGGCGCACAACACGCGGCTGGACCCGGGCGAGGCGGCCGAGTGGCGGCGGGCGGCGGACCAGATGTACGTCCCGTACGACGAGCGTTTGAAGATCAACCCGCAGGACGACAGCTTCCTCGACCGGGAAGTGTGGGACATCAAGAATACGCCCAAGGACAAGTTCCCCCTGCTGCTGCACTACCACCCGCTGGTGATCTACCGCTCCCAGGTGATCAAGCAGGCGGACATGGTGCTGGCGATGTTCCTGCTCGCCCACGAGTTCACGACCGAGCAGAAAAGGCGCAACTTCGACTACTACGACCCGCTCACGACCGGCGACAGCTCGCTCAGCGCGTGCATCCAAGCGATCGTCGCGATGGAGGTCGGGTACGACGAGGCGGCGATCCGCTACCTCCGCTACGCCGTCCTGATGGACCTGGCCGACGTCGGCGGGAACGTGAAGGACGGCGTGCACATCGCCAGCATCGGCGGGACGTGGATGGCGATGGTCTACGGTCTGGCCGGCATGCGCGACTACAACGGCCGGCTCAGCTTCAACCCCCGCCCGTTCGTCAAGAAGCTCGCCTTCCACCTGACCGTCCGCGGCCAGCGGCTCGAAGTCGACATCACCGACGGCCGCGCCACCTACCTGCTCAAGCAAGGCGCGGGGATGACGATCAAGCACAAGGGGGAGGAGGTCGTGCTCAGCGAGGGGAAGGCGGTGGGGAGGGAGGCGTGAGGCGGGGGGAATGACGAACGTCGAAACCGGAATAACGAACGAATGTCGAATGACCAAGGGCGAATGACGAAACGGGTCGGGGGCCCCCCGGTCGTTTCGACGTTCGTCCTTCGAGCTTCGACATTGACTCGTTATTCCGGTTTCGACGTTCGGGTTTCCTACGCGAACACCCCCGCCTGCGGCGCCGCCACGTCCGGCCCGATCCAGTTCGGCTGCCGAGCGACCGCCCACGACGACCCCGGCCCCATCGCCCCGCCCACCATAAACTGCAGGGCGTACTCGCTGATCGGCACGACTGAGAACGGCACGTTCCCGTCGAACTTCGCGCTATCGTCCGGCGTCGGCCCGCCGCGGATGCGGCGACGATCAACCGCGCAGGCCGAGTCGGAACTGTACCCGCGCCCGGTGCCGGCGGGCGACGCCGCGCCCGCCGCGTCCTCGGCTCCGCGCTTTTCATACAACGCCTTGGGGGTCCGCCCGATATATCGGGCGGCCGCGCGGTTCGACCGAGGGGGAGGCCGCGGTTCACGTGCAATGGGGACGACGTCTAACTCCGGGGACGGCGCCCGCCGGCCGCCCCCATTTGTGGAACGGGACAACCGCGACCTCATGACCGACCACGGCAACGACCCCGCGGCGCGGGTGCGCGCCCTGCTCGCCGACCGCGCACGGCACGCCGAACAACTGGCCGCGATCGACCGGGCATTAGCGGCCGTCGAGCGCGCGCTCGACGACCAACCGCCCCCGCCCGCCAAGCCCGACCCTGCCACCCGCGCGCTCGCCCCGGAGAACCCGAAGCCCGCCCGCCGCCGCCGCCGCCGCCGCCGCGACGCCTAGTTGTCGCACGATTCGCGCCGTCGGCGAGTGATGCCAGGCGGCCGACCGCGGGCCGGCGGCGGGCGGCCGTCCCCGGGCCCGCAGTCGGAGGGGAGCACGCACGCACGCACGCACGCACGCCGGACGAAGCCCGTCCACCCGTCGCGCAGCGACGATCGGCCGCATAGGCCGACACTGGAATTGGCCGATTGTCCCGCCCATCCGGCTAGTTCGCGCGACTACAGGCCGTGGATCGCCTCAACAAACTTGTCCTCCCGGTCCTGGCGGCGACCAGGATGCGTGGTGTGCTTCGCGGAAAGCTCCATGTATTCATTCGATCACCTTAGCGTGCTTAGGGGCCTATCCGCCGTCAACAATCTGGCCGAACTTGGCCAGCTTGGTGGTCAACTCCTTCTTCCCGTAGTGCGCGAGCAGGTCCGCGGGCAGAATGGTGGTCCCCATGGTGTAGAAGTGGATCTGGTTCTTCGCCAACCGCGATCCGGACAACGTCTTGTTCTTGTACGCGTCCTCAAGGAGTCGGAAGATGCTCCGCCCGACAAATTCGCCCGACGGCCCGCGCCCGGCCGGTCAATCGAGGAACCGCACCAGCGTGAACCCCGCCATGAGCAGCAGGCCCGCGACGGCGCCGGCGATCACCGCGCCCTGCCGCCGGAGCCGGCGGTAGAGGGCGACGAGCCCCGCGGCGAGCCCGGTCAGGCCGAGCGTCGCCCACCCCCAGTACGCGGCCTCGTACGCGTACACCGCGGTCAGCCAGACGCCCGACACGACCGGCCCCCGGAGGTGCTGGGTCGCCACGATTAAGGTCACGCCCGCCCACGCGCCGGCCGCCACCCCGCCGACGAACAAAATGACCCGGCCCCACGGCGAGCGGTGCCACGGGCGGCGCGGGCCCGGCGTCGCGTACGCGAGCACGGGCGAATCGTCGCCGGCGGAAGTCTCGGGGGGCAGGGGCATGGCGGCCGGCCCAGTCTATCCGCGGTCGGTCCGGGCGACGAGTTTCCCCGCGACGGACGCGCCCGCCCGCCGCCCCCCGTCCGCGGTTTCGCCTAAGGAAAAGCCCTGTTTGCGACCGTCTCGGCACGGCCTAGGCTTGGCGGTCATGCGCGACTGGTGGAACCGTCCCGATGCCGACCGATTGTGCCCCGCCTCCGCCGAGTGGCTGCGGGTCCAGCGGCAGCTGCGCCCGCCCGTCCCGGCGGCCCCACAGGTCGGCGAGGACGCGGAGCAATCCGGCGTCATGGCCGCGGGCGAGTTGAAGGGACCGGGCGAGGCGTTCGGCCCGCACCCGCGGCCCGTCGGTGAAGGCGGGGGTGGGCGCTGAGGCGAGCTCGTCCGGCGGAAAATGTGGGGCGCGGGCGGCCATGACGACCTCCACCGTATCACAAACGTCGTGCCGCGGCCGGGGTCGCTGGCCCGCCCAGCGGGGATCTGGCCCGGCATGAACCGGTGCCAACCGGCCCGGCCGCGGTCCCGTTCCTCGTTTTCCTTTGCGTCCGCCGGCGGGGCGGCGTACCCTCGCGCGGTATGAAGGACTACGACGGTGCCGACGACACGCCGCACGCCGACTCGGGACAAGCGGCCCGGCGGGGCGGGACCGCGACCGCCGTCCTGGTGGTCGCCGCCCTGCTGGCGGTCGGCGTGATCGTGGCCCTGGCGATGAAGTGGGTTGGCCCGAAGTGAGGGCGGGCACACCGGTGCGCGCCCCGGTCCTCCGCGCCGCCCGGGACGGGGGGGTCAACACGCCTCGGGCGGGATCGGACCGGGCATCGTCCCGAGGAAGCACTCGAGCCGCTGGCGCAGCAGGGGGAACGGCGTCCCCTTGACGATCCACTCGCTGGCCCCCATCGCCACCGCCCGGGCCTGCTCGCGCGGGTCCGACACGGCCGTGTACATGGCGACCGGGATGCGGGCGACGGCGGCGTCGGCGTGCCCGCGGATCGCCGCCAGCACGCTGAACCCGTCGACGTCCGGCATCATCACGTCCAGCAGCACCAGGTCGAACCGCCCGGCCGACAGCGTCGCGGTCACGTCCGCCCCGCCGAACAGGCAGTCGGTCGTGTGCCCGCACCGGCGGAACAGGCGGGCGAGCATGTGACAGGTGTCGACCGTGTCGTCGACGATCAGCAGATTGGCCATCCGGGGGTTCTCCTGTTCGAGCGAGAAGGCGCGGGCGGAGATTAAGCGCCGACGGGGGGCCGGCGTCAACGGCCGCCGCGCATCCCAGGCGACGGCCCCGGCGGCCCCGGCCGCGCCGTCACCCGCGTGCGCGGACTCGATCCGCTGCGAATACGGCCCCCGCGGCCCATCCGTCCCGGCGGGGGATTTGCGGTCGGTCACCGGCACCGCGTGGGCCTGCGTCCCGTCCTTCTCGGCGAACACGACGTTGTAGTCGGCGTTGGAGTTGAACGGCAGGCCTGCGTAGATCAAGTCGACCGACTCGTCGGCCACGTACCGGCGCAAAATGTCGAGGGTGTCGCCGTAATACGGCGTGTTCGGCGGGGCGGGCTTCTTGTTGGACATGGGCGGCGGGGCTCCCTTGGCGTGTGAGGCACGCATTGATACCGCACGCGCGGACTTGCGACAAATCGCCCCGCCGCCCGTGCCCCTCATCCCCCCTGCCCCCCAGCCCCTCCGCTCCGCCTCCCCCCCCGCGCCGCGCCGCCGCTACACCCGACCCGCCGCCCCCGCGTGCCGCGGCAGCGTCACGGTGAACGTCGTCCCCGCCGCGGCCGTCGACGCGACCGCGATCCGGCCGCCGTGCGCCTGCGCGGCCTCGCGGGCGATGTACAGGCCCAGGCCGATGCTGCCCGGCGTCCGCCGCGCGTGCACCGCCGTCCGCCCGCGCACCAGCGGGTCGAAGATCGTCGGCAGCACGTCCCGCGGGATCGGGTCGCCCGCGTTGTGCACGCGCACCGCGACCTCGCCGGGCGCCGTCCCGTCGACCGTCACCGTCACCGCCCCGCCCGCCGCCCCGTGCTGGAGCGCGTTGCCGACGAGGTTGGCCGCGACCTGCCGCACGCGGTGCGCGTCCCACGTCCCCGTCGACCAGCCGCGCACCGCCACGCGGACGTCCGCCCCGGGGCGGGCCGCCCGGGCCTCGCGCGCGACGTCGCGGCAGATCGCGCCCAGGTCCGCGGCCGCCGGGACCAGCGGCAGGCGGGCCCCCATCGTCGTGGCGGCGAAGTCGGTCAGGTCCGCGACCAGGGCCGAGATCGCGCCGGCGCTGGCCGTCACCTGCCCCATCAGCTCGGGCAGCTCGGGGTCGGCCGGCCCGCGCCCGGCGGCCAGCGTCGCCGACAGCGTGATCGCGGCCAGCGGGCCGCGGATGTCGTGCCCGAGGATCGCCAGGAACATCTGCCGCGACGCGTCGAGCCGGCCGGTGAAGCTGCCGACCGCCCGGGCCAGCGACTGGTCGATCGCCTCGTTGAACCGCGTCACGTCCTCCAAATCGCGGTCGTCCGGGGCCGGGCGGCTCGCCCGCCACAGGCGTAGGACGCTCGCCCGAAGCGCGCGGTACTCGGCGACCATCTCGCGGATCGTCAGCCCGCTGCCCACCCGCCCCGCCCCGTGGATCTCCGACGCGTCGTCGAGGCGGTCCGAGTCCGCGCCGCCCGCGCCCCGGCCCATCGACTTCTCGGACCGCTCGTGCCCGGTCTGGGCGCGGCCCATGTCGGCGGCGACGGCCTGCAAAATCTCCGCGGCGCTGTCGCGCAGCTCCTCCGGGTCGGCCGCCGCCCCCTTGGGCCAGACGCTCCGCGCGAACGCCTCCCACTCGGCGAGGATCGATTCGACGTTGGCCGAGATGAATGCCCCGAGCCGCATGTGCGTCATGTCATCCGAGCGCCCGCGGCGGGCTCAAGTTGGTGCCCCGTTGCCGCCGCCGCCGTCCGCCGGGCCGGCGGCCCACCGCACGACCGCGTTCCAGTCGGGCGGCTTGGCCACGACCGCGTCGACGCCCAAGGCCCGCGCGGCGGCGACGAGGTCGGCGTCGGGCGACCCGGTCAGGATCATCACGCGGGCGGGCAGGCCGCGGCCGCGGATCTCGCGGACCACGTCCGCCCCGGTCCCGTCGGGCAGGTTCAAGTCGACGATCGCGTGGGACGGCGGGCCCGCCGCCAGGTGCGCCCGGGCCTCGGCGACCGTGCCCGCGGCGACCAGCGCGTGGCCGTGCGGGCGGAGCAGGGCGCACATCCCCCGGCGGAGCAGCGGGTCGTCCTCGACGATCAGGATTTGGTGGTTCACGGCCGGCCAGCGTATCCCGGCGGTGCCCCGCTTAGGAACGACCGTCCCGCCTAAGGAAATCCCGCGGAGCCGCGCCCCCCCGCCGGCCCGCCGGCCCGGCCCGGCCCCGGCCGCCGCGCTAGTTGCACCGGTACCCGCGGGCCGCCCACTCCTTGCGGACCGCGTCGGCCTTAGTGAGCCAGGCGCGGCACGCCGCGGCGTCGACCCGGCCGAGCCGGTCCCACGGGATCGGGACGACGCCGGTCTTCTCCTCCTCGTCGACCTCGACCTTGACCGGGATGTCGGACGGCCCGTCGCTCATGCGGACCGTTGTACCACGCCCGCCCCCCGCCGCCCACGCCCCCGCGCGCCGCGCCCGCGGCGCTGCTCAGGACAACCCCGGCCGATCCGCCCGCTCCCCCTTCGCCCGCGGGGCCTGCTCGATGCCGCGGACGTCCGGCGCGGCGGGCACGTCGATCCGCCGGCCGGCGTCGAACCCCAGCCGGGCCCGCAGCTCGGACAGGGGCATGGCGAGCAGCGCGTCGCGGCCCAGCCCGAGCGACGGCACGCCCCGCGTCGCGCGGCCCAGCCGCCACCCGTCGCGCAGCCCGCGCGGGGTCAGCACGAGCCCCCACGCGAGCGCCGCCGACACGAGCAGCCACAGCGCGACGCGGCCGCCCCAGCTGAGCGTCCGCAGCTCCCACGCGGCCAGCCGGGCCTCGCCGCGCCAGCTCGTGTCGTACCCGGTCACCAAATGGTTCACGTCGTGCACGTACAACGCCGCGCGGCGCGCCCGCGAGTTCGGGAACGGGATCCGCAGCCGCCCGAGGTGCAGGAACGCGATCCGCCGGCCCGCCCCGCCGTCCGGGCCGTACCCGTGTTTCTCGTGGAACTGCCGCAGCGCGTCGGCCACGGTCCCCGCCGCCGCCCCGTCGCCCCCCGCCCCGATGTCGCCGCTCGTGTCGCCCATACGCCTCGCACCGCCCGCGGCCCGGATCGCCCGCGCGCCCGTCGCGCGCGCCCGCGCGGCGGGCCGCCGCCGCCGGCCGCAGGCTACCGTCCGCGGCCGCGCGCGTCCAACCCGACGCCGGCGGCGGCGGACAACGGCGGCCGCG
>DASPKW010000149.1:0-21664 GCA_035627895.1 Tepidisphaeraceae bacterium | reverse complement strand
CTGCGGCGCAAGCTGGCGGCGTTCTACACCCAGGGCAAGCGGTACGACGACGCGCTGGCCCTGCTCGACGCGGCGAGCCCGGAGCGGATGGTCCGGCAGCAGATCGTCGAGATCCTGATGCTCAAGGGCGAGTTCGACAAGGCCGAGCAGACGCTCGGCGGGCTGCTGACCGGGGACGGGGCCAAGGACGCGCAGCTGCAGGCGCTGATGGGCGTGGTCAAGCTGAACCGCGGCCAGAAGGAGGCGGCGGTCGCGCGGCTGAACGAGGCGCTCACGCTCGACCCGCGGAACCAGGCGGCGCTGTACGCCCGGGCACAGATCCGGATGCGCGAGACGCCCCCGCAGGTGGACGACGCGATGCGCGACCTGACGGCGCTGCGGGACGCGAACCCGGGGCACGTCGAGGCGCGGGTGGCGCTGGCGGACACGTACCGGCAGAAGCTCCAGCCCGAGGCGGCGGCGCGCGAGCTCGAAGAGGTGCTCCGCCGGGCCCCGGGGCGGCGCGACGTCCGGGTGACGCTGTGCGGGATCTACGCGTCGGCCAAGCCGCCGCTGTGGATCGACGTCGAGCGGCACCTGCGGCAGGCCGAGGAGCTCGAGCCGCAGGAGCCGATGTGGAAGCGGATGGCGGCGAAGATGCTGTCGGCCCGCAACCAGCACGAGGCGGCGGCGCTGCGGATCCGCGACGCGCTGGCCGCGGCCCGGACCGACGCCGAGCGCGGCGACCTGGTCCGCGACTACCTCGACATCCTCGAGGCGGGCAAGAACTGGGGCCAGCTGCAGGCCGAGGTGGACCAGCTGTTCGTCAAGGCCCCGGCGGTCGCCAAGGACGGGTGGTGGGCGTACGTGAAGCGCGCCGTCGCCCGGAAGAACCTGAACGACAAGGCCGCGGCGATGAAGGACTTCGAGCAGGCGTTCAACATCGCCCAGGAGCAGGGCAACTCCGACGTCCTGTTCGGGATCGTCGACCGGATCGGGCAGCACATGGGCGCCGACTCGGCGATCGCCCGCGTCCAGGCCCTGGTCGCGACGACCAAGGGCACCGAGCAGTTGCGGTGGAAGACGGTGCTCGGGTACCTGATGTTCACGGCCAACGACGCCAAGGGCGCCGTGGCGACCGTCGAGGACGTCGCCGGCCGGTTGAACGAGATGGCCCCGAAGGACAAACTCACGGCCATGACCGTGTCGGGCACGGTGTACATGCTCGCCGGCGAGCACGAGAAGGCCCAGCGGATGTACGAGGCGCTGCTGAAGCAGCGGCCGGACGACATCGCGGCCCTGAACAACATGGCGTGCCTGCTGGCCGAGCACACCAAGCCGGTCGACCTGACCAAGGCGCTGGAGTACGCGACGCGGGCGAACGACGTCCTGGCCAAGGGCGGCCGCAGCGACGCGGCCATCCTGGACACGATGGGCTGGGTGCTCGTGCTGATCGGCGGCCCGAGCCTGGACCGGGGGATCGAGCAACTCGACCGGGCGGTGAAGCTCGGCGACCTGCCCGAGTCGCACTACCACCTGGCCGAGGCGTTCATGCGGAAGAAGTTCCCGGAAGAGGCGAAGAAGAGCCTGACGCGGGCGGACGAGCTGGTGCGCGAGAAGCTGGAGAAGAACCCGACGGACGCCAACCTGAAGGCGTTGAAGGTCAAGGTCGACGCCGCGCTGCTGCAGGTCGGGCAGGCCGTGATCGACGCGGGCCGCCCGACCGGGGCGGCGGCCGCGCCGCAGCGATAAGCGGGCCGGTCGGTTATCGGACGCGCCGGCGGCCGAGTCCGGTTTGCCCTGCGGGTGAGTTTGGTGAAGAGTAATCGGTGCGGGCCACGGGAACATTGTGGCGCGGCTCGCGTAATGTTCGGGACGTGGCATGCGGGCTCGGCGGTGGAGCGGCCGGGACCGTACGACGAGAGAGCTGGATCGCGGTCGGAGAAGCCCGGAGAGTGACGCCAGGTGTCGTGCGACGGACGCGCGGGACCGGGTGCCGGGTGTGCCGGAAGGGCGACAATTCGTATCGCAGGGGTCGTGCCGGCCGGATCAAGAGTCCGGCGGGAGTAGAGACTTATGACGACGTTACCGCAGACGACGAACGCCAGGTTGCCGCGCCCCCAGCAGGGGGCGATGCAACTTCACCAAGGCTCGGGCGGGGGGATGATGGCCCCGCACGCGGGGCAGCAGGCCCCCGGCCAGGGTGGGAATGAGGCGTGGCGGGTGATCCGCGCGCACATCTGGATGATCCTGATCGTGACCGGGATCCTGGCGCCCAGCCTCGGGGTGGCGGCGAACTGGTATCTCGGAAAGTACCACCCGCGATTCACGTCGGAAGCGTTCATCGAGGTGCGCCCGCCGATCGACCCGGGGAGCGTTAAGGAAGCAAAGGCGCCGATCGCCGACCCTGCGCAGACGGCGCTCGAGGCGCGCACGCAGGCCCAGTACCTGAAGCACGACTCGCTGCTGACCCGCCTGCTGACCAACCCGAACGGGGAGGTCCGCAAGACGCAGTGGTTCAAGCAGTTCGACCAAGACGTGCGGCGGGCGAAGGAAGACTTCGAAAAGAACCTGTCGGTCGACCCGATCACGGACACGAAGCTGATCCGCGTGCGGTTCACCTACTCGGTGCCGGACGACTGCAAGACGATCGTCCAGGACCTGGTGTCGACGCACCTCGAGGACCAGAAGCGCGTCGAGACGCAGACGCTGATGGACCGCACGTCGATGCTGAACAACGTGAAGATCAAGGCCGAGACGCGCCTGAAGGACGTGGGCGCGGAAATGCGGCAGCGGTCGATCACGCTGAACCTCGAGGGCGGCGGCATCGGGCGCATCGGCGTGAAGGAAATGGAGCTGTCGAAGCTGACCGGGGAAATGATCGAAGCGCAGATGGACCTCGGCAAGGCCCAAGGCGGGTTCCAGGCGATCCAGGGGCAGATGCAGGCCGGGCAGGATCCGGCGAACGTCGAGATGCTCGCGAACCAGATCAACCCGAATTTGCAGAACGGGTTATTCCAGCTGAAGCAGGCCGAGATCCAGCTCGCGATTTTCGAGCAGCAGGTGGGCAAGGAGCACCAGCGGTTCAAGCAGCAGTTGACGATGGTGCAGATCCTGAAGGCGGCGTACGAGCAGGAGAAGGCCGACGCGACCGCCAAGGCGCGGCTGGCCCTGCTGGAGCAGGCGCAGCAGGCCTTCACGGCGGCCCAAGGCCGGGTCGAGGGGATGAGCAAGCGGATCGAGAGCCTCAAGCAGGACCTGGGCGAACTGAGCAACTCGCTGCTCGCGTACATGAATTTGCAGGACGAGCAGCGCGGGCTGCTGCAGACGATCAAGCAGGTGCGCGACCAGATCGAGAACGTGATGGCGCTGACGGCCCAGGGCCAGGCGTCGCGGGTCGTCCTGTACGCCCCGCCGGAGAAGCCGCTGAACCGCAGCTTCCCGAAGCTGTGGATGGTGATGGCGGTGGCGATCGCGCTCGGGGCCGGGCTGAGCCTGGGCATCGCGTTCCTGCGTGAGGCGATGGACCAGTCGATCAAGAGCCCGCGGGACATCGCGCGGGTCGGGCAGATCAACTTGCTCGGGATCGTGCCGGACGAGAGCGACGACCCGCAGAGCGCCGGGGCGCGCTTGCCGGTGGTCATCTTCGACGCCCCGCACAGCGTGCTGGCCGAGAGCTTCCGCCACGTGCGGACCAAGCTCCAGCACACGGCGAGCCTGGACACGACGCGGTCGATCATGGTCACCAGCGCGAGCCCGGGCGACGGGAAGACGACGGTCGCGTGCAACCTGGCGGCGGGCCTGGCGCTGAACGGGCGGCGGATCCTGCTGGTCGACGCGAACTTCCGCCGGCCGGAGATCCACAAGGTGTTCGGCCTCCCGAACGGCCAGGGGTTCAGCGACGTGCTGAACGCGGTGGCGGCGTTCGACGAGGTGCTCCGCGAGACGCAGGTGCCCAACCTGGCCGTCATGACGGCGGGCCCGCGGCCGGTCAACCCGACCGAGCTGTTCGAGAGCCAGCTGCTGATCGACTTCATCGAGCGGGCGCTGGAGGAGTTCGACCACGTGATCTTCGACTCGGGCCCGATCATGGTCGTGGCCGAGGCCCAGGCGATGGCCCCGCGCGTGGACGGCGTGGTCAGCGTGGTGCGGGCGAAGACCAATAACCGCGGCCTGCTCCAGCGGATGCGCGAGGAGATGCGGCGGACCAAGGCCGAGCACCTGGGCGTCGTGCTGAACGGCGTGCGGGCGCGCGGCGGCGGGTACTACCGGCGGAGCATCCAGACGTACTACGATTACGCGAACAACACGTAATCGACCGGTACGACGAATCGGAATCGAACGAAGGAAGCGCCGCGAGGCGCTTCCTTCTTTTCGTTCGGAGACGACCTTACGTGCGACGACTCTCGGTCACTACAGTGACCGGGCGTCGTTGATATACTCCGCGCCCATGCAGCGCGCGCTCCGACGCAGGGTGTACGAGTTGGTGGAATTCACGGCGCGGACGCCCGACGGGCGGCACCGGGTCGACTGGTTCGACGTGGGGATGATCGCGCTGATCGTCCTCAACGTGGTCGCGGTCATCCTCGAGACCGAGCCGGAGGTGCACCGCCAGTACGGGCGGGCGCTGTTCGCGTTCGAGGCGGCGTCGATCGCGGTGTTTACGGCCGAATACCTGCTCCGGCTCTGGTCGTGCAAGGAGGACCCGCGGTACGCGCCGTTCGGCGGGCGGGCCCGGTTCCTGATCTCACCCATGGCGATCGTCGATTTGCTGGCGATCGCGCCGTTCTACGTGCAGTTGTTCACGGCCGGGGCGGCGGACATGCGGTTCGTGCTCGCGCTGCGGCTGTTCCGCATCCTCCGCGTGCTCAAGATCGGGCGGTACTCGTCGGCGATCGCGATGCTCGGGCGGGTCGTGCGCGGCCGGGCCGAGGAACTGGCGGTGATCGTCCTGCTGATGGCGGTCACGCTGGTCGTCGCGGCGGGGCTGATGTACTACGCCGAGCACGCCGCCCAGCCGGACAAGTTCCCGAGCATTGGCGCGTCGCTCTGGTGGGCGGTGATCACGCTGACGACGATCGGGTACGGCGACGTGTTCCCCATAACCGGACTGGGCAAGGCGCTGGGCGGGGCGATCGCGGTGTGCGGGATCGGGTTCGTCGCGCTGCCGACCGCGGTGGTGGCGGCGGGCCTGGCGGAGGAACTGGCCGCGCGGCGGAAGGGGGTCGCGGACGCGGCGAAGCCGAAGGAACCGGCGGTGTGCCCGCATTGCGGCAAGGAGATCGAGGGACACGCGGGGCACGACTAGGAATGTTGAGCCACTTCACACCGGGAACTTCAGCCGGAACGTGCTCCCCTTGCCCGGCGTCGACTCGACGTCGACGCAGCCGCCGTGGACCTGGGCGACGTGCTTGACGATCGACAGCCCGAGCCCAGTGCCCCCCATGTCGCGCGAGCGGCTGCGGTCGACGCGGTAGAAGCGCTCGAAGATGCGCGGGATGTCCTCGGCCGGGATGCCCAGGCCGTTGTCGGTCACTTCGACGAACACGTGGGCGACGGTCGCGTAGGTTCGGACGTGCACCGTGCCGCCGTCGGGCGTGTACTTGATCGCGTTGTCGATCAGGTTGGACACGGCCCGCTCGACGTAGTCGGCGTTGCCCTTGAGGGTGGGGAGGTCGTCGGGCTGGTCGATCGTCAGGGTCTGGTGCTTGGTCTGGGCGGCGGGCACGAGGAGCTCGTACGCCCGGCGGACGACGAAGTCGACGTCGATCGGGGCCCGGCGCGCGGCCAGGCCGGCGCTCTCGAGTTTCGACAGCTCGAGGATGTCCGACACGAGGTTGGTCAGTTGCTGCGTGTGCCGCGCGATCGTCGCCAGGAACTCGGGTGCCTTGCGCGCGTCCTGCCAGGCGCCGTCCTGGAGGGTCTCGACGAACCCCTTGATGACCGTGAGCGGCGTGCGGAGCTCGTGGCTGACGTTGGCGACGAACTCCTTACGCAGCTCCTGGTACTGGAACGACTGGGTGATGTCGTGGGCGACGATCACGAGCCCCTTGGCCCGCCCCTCGGTCGGGAAGGTGCTGAGCGTGACGTCCAGGTGCCGCGCCGAGACCGGGCCCACGCTGATCAACTTCCGCTGGGCGTTGGCGAGCACCTCGCCGGCGGCCTTGAGGATCTGGTCGTTGCGGACGACCTCGAACAAATGCTTGCCGGCGGCGGCGGGCGGTTCGAACCCGAGCAACTTGCCGGCGGCCTCGTTGACGAGCACGACGCGCTGATTCGTGTCGGTCGCGATCACGCCCTCGGACATCGACGAGAGGATCGTGAGCAGCTCGGCCTTGTCCTGCGTCGTCTGCTCGATCAACCCCTGGAGGGAGTCGGCCATCGTGTTGAGGGACGAGGCGAGCGTGGCGATCTCGCCCTTTTCCGGGCGCGAAGTCCGCCGCGCGAGCTGCCCGCGCGACAGGGCGCGGGCGAAGTCCGTCAAATCGAGGACGGGGGCGGCGTGTCGGCGGGCGAAGATCCAGCAGACGACGCCGGCGATGAGGACGGCGACGCCGGCGAACGTGACCAGGCCGGTGTACAGCAGGCGGACGTCGCGCGCCAGGTCGTCGAGGTGGAAGGCGAGGCGGACGAAGTGGGTTCGGCCGGAGGGCGTGCGGACGATTTGGCCGGCCAGGTCGCGCACGGGCTGGGCGAGGTAGAGCAGGGGGGTGCGGACCGTGGCGGACGGGCGGGAGTCGATGCCCTCGCCGACGGCGGCGGCGCGGGCGAATTCCGGGCGGCCGGCGTGGCTTTCCATGGTGGCCGGGTCGGCCTCGGAGTCGGCGACGACGACGCCGTCGTCGCGCATGACGGTGACGCGGACGCCGGTCGCGGCGGAGATCTGCCCGACGTCGGCGGCGAGGGCGGGCGTCGGCGCGTCGGTGCGGAGATCGTCGGCGATCTGCGCCGAGACGAGTCGCACCTGCTGGCGGAGGGCGGCCTCGGCGCGGGCCAGGTAGCTGGCGCGGAGCGAGTTGGCGGCGAACACGCCCACCGCCGCCGTCACCCCGCAGATGAGCAGGAGGTACGGGATGAACAGGCGGCGGAAGAGGGGGGAGGTGAGCAAGGGAAGGGGGGTAGGTCCGGGAGCGTTGAGGGGAGCGTAACGATTAACGATTAATGCTTAAGAGGGGAAAGTCCTCTTAAGCATTAATCGTTAATCGTTATCGACGCGATGGGTCGCGGTTGTCTGTGGGACGGGTCGCCTCACCCCGCCCCCACCGGCGTCACGTCCCGGAACTTGTACCCGAACCCGCGGATCGTCTCGATCTGGTCCGACGCCTTGCCGAGCTTCCGCCGGATCGCCGTGATGTGGACGTCGATCGTGCGGTCGAACACGTTGGCGTCGCGGCCGAGGGCGGCGTCGATGATGTCGTCGCGCGATAGCACCCGGCCCGGGCGCGAGGCCAGGAACTGCAGGATGCGGAACTCGGTCGCCGTCAGCGAGACGGGCCGGCCGGCGGCAGTCACCTCGTGGCGGGCGACGTCGATGACCAAATCGCCCTGGCGGATGACCTGCTCGGGCTCGGCCTGGGTGGCGGTGCGGCGGAGGATGGCGCGGACGCGGGCGACGAGCTCGCGCGGGCTGAACGGTTTGGTGATGTAGTCGTCGGCGCCAATCTCGAGCCCGACGACGCGGTCGGACTCGGTCGCCTTGGCGGTGAGCATGATGATCGGGACGCGGGCCGAGCGCGGGTCGGCGCGCAGGCGGCGGCAGACCTCGAGCCCGTCGATGCCGGGCATCATGAGGTCGAGGATGATCAGGTCGAGCTTGTGGCGCTGCGCGATCTCGAGCCCGGACTGGCCGTCGGTCGCGCTGATCGCGTCGAAGCCCTCCTTGTCCTCGAGGTTGTAGCGGACCATCTCGATGAGGTCCTTCTCGTCGTCGATGATGAGGATCGTGCCTTTGTTCATGAGGGAGTTGCGAGTTGTTAGTTGCGAGTTGCGAGTCAGACGGCGTTGCGGGCGGCGGCGGCGGCGGCTTGAGACGCCGCGTGTCGCACGTCGCGGCCCTGGACGATGTAGATGGCTTCCTCGGCGATGTTCGTCGCGTGGTCGCCGATGCGCTCGATGTTCCGGCTGATCAGGATCAGCGACAGCGCCCGCTGGATCGTGCCCGGGTCGGCCACCATGTAGGTCAGGAGCGTGCGGAAGACCTGGTCGCGGAACGCGTCGACCTTGGACTCTTCGGCGATGATCCGCTCGGCGATGTTCACGTCGCGGTTGACGACCGCCGTCAGCGCGTCGCGCACCATCTTCTGGGCGATCTCGGCCATGATCGGCAAGTCGACCATCGGCTTGAGCGACGGCTGGGCGAGCACGTAGCTCGCGTTCTGGACGATGTTCTTGGCTTGGTCGGCGATGCGTTCGAGGTCGGTGACGATCTTGGTGGCCGTGAACAGGAAGCGGACGTCGCGGGCAACGGGCTGGTGGAGGGCGGTCAGGCGGAGGGCCTCGTCGTCGATCTCGACCTGCAGGGCGTTGACCTCGTCCTCCTTGGCGTACACCTCGCGGGCGAGCGACTCGTCGCGCTCGACGAGGATGCGCGTCGCCAGGTCGATCATGGACTCGGCGAGCGACCCCATGAGGACGATCTTCTTGGTCACGTCCCGGATCTGTTCGTCGAAGTGTCGGACCATCGGGGCGGCGTCCTGTTGGGGGTCGGTCAAGGCTCTTTGATGCCGCGATGGATCGTAGCCACCCGCATTATCGACCCGCAAACGAATTGTGAAGATCGCGTTAAGCAGCGAGAAAGTCGGGTCCCCCCGTTTAGCCGCGACCCGGAGGGCGAGCCTTAAGCGAGCTCGCAGGCGAGCGCGCCCGGGGGGCGCGGGACAACGTTGCCCGCATCTTAATACAGCCTTCAAAAGGCGGGAGTAGGGTTCGCAAGACTGCGGCACCCGAGACTTGGAGGCACCGATGAGCAGCACCAGCGTGAGCGGCCCGACAAGGGAGGGCGAGACCGAGGACAGCCGACGCACCGACGACGACACGCGTCGAGCGGAGCCGGCGCGCGGGCGGACGGGTGGGAATGGCCTGCCGGGCGTCGCGGCCGTGTCCTCGCGCGCTGGCACGGCGCATCGCACGCCCCCGGTCACCGCGACCGGCGGGATCTCACCGGCCCAAGCCGTGCTCGGGGCGGACGTGAAGGTGAAGGCCGTCGCCCGCGGGTTAAGCTTCTCGTACGGGACGTTCAAGGCGATCAAGAACATCCACCTGCCGATCGCCCACAACAAGGTGACGGCGCTGATCGGGCCGTCCGGGTGCGGGAAGAGCACGCTGCTCCGGTGCTTCAACCGGATGCACGATCTGTACCCGAATCACAAGTACGGGGGCGCGATCCACCTCTACCCGGACGCGCTCAACATCGTCGACCCGAAGGTGAACCCGTCCGACGTGCGGATGCGGATCGGGATGGTCTTCCAACGGCCCAACCCGTTCCCGAAGAGCATCTACGAGAACGTCGCGTTCGGGCTGCGCGTGCGGGGGGAATCGAGCCGGGCGGTGATCGACGAGCGGGTCGAGCGGGCGCTGCGCGGGGCGGCGCTGTGGGACGAGACCAAGGACCGCCTGCACGAGAGCGGCATGGCGCTGTCGGGCGGGCAGCAACAGCGCCTGTGCATCGCCCGGTCGCTGGCGACCGAGCCGGAGATCATCCTGTTCGACGAGCCGACCAGCGCGCTCGACCCGATCGCGACCGGCAAGATCGAAGAGCTCATGAACGAGCTGCGCAGCCGGGTCACGATCGTGATCGTCACCCACTCGATGCAGCAGGCGGCGCGGATCAGCGACTACACGGCGTTCATGTACCTGGGCGAGCTGGTCGAGTTCGACCGGACGAACCGCATGTTCACCAACCCGGGGAAGAAGCTGACGGAAGAGTACATCACGGGGCGGTTCGGGTGAGCGTCCGGTCCCCTCTCCCGGACGCGCCGGATGTGCCATTGTGCGCGCCGGCGTGGCCGCGTCTGGGAGAGGGTTAGGGTGAGGGCATGACGCCGATGTTCGAAACGAGATAGAGCGTTTGCAATCGAGACTGGCTCCGCATTTGACCGACACGTCATTCGCTGTATGCCCTCTCCCAGACGCCGCCGTGCGGCGCCGCGCGCGGCACTTGTGAGCGCGTCCGGGAGAGGGAGTGACGTGCCTTTGTGATCCGCGTCGCCATCGCGCGCTGGTGTGGGTTTCGCGGGCGCATATGATTTGCGACCTATGCGCAAGACGCCCGCCCGCACCGTGCTCGCTTACGCCGCCGCCGCCGTGTGCCTGTCGATCGCCGGCTCGATCGGCTTTGCCGCCGACGAGGCCGCCGACACCGCCTTGGCGAACCCGGGCGGGCAGGCGTGGCCGAAGATCCCCATCCTAAAGGTCGACGACACCAAGTCACCGGCGTTCAAGGAGGCGGAAGAGGCGGCCAAGGGATTCCGGGTGCCGAAGAACCTGAAGCTGTCGCTGTTCGCGGCCGAGCCGCAGCTCGTGTCGCCGGTGGCGATCTCGGTGGACGAGAAGGGGCGGGTCCACGTCGTCGAAACCTTCCGCGCCTGGGGCAACGGCGGGATCGACATGCGGAAGTTCATGTGGTGGCTGGACCACGATTTGGCCGCCAAGACGGTCGAGGACCGCGTCGCGTGGAGCAAGAAGGTTTCGCCATCAACCGCGAACAATTTGACGCTGGACTCGGACCGCCTGCGCCTGGTCGAAGACACGGACGGGGACGGCAAGGCCGACAAGTCGACCGTCATGCTCGACGGGTTCAACACGATCGAGTCGGGCGTCGCGGCGGGCGTGCTTGCGTGGCGCAACTCGGTCTACTTCGCGAACATCCCGCATCTGTACCGGTTCGACGCGCCGACGGCGTCCGCGACCAAGGTCGAGAAGCCGGAAACGCTCTCGGGCGGGATGGGCGTGCACTACCAGTTCATCGGCCACGACCTCCACGGCCTGGCGATGGGCCCGGACGGGAAGCTCTACTACTCGATCGGCGACCGCGGCGTCTCGTTCACGACCAAAGAGGGGAAGCGGCTCGACAACCCGGATTCGGGCGTGGTGTTCCGTTCGGATCCGGACGGGGCGAATTTGGAGATCGTCGCCACCGGTTTGCGCAACCCGCAGGAGCTGGCGTTCGACGACTACGGCAACCTGTTCACCGGCGATAACAACTGCGACCAGGGCGACAGCGCGCGGTGGGTGTACGTGGTCGAGGGGCTCGATGCGGGGTGGCGCGTCGGGTATCAATTCGTGACCGAGCCGAACGCCGCGGGCATCTGGAACAGCGAGAAGATGTGGCACCTGGAGAACGATCATCCGGCCGCGTGGTGCCTGCCGCCGGTCGGGCACGCGCCGCCGGGGCCGTCCGGGCTCGCTCACTACCCCGGCACCGGCTGGGGCGAGAAGTACCGAGACAAGTTTTTCCTGTGCGACTTCCGCGGCGGGACGAACTCGGGCGTGTGGGCGGTCGGCTTCAAGCCGAAGGGCGCGACTTTTGAGGTGGCCGACAAGCGGCAGTTCTTCTGGAACCTCCTGCCGACGGACATCGAGTTCGGGCCGGACGGGTCGATGTACGTCGCCGACTGGGTGAACGGCTGGTTCCGGCCGATGAAGGGGCGGATCTGGAAGCTGTCCGACCCGCAGGCGGGCAACGCGCCCGAGGCGGTCGAGGCGAAGAAGCTCATTACTGAAGGCGTGAAGGGCAAGGCGGTCGACGAGCTCGTGCGGCTGATCGGCCATGCGAATCAGCGTGTGCGTCTTGAGGCGCAGTACGAGCTGGCGGCTCAGGGCGGCGCGCCCGTCGTCGCCGCGCTGCAGAAGGCGGCCGCGGGCGAGGAGAACGACCGCCTGGCGCGGATCCACGCGATCTGGGGTTTGGGGCAGCTGGCGCGCAAGGACGCGAAGGTGCTCGAGCCGGTCGCCAAGCTGCTCGACGACGGTGACAACGAAGTCCGCGCTCAGGCCGCCAAGACGCTCGGCGACCGCGGCTTCGCACCGGCGCTGCCGGCGCTCGTGAAGCGCCTCAAAGACGAGACCGCGCGCGTGCGGTTCTTCGCCGCCATGTCCGTCGGCAAGCTCGCCGGTACCTCGTTTAGCCGCGACCCGAAGGACGAGCCTAAGGCGAGTCCGCAGGCGAGCGCGCCCGCGTCCCCGGAGAAGAAGGACGACAAGAACAAACCCGTCTCCAAGGCCGACGCGTTCAAAGCCATCGTCGACCTGCTCCGCGACAACGCGGACCGCGACGTCTACGTCCGCCACGCGGCCGTGATGGCGATGGTCGCGATCGGCGACGCGAAGCTGATCCAGGCGTCGTGGACGGATTCGTCCGAGGCGGTGCGGCTGGGCGTCTTGCTGGCGCAGCGGCGGATGCAGGACCCGAAGGTCGCGCAGTTCCTGGGGGACGCGGTGACCAAGCGCAGCGGCGCCCAGCCGGTGATCGCCGACGAGGCCGCCCGGGCGATTTACGACGCCGACATCGATGCGGCGTTCCCGCAACTCGCGGCGACGCTCAACGCCCGGCCGGCGTCTCGCGCGGTGTGGTTCCGCGCGATCAGCGCGAACCTGCGGCTGGGCGGGGCGGAAAACGCCAAGCTCGTCGCCGCCGTCGCCGCCGACCCCCAGGCCCCGGACGACGAACGCGTCGAGGCGCTGTGGGCGCTGTCGAACTGGGCCAAGCCGTCCGGGCGCGACCGGGTGACGGGCCTCTGGCGGCCGGTGAGCGGCCCGCGCGACGCGGCGATCGCCGTCAACGCGATCGCGCCGGCGCTGCCGGAGATCGTCAAGTCCGCCCCGGACCGGGTGAAGATCGCGGCGATCGGCGTGATCGAGAAGCTCGGTGCCGGCGCCGACGCGCTGCCGGAGATCGTGCGGAACAAGGAGCTCAAGCCGGACGTGCGAGCGGCCGGGCTTCGCGCCGCCGCGGCGCGCAAGGCCGGGAATCTCGACGAACTCGCGAAGGTCGCGTTCACCGAGGGCGCGGGCACGACGCTGCGCCGCGAGGCGATCCAGGTGCAGATGGCCCAGCCGGACGCGCCGGCCCGGCTCGAGGCGATCTACAAGGACGGCAGCGTCGCCGACCAGAAGGCCGTGCTCGAGGCGCTGATCTCGCCGATCGTCACCGGCACGTCGGCGAACAGCGCGGTCGCGGACAAGGTGCTGGTCGGGTGGATGGACAAACTGTTGGCGGGGCAGGTCCCGCCCGAGCTTCACCTGGACCTGCTGGACGCCGCCGCCAAGTCTCAGAACAAGGAGCTGGCGGCCAAGGTCGCCGAGTACGACAAGCGGCGCGATCCGAAGGACACGCTCGGCGCGTTCGCCGAGACGCTGGTCGGCGGGGACGCCAAGCGCGGCGAGAAGATCTACCTCGAGAAGGGCTCGGTCGCGTGCGTGCGGTGCCACAAGGTGGGCGGCGACCAGGTGGTCGTCGGCCCGGACCTGCTGGGCGTGGGCTCGCGCCACGACCGCCGGTACATGCTCGAGTCGATCGTCCGACCCAACGCGGTGATCTCGCCGGGCTTCGAGACGGTGCTGCTCAAGCTCCGGGGCAACGAGACGCGGGCGGGCGTGCTGAAGAAGGAGACCGACAAGGCGATCGTCCTGGCCGACCCCGAGGAGGGCGAGACGGTCTACGAGAAGTCGGAGATCCTCGGCCGCGAGAAGGGCCTGTCGCCGATGCCGGAGGGCTTGGAGAAGATGCTCACGAAGCGCGAGTTGCGCGACCTGGTGGAGTACATGGCGAGCCTGAAGGACGCGAAGGCGCCGAGCGCGGCGCGGGAGTAGGTGACCGCGGCCCACCGCCGCCGCTCGTCATCCCGGGGACGAAAAGAACACCCGCCGTTACCGGCGGGTGTTCTTTTCGAAGCGAAATCTCACTCTCGCCTCGGTGATTCGTTGTGATTAATATTATCGGCGTGAACGGCGCAATAGGCCGGCGGCGGCGGCGGCGGCGAGGAGGCCGATGGTGCCGGGCTCGGGGATCGGGGTGCCGGTGACGGGGTTGAGCGAGAGGGCGCCGGCGGTGCTGGTGCGGTAGACGTGGAGCTCGTAGGGGGCGAAGCTGTCGACGAGCTGGTTGCCGGTGAGGGCCTCGGTGCGGCCCTCGTCGAACACGTCGAGCAGGGTGACACCGGGGGGGAGGCCGGCGAGGGAGATCGTCGCGTTGGTGACGGCGGCGTTCGACATGTTGAGGACGAAGAAGTAGTCGCCGTCGACGGTCGACCGCCAGCTGGTCTCGAGCTTGTTGTGGGAGGCGGTGGCGCCGCGGGTGGACGGGTTCCAGGCGTTGTTGAGGATCTTCCCGAGGCGGGTGATCTTGTCGTTCTGGGTGGTCATCTCGGCGATGATGTCCGGCTGCGTGCCGTCGTACTGGAAGGCCCGGCCGACGACCTGTGAGAAGTAGACGATGCCGCTGGACCCGTGGTTGATCGAGTTCCAGACCATGGCGCGGAACTCGCCGGGGGTGGGGGCGCGGCCGCCGGTGGTGTTGATCCACTGGTAGGACGTCTCGATGTACGAGAAGAACTTTTTCGGGACGCCGTTGGCGGAGGCGCGGAGGCGGTCGGTGGCGAGGCCGACGAAGCCGAGGTCGTTGGGGCGGGCCCAGTTGACGGGGTACCAGTCGGCGGCGATCCAGTCGCCGGCCTTGACCCACTCGGTGTACTTGGAGTTGGCGGGGGTGACGAGCGGCCCGGCGAAGTTGACCCAGACGGGCTTGGTCGGGCTGATCGCCTTGAGGTTGTTGTAGATGTCGATGTTGGCGGCGGGATTCGGATTGTGATTGGGTAGGTCCGGCTCGTCGAGCTGGGTCCACGCCATCAGGTTCTTCTTCTGGAGGTCGTTGGCGGGGTTGGCGGAGGGCCAGCGGGCATAGTAGAGGCCGCGCGCCTCGGCGGCGGCGTCCCACTGGTCCATGGTGTGGCCGGCCCAACTCCTCTCGTACTGGAAGAGCGAGTTGATGCCGCGGCTCTTCCACTTGTCGAAGCTGTCGATCGGCTGGGAGTGGACGCCGATCGGGAAGAAGCTAGCGTTGGGGAGCTGGGCCGGGGCGGTGGCGGCGGCCGAGGCGACGAGGAGGAAGGTGACGGTCAGCAGGGGGGCGCGCTTGGCGGCCCGGCGCTCGTCATTAATCCGCTGGGTGCTGGGAGCACAACGATACGACATCTCCCGGTTCCTCCGCGAAATTGGCGTGGCCCCTTTTTCCCTCGCGAACGACTCGAACTGGAATGTGGCGGCTGCCCTGACAGCCAGATGATCGGGCCGGATCTTAACCCAGTTTACCAGTTTATCCAGTTTCGTTTTATCAGCCGACAAGACGGCAACGTCGATTGGGGAAGGAATTAGAACGGGGCGGTGTGAGACGAAAATGAGGCGATGGCCCTTCGGGAATTTTTTCGCGATGGGGAGGGCTGATGAGTGCTGGAATCCAGGTAAGGTGTTGAAGCGGCAGACGTTGCGTGTCCTAAACGGTCGCCTGAAAACCGGTGCAAACCGGGCAAAACCGGTACCTTTCGGTACGTGTCTGTCAGCCGGGTGTTCCGCGGGGGTTCTGAAGGGGAGGCTCATCTACCTCTACGGATGGCGTCTCACCGGCGTGGTGGGCTGCGCGCCCGGAATCGGCATGTGGCGGGTCAGGGCGGGAAGATTCCGGCGGAATCGTCTTAGAAAGGGTAGCGCGCGGGTGGTGTCGGTGGCGCACGAGCGACGACCTCAGTTCGACGGTCGAGCAATTCTGATGTGTCCGCGATCCGGTCAGGATCGCTTCTATGGGTTTGCAGGTTTGCCGCGAAGCCGCGAAGCGACCGCTGGCGGCCAATTGTCAGAGGCGCTGCAGATTCGAGTGGGATGCGATTTCGAAACGTGGGCTGGTCCTCGGATCGCCGGAGGGCGGTAGAATTGCGTGGATGCCCTTCAAGGTGACCGAGATTCAAGAGACGCCCAACCCGAATGCGCGGAAATTTGTGCTCGATGGGGTGATCGCCGAGGTGCCGACGAGTTTCCTTAGCCGGGATCAGGGAAAGGATCATCCGATCGCGAGTCAACTATTTGATATTTCTGGCGTTACGAGCGTTTTATTGCTCGGAGATTTCGTGACGGTGAATAAGGAGGCGGGGGCTAAGTGGCCGACGATCATCAAAAGGGTGCGAAAAATACTGGAGGAAAAGTGAAAGTGGGGTCGATAGAATAAAAAAATCGGTTAGCATGGCGAACCGGTTTATAAACACGCACGTAAGACTGGTGTTTCTTCCCTCCTTGCCCCGCAGGTCTCACCCACGCCTGCGGGGTTTTTTTTATGCGCGGGGGGAGCGGGCAGAGTCGCTGAAGCGACGCCGCTTGGCGGGGATGTGAAGTGCCCCTCATTGCGCTCTCATGGTCGAGCGGTATGCTGTGGGTACCGAGTCGACGGTAGGCCGTTGAACCGCGAATCGGCAATTCCTGCGTGCTCCAAGGTTGCCCCGCGGACGAACCACCCACGTCCGCGGGGCGTTTTTCTGCGCTGAAGACAATTGAACCACGAAGGGCACGAAGGGCACGAAGGGGAGGGGGCGGATGCAGTGCGGAGAAAACGAAATGACGTGAAGGGGTTAGCGAGGGGCGACCGTTCTATTCGTCAGCGGCGGAGTCTTGGGCGGGCATTTTTTCGGCGATGGAGCGGGGGATGCGGCCGGTGGGGAAGAGGACGGTGACGCGGGAACCGCCGTGGGCGATGCAGATTCGCTCGGCGGGGTCGAGCCAGATGCGGAGGGGGGCGGGGTCGGTGGGGACGTGGCGGCCGAAGGCGGCCTCGAAGGTGACCGGCTCGTCCGGCGGGGCGGCGGTGTCGGGGTCGGGGCGGTTCTCGCGGAGGCGGACGATCCGCCCGGGTTCGTTGAAGAGGAAGAGCAGGCCGTCGCTGGTGCGGAGGAGGGCGGGCTTGGCGGCGGAGCCGACGGCCTTTTCGGGGAGGGGCCAGGTGATCAGTTCACCGGCGGGTCCGAGGATTCGGAGGGACTGGGCGCCGCCGTAGTAGCGGACGCCGTCGGGGGTGACGAGTAGGGGGGCGCCGAGGGCGGCGATCTCGTCGTCACTGGTGGACGGCGCGGTGGCGGCTGATGGCGATGTCGTTGTTGTTGCGGATCGCGTCGCTGCGGGCGCCGTTGTGGTCGTCGTGGCCTGGGTGCGACGGCGCGCGGGGGCGGGCGGGAAGGAGGGCGCGGGGACGTCGGCGGGCTCGGTGAAGACCATTTCCTTGGCGGGGTCGATGACGCGCCAGTCGGTCTCGCCCAAGGCCCAGGGGATGGGGTTGGGCTTGGCGTCGATGAAGATAACGGGCCAGTGATTCTTGTCCCAGCCGACTTTGCCGGCGGAGGGGGGGAGTGCCCAGCCGGGGAGGCGCGGGGTGGTGTCGGGGAGGCGGGGGTCGAGGATGAGGGTGCGGGCGAAGGCGGGGGTGGCGCGGGCGGGGTCGGTGGAGCGGGATGCGGTCGTCGTTGCGGTGGTGGCGCGCGAAGTCGGTGCAGTCGTCGTCGTTGAGGGGCGCGTGTTGGCGGTCGGTCGCGCGGATGAATCCGTGGGAGTGGGAGCGGCGACGGGGGATTGGAACAGCCAGCGGCCGGTCGCGTCGATGCCGGCGAAGCGGGTGAACTCGCGCTCGGACTTTTTGAGCAGGGGCTCGAGGCGGTTGCCCAGGTACCACTGGGGGCCGAGGACGGGGTCGAGGACGATCCACTCCTGGGCCCAGGCGATGACCTTGTGTTTGTCGGGGTTGAGCTCGGCGACGAGGCCGGGGGCGAGGAGGTGCACGGGGTAGCCGGGGCGGATGGAGAGCCAGGCGGGGGAGATGTACTGGGGCTGTTCTTCGCCGTCGCGCGGGATGGCGACGCCTTGTTCGGCGAAGCCGATGACGCCGCCGTCGGCGAGGCGGGAGACGATGCGCATGCGCGAGTCGACGAGGGACATGCCGCCGAGGCCGGGCTCGATCTTGGATTTGAGGAGCTGCTCGATGCGGATGCGGGCCTCGGGGGCGGCGTCTTCGAGGAGCTTTTCGAGGATGGGGGTGATGCCGGGGCCGTACTGGGTGAGCTCGGCGAAGGCCTTGTCGCGTTTTTCGAGTTCGGGGGAGGCGAGGTCGAAGACGAGGCGGACGATCTTGCGCTGGTCGACGGCGGCGGCGGCGGCGCCGAGGCTGTTCATGGAGAAGGTGACCTTGTCCTTGTCGGCGGGATCGGTCGTGTCGGGGGTGACGATCTGGAGGATCGAGCCGTCCAGCAGGGGGACCATGTGGGCGACCTGGTCGGGCCAGCCGGTCTTACCGGTGAGGTCGGTCCACTTGTAGGCGGGGGGGTTGGCGTCGTTGGCGGCGGGCGGGACGGGGGCGAAGCGGGCGACGCCTGCGCCTTTGACGCCGCGCGCGCCGGCGGCGTCGGTGACCCAAGCGATGATGCCCTGGAGGTCCATGGAGGTTTGGACGGCGCACTGGTCGGGCTTGTGTTTGGCGGGGTCGAGGAGGCGGTGGTGGGCGGTGGCGATGGCGGCGGGGTCGTCGTCGAAGGCGAAGGCGCAGATGCCGGTGGCGGTGGGGACGACGATGCGGGCGCGGCCGGTGCGCGGGTCGGGGAGGACCTGGGCGCGGGCCCAACGGTAGCCGAGGGTGTCGGGGAGGTGTCGGCGGCCGGTGGGGTCGAGGAGGTCGAACCCGCCGGCGGGCGAATCGACGACGAGGTGGGGGAGCCAGGCGCGCTGCCCGCGGCGGTCCGGGGCGGTGGTGGACCAGAGGACGAAGCGGACGACGTCGCGGACGAGGTGGGTGGCGGTGTCGGTCTGGCCGGCCTTGAGGAAGTCGAACTCGGCGGGGGCGTCGGGGCGGGTGATCCAGAGGTTGCCGCGGAGGTCGAGGTAGACGGGGTCGCGGACGACGGCGTGGGCGGCGTACTTGAGGTTGAGGGGGGAGTCGAGGCGCTGGGTCGTAGGGTAGCGCGGGTTTTCGGCGCGGAGGATGTCGAGGAGCTGGGTGGTGGGGCCGCGGGTCTTAGGTTTTTTGACGGCGACGGCGGTGGTTGCGGTGACGGTCGCGGGATGGGTCGCGGGGAGCGTGGCGGCGACGGGCGGGTGGGTGATGCGGTACCACGCGGCGACGGCGATGACGGCGATCGCGATCAGCGTCGAGAGGAGGATCAGGTGGGAGCGTTTCATGATCGGCGGGCCCCGTTGCAGAGTGTGATGGGGGGTATCGTATCAGACGGGGCGGGGTGGGGTAAGTTGCGGAGGGCGGGGTGACCGGGAGGGCGAGGCTCCGTCCGAGCCGTTCGAAATCGCCACAGAGGCACAGAGGCACAGAGAGACAGAGATGAGGGGAGTGGCGAGCATTCGACATCGCACGCCCCGCATCGAACTGCCGATGGTTGTTCGAACTTCGATGTCCAACCGGTCCCCTCCACTGTGACCGTATGGGCTCTGCGGCTATTGTGAGATCGGCTCGGCCGGAACTTCGCCTTCCGGGGCAAAACGATTGTCAGGAGATCGCATGATTGTCAGTCGGTACTTGTGGGTCGCGGCGTGCGCGGTCGGACTGTTCGTGACGCGCGGGGGCGCGGACGACGGGGCGCCGGGTGGCGCGCCGGTGGCGAAGCGGGTGCCGAAGGAGGTCGTGCAGCACGGGGAGCGGCGCGTGGACGACTACGCGTGGCTGCGGAACAAGGAGGACCCGGCGGTCATCAAGTATCTGGAGGCGGAGAACGCGCACACGGCCGCCGTGATGGCGCCGGCGAAGGGGTTGGAGGAAAAGCTGTTCAAGGAGATCGTGGGGCGGTTGAAGGAGGACGACCAGGAGGTGCCGTACCGCAAGGGGAATTGGGTGTACTACTCGCGGACGGCGAAGGGGAAGCAGTACCCGACGTTCTGCCGGCGGCGGCACGTGCGGGCGGGGGACGCGGCCGCGCCGGAGCCGGCGGAGCAGGTGACGCTGGATTTGAATTCGCTGGCGGAGGGGAAGCAGTACTACGACCTGGGGGCGTCGGAGGTGAGCGACGACGGGAACTTGATCGCGTACGCGGAGGACGTGGCCGGGTCGCGCGAGTTCAAGCTGCGGGTGAAGGATTTGCGGAGCGGGAAGACGCTGGGGGAGAAGATCGACCACGTGAGCGGGATCAAGTGGGCGGCGGACGGGCGGACGATCTTTTACACGCTGCAGAACGAGGCGAAGCGGTCGTACCGGCTGATGGCGCACGCGCTGGGGACGCCGGCGGCGCAGGATCGGTTGGTGTACGAGGAGAAGGACGCGCAGTACGAGTTGGGCGTTGGGCGGACGCGGAGCGGACGGTTTCTCGTCGTCACGTCGGCGAGCAAGACGACGGCCGAGGCGCGGGTGATTCCGGCGGACAAGCCGGACGCGGCGCCGGTGCTGGTGGCGGCGCGGCGCGAGGGGCACGAGTATTACGTGGACGAGCAGGGGGGGCAGTTCTACGTCCGGACGAACGACAAGGGGCCGAACTTCCGGCTGGTGCGCGTGGCGGTGGGGGACCCGCGCGAGGAAAAGTGGGAAGAGGTGTTGCCGCACCGGGACGCGGTGGTGCTGGAGAACGCCGAGTGTTTCGAGTCGACGATCGCGCTGTTCGAGCGGGCGGAGGCGTTGCCCGGGTTGAGGTTGATGAACCCGCGGACGGGGAAGGTCGTGCCGGTGGCGTTTCCGGAGAAGTTGTGCGCGGTGGGGCCGGGGGCGAACGCGGAGTACGCGACGACGGCGGTGCGGGTGGAATACCAGTCGATGGTGACGCCGCGGACGGTGTACGACGTGGATTTGGGGACGGGAGCGCTCGCGCTGCTCAAGCGGCGGGAGGTGCTGGGCGGGTACGATCCGGCGAAGTACGTGACGGAACGGGTGTATGCGACGGCGGGGGACGGGGCGCGGGTGCCGGTGTCGATGGTGAGAAGGAAGGACTACGTCGGCGGGGGGCCGCGGCCGATGTTGCTGGACGGGTACGGGGCGTACGGGTACGCGGCGGACGTGTACTTCTCGGCGGCGAACTTGGCGCTGCTCGACCGGGGCGTGACGGTCGCGATGGCGCACCCGCGCGGGGGCGGGGACTTCGGCCGACGGTGGTACGACGCGGGGCGGATGGCGAACAAGCCGAACACGTTCACGGACTTCATTGCGTGCGCGGATTACCTGGTGAACCAAGGGTATACGACGCGGGACACGCTGGCGATCGAGGGGGCGAGCGCGGGCGGGCTGCTGGTGGGGGCGGTGCTGAACTCGAGGCCGGACTTGTGTCGGGTGGCGGTGATGGAGATGCCGTTCGTGGACGTGCTGAACACGATGAGCGACGAGACGCTGCCGCTGACGACGCAGGAGTACGCCGAGTGGGGGAACCCGAACGTGCGGGCGGAGTACGAGTGGATCAAGGGGTATTGCCCGTACACGAATCTGGGGGCGAAGGCGTACCCGGCGATGCTGGTGCGGACGGGGATCAATGATGCGCAGGTGATGTTCCACGAGCCGGCGAAGTACGTGGCGCGGATGCGGGCGGTGCGGACGGAGCGGGGGCGGACGCTGCTGCTGAAGGTGAACATGGGGTCGGGGCACGGGGGGGCGTCGGGGCGGTACGACGCGATCCGGGAGATCGCGTTTCACCACGCGTTCGTGTTGCGGGAGTTGGGGGTCGAGCGGTAGCGAGATCGGGGC
>DASPKW010000148.1:0-8431 GCA_035627895.1 Tepidisphaeraceae bacterium | reverse complement strand
GGACTTGCCGACGTTGGGGCGGCCGACGATGGCGACCGTGGGGGCGCGGTGGCGGGGGGTGGCGGGACGGGCCGGGGCGGATTTCATGGGGTGATTCTAGGGATTTGCGCGCGGAAGGGAAGGCGGGGTTGGGGAGCGGAGTGATAGGGTGAGGGCGGCGGCGCGCAAGGGGCTGTGGGAAAGATAGATAATTAATTCACAATGTTGCGTCCGCTGGACCGGGGTGGGTATAGTGGAAAGCCTCATGTCTGGGGCCCTTCAGCGGGTCCCGTTTTCACCTCGGAAGAATGGCGCTCCAACCCGACGCGGGAGGTTTTCATGCCCACGGTTCAAGACGTTTTGACGGTCAAGGGGGAAGTGCTTCACACCATTGCCCGCGACTCGACGGTGCTCGACGCGACGCGGAAGATGAACCAGCACAAGATCGGGGCGCTGGTCGTGATGGAAGAGGGGCGCGTGGTGGGGATGTTCACCGAGCGCGACGTGCTGCAGCGGGTGGTGGCGCAGGAGGTGCCGCCGGCGAGCGTGAAGGTCGGGGACGTGATGACGCGCGAGGTCGTCTGCTGCCAGCCGGACGACGATTTGGACGAGATTTCGGCGATCATGAAGACGCGGCGCGTGCGGCACGTACCGGTGTGCGACGCGCAGGGGGCGCTGCACGGGATCATCTCGATGGGCGACGTGAACGCGCAGTACGCGAGCAACGCCGAACAGCAGATCCACTTTCTGAACGAGTACATTTACGGGCGCGCGTGAGGGACAGATTCACCACGGAGGCACGGAGGCACGGAGCGAGGGATCGAAGATGTGCTGAGGGATTGGTCGATCGCGTGGTGAGATTGACTTCGTGAACGAACGACACCCCGGGAGCGCCATTGGCGCGCCGGGGTGTTTCGATTGGCGGGGGACGTGGTCACCGGAGGTGACCAAGCCGTTTTAGGTCCGGAGGGTTCAGCGGGTGTTTTTCCCTAGCTTTTCCTGCACCTTTCCGACCACCTTCTGGACCTTTCCCTTGATCTGCTGGCCGACGTCGCCCTTGGCGGCGCCTGCGGTGTCGTTGGCCTTGCCCTTGACCTGCTTGACCTTCCCGGCGACGCGATCTTCGGAGCCCATAGGAACCTCCTGTAAGGAATGGGGTACCTCGGCCATATCAAAGGATGTGCCGAATCGGCCTCGGGTGGAACGTCATAGCGAAAAACCCGCTCCGAGGTGGAGCGGGTTCTGGCGTGATTGTCAGATTGTCGTGATGGCCGGGGCTACTTGCCGAGTTCCCAATACACGTCTCGGTTCGCCTCACCGTTCGGACCGACCGCGGCGGGATTGAGTTCGGTGGGGCTGACGGATTCGAGCTTCACGCTCCCGTCGCCGTAAAGGACGTTGGCTTTGCGGTTGTGGCGGGCGAAGGTGAGCGTGCCCGTGTCGTCGAGGGGGAACTGGTTGGGCGCGTTGTTCTTCCAGTCGTCGAGGGCGGGGTCGACGACGGAGCGGACGTAGTCGATGCCGTAGACCTTGTCGGCCTTGCCGAAGACGTCGCCGGCGTTCTTGTTGACGCCATAGTTGGAGAACGTGGAGTTGGTGTAGTTGATCGGAATGTTGGGCAACGACTTGCCGGCGTTGGCGGCGCCGGCGTTTTGACCGATGTTGGTCATGATGGTCGCGCCGGTGGAGTCGATGAGGTTGCTCGAGTAGCCCCCGAACGAGGGTTTGACCTCGATGGTCATCGTGCCGTTGCCGTTGTCGGTGAACTTGAGGCGGACGTTGTTGTAGCTCATGTCGCCGCCACCGGAGTTGGCCTGATCCTCGAAGCTGAGTTCGAAGGAGTTGGACGTCAGGTTTTCGAGGCGGGCCCACTGGCCGGGGACACAGGGGATCGAGTACTTGGTGTCGTTGATGTAAACGCTGTATCCGGCGGCAATCTGGGTCAGTTCGTCGTTCACGGGGGCGACGGGGTCGACGGTGAGCAGGTCTCCTTCCGGGCATCGGGTGATGCCCTTGCCACCCTGCTGGAGGACGCACCCGACCCAACCGGTGCCGGGCATGGGGTTGCCGTTCTCGAGGGACCAGGTTTGGCCGGCCTGGAAGATCTGGTGGAGGTTGGAGGCGCAGACCGTGGTCTTGCTCGCGGCCCGGGCCTTGGAGATCGTCGGGACCAGGATGGTGATCAGCAGGGCGATGATCCCGATGACCACGAGCAGTTCGACGACCGTAAACCCGGCAGGGCGACGGGGTTGGAGCGGGCGGTGAGTCATTTGTTCTCCTTGGATCGCTGCGAGTTCCAGTAGTTATCGTAGCCCGTCTTCATGCTGGCGATGCGGGCGTTGAGGGAGGCGATGACGCGTTTTCGGTCGGCGGTCGTCGACTTTGCGGTGATGTCGGGGCGGAGACCAGTGATCTTGAGCAGGGCGTTGGCGGCGGCGGTCCGGACCTGAGTATTCGGGTCGTCCAGTGCGGGGATGAGCGGGGCGACGCCGTCCCAGCCTTGATTCTGGCCCAGGGCGTTGGCGATGGCGGCCTTCACCTTGGGGTCCTTTTCGTCCTTGAACGCGGCGACGAGCGGCCCGACCTGGCCGCGGGGGGCGAGGCTGCCGTACTGCCCGGCGGCGGTCGCCCGGACGGACACCCGGGGGTCGGACAGCATCGCCTGCAGCTCGGTCAGGGCGTCCTGCTTCGAGACGTGCGCCAGGGCGGTCATGGCGCGGTTGGCGACGTCCTCGCGCGGGTGGGACTTGACGGCCTCGGCCAGTCCCTTGGCGTCGCGGGCGCGTTCGAGTTTTTCGATCTTGGCGATCTCGGGGTCACTGTGGAACGGGACCGACGAGCGCGTGAGGAAGAAAACGACGATCAGGACGAGGATGACGCCGCCGCCGATGAGTGTGAACTGGCGATTCGACCCGAACATGGTTGGCAGACCCTTCGACCCGGCGGGCCGCGTGCCGGGGCGTGTCGCGGGGGACACACGCGCCGGGCGGCGAGCGATCGGGCGGTAAGACGTGGCGACGACTACCGGCTGACGACCCCGACGTCGGTCGGAGGCGTCGCGCCGGCGACGAGGCGAAGTTTACCCGCCGGGGTGGCGTCCGCAAATGGGATTGTCGCCCGGGGGGGATGAGAGGGGTGTGACAGGCACAACCCACGCTGCAGGCAGCGTGGGCTTTCCGAGGCACGATCACCCGCTGACCGATACGGGGGCACCCCCGCGCCGGGCGGATTCGTAGATGGCCAGGATGATCGCGACGGCCTTGCGGGCCTCGGGGCCGGAGGTTTCGGCGTCGCGGCCTTCCTCCCAGGCGCCCAGGATGTGGAGGATGTTGCGGGCGTGGAAGTCGGTGCCGACGTCGCGGTTGGATGAGCCGCCCGCCGTGCCGCCGGGCTTGTTGAAGTTGAGCGAGTTGAAGAGGGCGTCGCCACCGTGGGCGACCAGCTTCTTTTTGACGAAGTCCGGCGGCGGGGGGGCCAGGCGGTCGAGCAGGTCCTGGTCGGCCGGGCGGGGGTCGGCGAAGTGGAACATCTTCAGGCCGGCCTCGGAGACGGCGGTGCCGGTGCTGCCGCCGATCTCGAGGCGCGGGGGCTGGCCGGGGAACATGCCGGTCGTGCCCATGATGGTGCCGAAGGCGCCGTTCTCGAACTGGAGGGCGACGGAGCAGATGTCCTCGACCTCGATCTGCTTGTGGATGCGCTCGGCGGGTTGGAAGGCGGCGTAGGCGGAGACGGAGCGGACGGGGCCGACGACCCACTGGAGGAGGTCGATCGCGTGGACGGACTGGTTCATGATGGCGCCGCCGCCGTCGAGGCGCCAGGTGCCGCGCCACCCGCCCTCGTCGTAGTACTTGTCGGGGCGGTACCAGGGGGTGAAACAACCGGCCCAGGCGAGTTGGCCGAAGCGGTTCTCATCGACGGCGGCCTTGATAGCGCGGTTGGCATCGTTCCAGCGGTTCTGGAAGATGGCGGCGAGGCGCGCGCCGGAGGCCTTGGACGCGGCGATCATCGCGTCAATGCGGTCGAGGGCGATCTCGAGGGGCTTTTCGCAGATGACGTTCTTCCCGGCCTCGAGGGCGGTGACGACGGGGTTCATGTGATCGCCGGACGGCGTGCAGACGTGGACGACGTCGAGGTCGGGGTGCGCGCGGAGGAGTTCCCGGACGTCGGCGTAGACGGGGACGCCCGTGACGTTATTTCGGTCGAGAGTGGCCTTGGCCTTTTCCGGGAGTACGTCGCACGCGGCAACGAGGGAGCAATTCGGGAGCTTGGGGATCAGGCGCACGTGCCACTCGCCGACGACGCCCGTTCCGACGACGGCGCATTTCCACTGCTTGGGCATGGGGGGTGATACTGGCGCGTGGGGGAAGTGTTGGGTGAACGCGGGGGAGCTACGTAGCGCGGCGGCGGTTGAAGAGGGCGGCGGTGAAGGCGAACAGACCGGCACCGAGGACGGTGAAGGGGATGTAGCCGGAGTCGCCGCCGGCGGCGTAGGTGTGGAAGTCAGCGAGGCCGGGCGGCGTGGCGATTTCGCCGTGCTTGGCGAGGAAGGCGTCGTAGAACTTCGGGTCGTCGATGGAGGCGCCGGCGGCGATGCGGTCGGCCTCATACTGCTGGTACGCGGCCTGGTAGTCGAGGCCGGCCTTGAGATCGGCGTCGAAGCCGCGGCGGAGGTCTTCGCTGTCGGTGCGGGACATCCCGCCGGCGAGCATGCTTTGCCGCCGGCCGATGTGTTCGTCCAACGCCTGGCGCGTCTTCTCGTCGAACGGGGCTTTCTGGAGGAGGCGAGCCGTGCGCTCGTAGGCGGCCCAGGCGATGTAGCGCTGGCCGACGCAGGACATGGTTTCGGCGAGGGCGAGGGAGAAGTGGACGTTGGCGCCGCCGCCGTAC
This sequence comes from Tepidisphaeraceae bacterium, assembly GCA_035627895.1. GTDB lineage: Bacteria > Planctomycetota > Phycisphaerae > Tepidisphaerales > Tepidisphaeraceae > DASPKW01. The sequence continues at coordinate 3,565 of DASPKW010000148.1, read as the reverse complement.
CGCCACATGCCGACGATGGCGAGGGTGGGCTCGTCGAACTTGGCGCGCTCGAGTTGGGATGGGGTCCGGCGGCCCTCGTCGTTGGGATCGAGGTCGGTGATCAGGCGGCGGGTGTTGTCCAACTCGTTCAGGGTGGCGTTCGCGCTTTCGAGCACGTCGCGAACGTCGCGCCCGAGGCGGAGCGAAAATCGCCAGGTGGGCTGGTCGATCGTGGGGCGCGCGTCGAGCTTGTGGCCGACCATGTCGTGTGTCGAGAGGAGCTTGGGGTCGTCCATGGCGGCGAGGAGGTACTCACCGAGAACGACTTGCCAGACCTCGCGGCCGAAGTGGGCCTGGGGGTTGACCTCGATCGATTTTTGACCCAGACGAGGCTTTCGGTGAGCTCGGACTTGGCGGTGGCCTTGGCGGCGTCGTCGGCGGTCGAGGCGGACAGGCGGACGATCGCCTGTATCATCATCGCGGTGCCGAGGTTGGCGTAAGTGGGGTAGAGGTCCTGGGCGGCGATCTCAAGGGCTTCCTGGCGGGCGAGCTTGGCACGGGCGGCGGCGATGGCCAGGTCGAACTGGCCGAGGTGGACGTGGCCGACGGTTAGGTCGTCCGAGAGGCGCCAGTGGGGGTCGGCCGCGGTTTGGGCGGAGCCGAGGCCGCCGAGCTTGGCGAGTTGGGCGGTGACCAGCGCGTTGCGGTGGGTGTAGTAGGCGGGGCCGTGCTTGGGGAAGCGCTCGTGCAGGACGTCGTGCACCATCGAGAAGCGGAGGGCGATGCCGCCGGGGTATTTGGGGAGTTGGTGCGGGAGGGGGACGCGCTCGGGGGCGCCGAGGGAGAGCGTGCCGTGGGGGAGGGCGAGGGCGAGGAGAAAGCCGAGGAGGCCGCCGATGATCGCGGCTTTGAGGACGGGGTGGCGGCGCTTGGGTTTGAGCTCGGTGGGCATATCGGGAGTGACATGCGCGGTGCGAATCCGGGGCGTCGCTTTCAGCTCCGCACCCGGCTCAGGGGGCGCCGTGGGGGCGAGTCAGCGCTTCGACTTCATGAGGAGCAGCGGGGTAGCGAAGAGGAGGGCGCTGCCGGCGCCGAGGGCGATCCAGCCGACCATGGAGCGGGACGGTGGGGCGGGCTCGTTGTCCTTCTTGAGGTAGGATGACTTGAATTCGTTCTCGGCGATGAGGACCTGGCGGTCGTTGAGGCAGGCGGTGGCGGGGAGCGTGGTCAGGAGGAGCGCGAGGGCGAGGAGGAGTTGGCGCATGGTGCGGGGCTCCGGTTGGGGTGAGGCGGAGTATAGCACGGATGCGCGAGATATCGTTGGTCGGGGTGCGCCGTCTTCCGCGCACCGCCACGCCGCGAAGCAACGGTGAGGGCCATTCGGCGGGCGAGCGGTGGGAGCGTCGTGGGTGGGCGCAGGGGTGTCGCGCGAGGGGTGGGCAGTCCCCGTACGGGGCGAGCCGGCGGTTACTTCGCGGGGCGGGTGGTCGGGGCAGTTGTGGGCTTTTCGGCGGGGAGTTGCTCGGGCGGGGTGAGCTTGGGGAGCTTAAGGGCGCCGGGGAGTTTGGGGAGGAGCTTGGCGCGGACCGCGGGGTCGCCGACGGCGGCGCCCTCGACGTACTTCCAGGTCTTGCCGGCGTCGGGGGAGACGCCGAGGAGGTAGGAGCGGGCGAGGAGGCGGCCCTGGGGCGTGCCGAGTTCGAGCGTGGTGGGGACGACGACGAACGTGTTGGGGCCCTCGGTGGCGGGGGCGCCGGGGGTGCCGACGCCCACGTTGCGGATCGTCGCCCCGCGCTTGCGGAGGTTGGCGATGCCGTCGCGGAGGGCGGCGATGGCCTGGTCGCGCCCGCCGACGTCGGTGACGGCGGCGTCGACGGTGCGGTCGACGACGGCGGGGTAGTCGCCGGCGGCGATCGCGCCGACGACCTCGAGCGCGCCGCGGGCGGCTGCGCCGGCGGTGGCGGGGTCGTCGGCGCGCGCGGGGAGGGTCAGGACGAGCGAGAGGGCGAAGAGGGGGAGCGTGCGGGTCATGAGTGTCGGGGGCCTCCGGGGGGGATATCGGCAGGGGGGAGGTCCGCGTGTACTCGTGCGGGTCGGGGCGAGGTTATCGGACGGTCGACCTGAAAGTCGGCCACATCAGGCCGTGAGGAACGCATCCCACTCGATCCCGAGTTGGCGGACGGCAGCTCGGACGGTGCCGAGTTTGAGGTCGCGTCCGCCCCAGTCCGGGACGACGGTAGAACGGCCGTTCAGGGGATTGTGTCATTTGCGGTGTGAACCGCCGCCCGAGCGAGGAACTTCGACGCACCCGAGCGCGCCGAGCTTGCGCGCGACCTCGCGATACTTCACGGGAGCTCCACCAAGGCTTCGCTCCAAATCACTTCGCCCGGGGCCGGTAGCCTTGTGGTTTGCGGAAGGGCCCGGCCTTCGTCCCGATACAGCTCGATCACGGCCGCCAGCGCGTCGCGGACGTTGGCGTAGGCGTCTTCGACCGTGTCCCCCTCGGTGACGAGTTCGGGCAGGACCGGAGACGTGACCGTGTAACCCCCCTCGGGTTGCGGCGTGAAGACGAGAGGCAGGCGTCGGAGCATGGTGTCAAGTATAGCAGTAGTTTTTCGTACATTCCCGGCGGCGTGCCAACAAATGCCGGTTCCGTTACCATTCCCCCTCCCATGGCCAAGAACATCAAGACGCGCGCCGAGGATTATTCGCAGTGGTACATCGACGTGATCAAGGCGGCGCAGCTCGCCGACCATTCGCCGGTGCGGGGGTGCATGGTCATTCGGCCCGAGGGGTTCGCGATCTGGGAGGCGATCCAGCGGGACCTGGACGCGCGGTTCAAGGAGACGGGGCACGTCAACGCGTACTTCCCGCTGCTGATCCCGCAATCGTTCCTGGCTAAAGAGGCGCAGCACGTCGAGGGGTTCGCGATGGAGTGCGCCGTCGTCACGCACTCGCGGCTGGAGAAGGACCCGAGCGGCACGGGGCTGCGGCCGGCGAGCCCGATCGAGGAGCCGCTGGTGATCCGGCCGACGTCCGAGACGATGATCGGCCACATGTACGCGCAGTGGGTGCAGAGCTACCGCGATTTGCCGATCTTGATCAACCAGTGGTGCAACGTGATGCGCTGGGAGATGCGCACGCGGCTGTTCTTGCGGACGGCGGAGTTCTTGTGGCAGGAGGGGCACACGGCGCACGAGACGGCCGACGAGGCGCAGGCCGAGACGCTGAAGATGCTGGACGTGTACGCGGCGTTCACGGAGGACGTGCTGGCGATACCGGTGATCAAGGGGGCGAAGACGGACAGCGAGAAGTTCCCCGGGGCCGACACGACGTACTGCATCGAGGCGCTGATGCAGGACGGGAAGGCGCTGCAGGCGGGGACGAGCCACAACCTCGGGCAGAACTTCGCCAAGGCGTTCGACATCAAGTTTTCCGGGCGGGATCAGAAGCAGCAACACGCGTGGACGACGAGTTGGGGCGTGAGCACCCGGCTGATCGGGGCGATGATCATGGCCCACAGTGATGATGAAGGGCTGGTGCTGCCGCCGAAGGTGGCGGGGCAGGTCGTGGCAATCGTGCCGAT
>DASPKW010000147.1:0-10553 GCA_035627895.1 Tepidisphaeraceae bacterium | reverse complement strand
TAAGCCGCGGGCGCAGACGTGGCGGTTCGTCGGTCGCGAGGAACTGGCGGCACTCGACCTGCGGAAGGAGGCGGACCATGACGCCGTTTAAGTATGCCCGCGCCGATTCGCCCGCGCGGGCGGTGCAACTGCGGCTCGCCGACGCCGACGCCGACGCCGACGGCGGACGGTATCTCGCCGGCGGGACGAATCTGATCGATTTGCTGAAGTACGACGTGGAGCGCGCCGGGACGCTGGTCGACCTGACGCGGCTCGACTTAAAGGAGATCGCGGCGACGCCGACCGGCGGGGTGCGGCTTGGGGCGCTGGCGAAGAACACGACGACCGCGAATCATCCGCTCGTGCGGCAGCAGTACCCGGTGCTGACGCAGGCGATTTTGGCCGGGGCGACGGCCCAGCTTCGGAACATGGCGACCAATGGTGGGAACGTCCTCCAGCGGACGCGGTGCCCGTACTTCTACGACGTGGGGACGCCGTGCAACAAGCGGGAGCCGGGGAGCGGGTGCGGGGCCTTGAAGGGCCTGAACCGCACGCACGCGATCTTCGGGCACAGCGAGCACTGCGTGGCGGTGCACCCATCCGACATGGCGGTCGCGCTGGCGGCGCTGGACGCGACGGTGCACGTGCGCGGGGCGGGCGACCGGACGCGGGCGATTTCGTTCGAGGAGCTCCACCGCCTGCCGGGCGACCGGCCGGAGCGGGACACGACGCTGGAGCCGGGCGAGCTGATCGAGGCGATCGAGCTGCCGAAGTCGCCGTTCGGGACGCGCAGCTACTATCTGAAGATCCGCGACCGCGCGAGTTATGCGTTTGCGCTCGTGTCGGTCGCGGCGGCGGTGGAGATGGACGGCGACACAATCCGGCAGGCCCGGGTGGCACTGGGGGGCGTGGCGCACAAGCCGTGGCGCGCCCGGGCGGCTGAGGCGGCGCTGGCGGGTAAGCCGGCGACCGAGGCCGCGTTCGCCGCCGCCGCGGAAGCGGAATTGAAGGCTGCCAAGCCGCTCGAACACAACGCGTTCAAGGTCCCGATGGCCCGGCATGCGATCGTGCGCGCGCTGTCCCGCGCGTCGGGTCTCGCGGTCGCCTGAACTGCTCCCCCCGCTTTTGGAGTAACGTCATGCAGTACATCGGCAAGGAGATGCCGCGGGTGGACGGCGTCGCGAAGGTGACCGGCCGGGCGACGTACGCGGCCGAGTTCAACGTCCCCAACCTCGCGTACGGGCACATCGTCACGAGCAACGTCGCGCGGGGCCGGATCGCCACGCTCGACGTCGCGGCGGCCGAGGGCGCGCCGGGCGTGCTGAAGGTCGTCACGCATTTGAACTCGATCAAGCCGATGCCCAAGGACCGCGTCCGCGACGGTAAGGAGCAGCACCAGGGCGACGACCAGAAGAAGCCGGGCGACCGGCCGTTCCGCGCGCTGGTGGACGATCGCATTTTGTTCAACCAACAGCCGATCGCGGTCGTGGTGGCCGAGACGTTCGAGCAGGCGCGGTACGCGGCGTCGCTCGTGAAGGCGACGTACCGTGAGGAGCCGCACGCGACGGACCCGCTGGCCGTACTTTCGAAGGCGTACGACCCGCGGCCCGAGCAGACGCCCCCGCCGCGCGGGGACCCTGCCAAGGCGCTGGCCGACGCGCCCGTGAAGATCGAGGCGACGTACACGATGCCGATCCAGCACCATAACCCGATGGAGCTGCACGGCGGGATCGGGCACTGGCAGGGCGACCGGCTGGTCATCTTCAACAAGAGCCAGAACGTCCACGGCGACCGCGACCAGGTCGCCGAGTACTTCGGGATCAAGCCCGAGCAGATCGACGTCGTGTCGCTGTTCGTCGGCGGGGCGTTCGGGAGCTGCCTGCGGCCCAACTACTACACGTTTCTGCTCGGCGTCGTGTCAAAACTCGTGGGTCGGCCGGTGAAGATCGTCTACACCCGCGCGCAGACGTTCACCGGCCACGGGTACCGCCCGCACTACTGGCAGCACGTCGCGCTCGGGGCGACCAAGGACGGCAAGCTGACGGCGATCACGCACCGGGTGGTGACCAACACGTCGCAGGAGGAAGAGCACACCGAGTCGTTCGTCAAGCCGGCCCGGACGATGTACGCGTCGCCGACGTGCGGGTACCAGTACCAGGTCGTGAAGACGGACCTGTCGACCCCGCAGGCGATGCGGGCGCCGGGCATGTTCAGCCAGATGACGGCGATCGAGTGCGCGATGGACGAGCTGGCGTACGCGCTGAAGATCGACCCGCTGGAGCTGAGGCTGATCAACTACGCCGAGAAGGACCCGGACACGGGCAAGCCGTATTCGAGCAAGGCGCTGCGGGAGTGCTACAAGCTGGCGGCCGACACGTTCGGCTGGCGGAAGCGCACGCCCGAGCCGCGGTCGATGCGGGACGGGCGGCTGCTGGTCGGGTGGGGAATGGCGACCGGGACGTGGGGCGCGATGCAGCAGTCGGCCCGCGTGCGCGTCACGCTGAACCCGGACGGCTCGGCGGAGGTCGGCAGCGCGACGGCCGACATCGGGCCGGGGACGTACACGGTGATGACGATGATCGCGGCGGAGTACCTTGGCCTGCCGGCCGAGAAGATCACGTTCAAGCTCGGGGACACGCGGCTGCCCAAGGCGCCGGCTCAGGGCGGGTCGTGGACGACGGCGAGCATCGGGACGGCGATCTTCGGCGCCGCACGAGACGTCGCGAAGCAGTTGCTCGCCGTGGCGAAGGCCGAGCCCAACTCGCCGCTCGCCGGCGCGGGCGACGCGGACGTCGAGCTGGCCGGCGGTCATTTGCGGTCGACCAAGGACCCGGCGCGGGCCGTGCCGATCGCCGGGCTGCTTCGGCGGGCGGGTAAGCCGGTCCACGTCACGTACGAGTCCAAGCCGTCGCCCGAGCGGGAGAAGTACGCGACGGCCGCCCACGGGGCGCAGTTCATCGAGGTCAAGGTGGACCCGGACACGATGATGGTGAAGGTGACGCGCGTGATCGAGGCGACGGCGTGCGGGCGGATCATGAACCCGCTGACGAGCCACAGCCAGGAGATCGGCGGGGTGGTGTGGGGCATCGGCGCGGCGCTGCACGAGGCGACGGAGATCGACCACCGGTACGGGCGGATCATGAACGCGTCGCTCCAGCACTACCACGTGCCGACGAACGCCGACGTGCACGAGATCCGCACGATGTTCGTGGAGGAGGACGATAAAATCGTCAACCCGCTGGGTGTCAAGGGCATGGGCGAGCTCGGAATGGTCGGGATTGCCGCCGGGATCGCCAACGCGGTGTTCCACGCGACCGGGAAGCGGGTGCGCGACTTCCCGATCACGCCGGACAAGCTGTTCGCGTGATGCGCCGGCGCCGGTGCGGGACCGAGCAACCTTATGCGGACCGAACTTCCGAAACTCATCGCCATGGCCCGGCGCCTGCTCGACAACGGCGAGCCGGGCGTGCTGGCGACGCTGGTCTCGGCTAAGGGGTCGAGCTACCGCTCGCTCGGGTCGATGATGGTCGGCGGCCCGCCCGGGGTGATCGCCGGGGGCGTGAGCGGCGGGTGCCTGGAGGAGTACGTCGTTCGCCGCGGCCGCGAGATGACGCGGGACCGTGGCGCCGTCCTTCTCAGCTTCGACACTGGTGGGGCCGATGACGTGGACGAGGTCAAACCCGTCCTCGGGTGCGGCGGGTCGATAGACGTGCTGGTCGAGCGGTTGACCGACGATCAATTGGAACTCCTCCGCCGCCTGGCCTGGGCCTATGACAATGACGTCGGCACGATCATGACCTGCACGATCGAATCGCGGGGCGACGCGGACGCCGTCGTCGTGGGGCGGCAGTGGGGGCGGCCCGATGAGTCCGACCCGTCGGCGGCGCTGGCGCGGCTCGCCTTGTGCGACCGGCGCGGCTACTGCGGGGCGACGCACGGGGGCCGGCGGACGTTCGTGCAGTTCGTCCCGCCGCTGACGCGGCTCGTGATCTTCGGGGCGGGTGATGACGCGCGGCCGGTCTGCGACCTTGCCGGCTCGCTCGGATGGCACGTCACCGTAGCCGACCGGCGGGCGCGCCGCGCCCGGGCCGAGCACTTTCCGTCGGCCGACGTTGTGGTGGCCGCGCCTTGGGAGGAGGCCGTCGGAAGGATTCGCTTCACGGGCAACACCGCCGTCGTGCTGATGACCCACAGTCTTCCGGACGACGCGATCCTGCTGCCGCTGCTCGCCGGCCGGCCGTTGGCGTACGCGGGCGTCCTCGGGCCGGCACACCGGCGGGACGCGCTGCTCGGACTCGTGACCGAGGGCGGGTTGGTCGACGAGAACTTCGGCGCGCGCCTCCGCGGGCCGATCGGGCTGGATCTGGGCGACCGGTCCGCGGCCGGGATCGCCGTGTCGGTGGTGGCGGAGATCCTGGCCCACCTGCACGAGCGTCAGGCGCGGCCGATGTCGGACGCGCCCGCACCCCCGCGCACCGCGGTGCCCGTAACCGCCCATGGCTAACGAACTGCTGATCGCCGTCCTCGCCGCCGGGGCGTCGCGCCGCCTGGGGCGCCCGAAGCAGCTCGTCGAGCTCGACGGCGAGCCGTTGGTGCGCCGCGCGTGCCAGACGGCGATCGAGGCCGCGGTCGGGCCGGTCGTCGTCGTCCTCGGCTGCCGTCGGGAGGAGATCGCGCAGGTCGTCCAGGATGTTTCCGTCGGGGTGGTGTTCAACGACGCGTGGGACGAGGGGATGGCGTCGTCGGTCCGGGCGGCGACGCGCGCCGCGTCGGACGCCGGGGTCGCGGCGTTGCTCCTGTTGCACGCCGACCAGTACGCGGTCACGCGCGACGACCTGGTTCGCCTCCGGGACGCGTGGCGGGCGTCTCCGGGTTCGGCGTGCCTTTCGCGTGACGGCGACCACCTCGGGCCGCCCGCGGTTCTGCCCGCGGCGATGTTTCCCCGGATGTTGACCCTCGTGGGGGACACCGGCCCGCGGGCGATCCTCCGGGGAGATGCGAGTGTCGTTGAGGTTTCGATGCCGTCGGCGTCGAGAGACGTCGATCGTCCGTCCGATCTGGGGATGACCTGAAGGGCTTCGGGGGGACGGCGGTCGCGCCGGGGAGCTCGCCTTCGCGATGAATTCCGGCCAACTCAGCCCGGGTGAGGGGTGAAGGGCGCCCGCGCTGTACACTCAGGCGGATGACCGACCGCCCGCGCCACCTGCTCGCGATGACGCTGCTCACCTGTGTCGGCGCGGCGGTGTTCTTCGGCGGGATCCGCTGGGGGTTACCGACGCGGGCGGGCGATCGGTATCTCTTCCCGGCCGGCGACGCGTGGGACGGGAAGCGCGTCCTCGCGGCGGGCGGGACACTGGACGTCGACGCGGCGCGGGGGGCGGACCAGGACGCGACGCCGGACGTGCGGCCGGACGGTGTGCTGAACGCGACGGCTGCGGAGCGGGCGCAGATCGTTCGGCGGTATCGGCTGTTCTCGCACCAGCCCGACGAGATGGTCACGTTTATGGCGCTGGCGGGGATGCGCGGGTCCTTTGACCCGCGGATGTATCAGTACGGCGGGCTGTGGGTCTACCCGGTCGGGGGGCTGGTTAAGTTGACGCTGAGTCCGAAGGCGGATTTGGCGCACTATCTCGATCGGCCCGAGGAGTTCGCCAAGTTCTACGTCGTGGCGCGGGCGTATAGCGCGGCGTGGGGGCTTGTTGGGATTTGGCTCGTTTACTTGCTCGCGTGGCGGCTCACGGCCAACGCGCGATTGGCGGCGGTCGCGGGGTTGGGGTTCGCGCTGCTGCCGGTGGTGGTCAATGGTGCGCACGAGGCGAAGCCGCACCTGGCGGGGGCGGTGCTGGTGCTGCTGACGGTGTTGTCGGCGGCGCGCTACGTGGACCGAGGGCGGTGGCGTGATGCGCTGGTCGCGGGCGCGTGCGCGGGGGCGGCGACGGGAATGGTGCTCTCGTCGGCGGTGGCGTTTCTCGTGCTGCCGATGATGGTGGTGCTGCGGCGCGAGGCGTGGTCGCGGCGGATCGGGTTGGGCGCTGGCTCAATCGGCGCGGGCGTGCTCGTCTACTGCCTGACCAATCCGTTCGTGCCGATCAATCTCGTACGCAACCCGGCGGTGCTGAAATCGAATTTGGGCGGGTTGGGCCAGGCGAAGGCGATTACCGGGAGGTTCGATGACGCGCCGGCGGTGGTTTCGGCGGGCGTGTTGATTGCCGAGGGGACGTCGCCGTTGCTGGCGGCGGTGGGGGCGGTCGCGGTGCTCGGGCTGGTGGGCCGGGCGGTCGTGCGGCGGCGCGTCGCGCCGGGCGCGGTGCTGCTGGGGGTGCCCTGTGTCGTCGTGTTCGTTCAGTTCGTCGCGCTCGCGGGCGGGAAGACGGGTGAGTTCGGGCGGTTCACGATATTGGTGGACGTGGGATTGCTGATGGCAGTGGTCGTCGGCGCTTCGGTTGTGATTGGGGAGGGGTCGCGGTGGATGCGTCTTGGGGCGGCGGTCGTCATTGGGCTGATGGTGGCGCCGTACGGGCTGTCGTACGTGGGAGGGTTCGTGCGCGACTGTGACTGGGCGGGATCGACCCGGGCGCGGGCGGCGGCTCGGCTGGCGGAACTCGCGGCGGCGAATCCGGGTCGGCGGCCGCTCGTGCTCGCGGTCGAGGGGTCGCCGGGGCCGTACAACGTGCCGCCGGTCGATGTGGCGGGCTGGGAGATCGTGCGGCGGGGCTGGCCGGCGGGCGCGAATCCGGCGGTGATCGTCCGGCCGGTCGACGTGCCGAATTCGTCGCGGGGTGAGGGGGGTTACGTGCGCGAGACGATTGTGCCGAGCGGGTGGGGATTTGCGAACCGGATCTCGTGGGCGGACAAGCCGATCGAGTTGTTGATCCGGCGGGACTTGGTGGGACAATAGCCGGCACGAATGGCGGACGTGACGGTCTCAACACGGTGCACGAGCTTCGAGCCGGACGGGCAGATTTGCCGGCTGACGGGGGCGGCGTGCCCGATGGCTGGGGCGCGGAGTTTTCGGGAGTGCGACGACAGCACGTACCTGGCGCACGTGAGCATGCCGCCGGACGAGTTTCAGGTGCTGCTGAGCGCGGCGGGGCGGCCGGCGGTGGGGAGTTTGATGGTGCGGCGGTGTCGGCGGCCGGAACTGCACCAGGGGGCGGTGGGCGTACACGTGAACGCGGTGCTGGAGTCGGCGGGGGACGAGGCGATGCTGCGGGCCGAGTGGAAGATGGACGGGTCGGTCGAGTACACGTGCCCGGCGACCGGGGTGCGGATGGAGTGGCGCGAGGGGAAGTTCATTCCGCTGTAGTGGACTGTCGTGGCGGGGGACGTGGTCACCGGAGGTGACCACGCCGCTTCGATCATGTGAGGGGGGAGATGCGCGTGGCACGGTTGGGGGTGGCGCGGGTATGCTCGCGCGGATGATGGAAGGTGTCACTGCCGCGATCGTCGCCTGGATCTTCGTGTGCCTGTACTTCCCGCAGATGATCCGCAACCGCGCGCAGTTTTACGCGGGGGTGATGATGATCGTCGGCGCGATGTTGCTGGCGGCGCTGGCGATGATCATCGGGGGATCGTTCGTGGGGTTCGCGGGGGCGATGGGGCAGATTTTGCAGACGATCGCGTTCGTGTTGATGATCGCGGCGACGGGGAACGTGTCGGTCAAGGACCTCGGCAAGGAGTTCGGGAACGTGATCGAGGTGATGCGACGGGGGGAGACGGAAAAGGAGATCATCATACCGCGGAAAGACCGAATGGGGGGCGAAACGGATGACATTCCACCCCCTCCGGGGCGCGCGTAATTCGTCGCGCGCCTGGGAACCGTGGCACTAAAGTGCCACGGCCACGTCAGTCCCATTTCATCGCGGCGCGGATCGCGCGGGCGACGGCTTCGACCTGGGTGCGGTCGATCTCGTGGCGGGGCCAGCGGGCGATTTCGAACGGCGGGCTTCCGGGTTGGCTCAGTGCTAGCCGCAATCCGACACCGGAGAAGGTGGTGGCGGGGACGACGTCGACGGTGACGTGCTGCGCGCGGACGCGGCGCCAGAGGACGGGCAGGGGGAGGGGGCCGGTGCGGAGGCGGATGCGCCGGCGTCGGCCGTCGAAGTGCCAGCGTTTGGCGGCGCTGTTGAGCAGAACGAGCGCGCTCGCCAAGGCCAGGGCGGTGAGGGTGAGGCACTGGGTGAGGCGCTCGGCGATCAGGTGGTCGTGGGCGCACTTGGCCCAGGCGGCGGCGGCCCAGAGGATCGGGACCAGGCCGACCAGCGCGCGGGCGAAGCCCACGTCGGCGGGGGCCCGGAGTTCGACTTCGTCGGCGGACAGGCGGGTGACGACCAGGCCACCGACGCGGTCGCCGCGGCGGAGGGCCGGGAGGGTGTCGGCGGGGCCCGCGAGCGGGTTGCCCGGGGCAGGGCCCGGGGCCACATGCGATACGTCCAGCAGGGGGCTCGGGGTGAGGGCGGTCATGTGCGAACTATCCGATTGCCGGTCCGGACGTGCGTGGGAAGACGGGTGGGAAAGGCGGGGGAAATGGGCAGAAGGCGGGGCGAAATGTGAAGATGTGAGGCGCGTTCCGGCGGCGCACGTTGCGAACGGGTGCGGCGGGGCGCGATGACCGATAGAATCGGAAACGATGCCCGAACGACTGACCGAACTGGCCGTGGTGGTGGATCCGGCGCGGGATGACGTTGCGGTCGCGCGGGGGATGATCGAGGCGGGCACGGAGATCGATGGTGAGGCGCTGGGCGTGATCAACCTTCGCGCGACGGTGCAGGCGGGGCACCGATTCGCGATTCGGGCGGTGCCGGCGGGGGATTGGGTGAAGCAGTACGGCCAGCCGTTCGCCAAGTCGCGCGGGATCGTGGCGGGGGATCCGGTGGACGCGACGACGGTGGTGAACGAGGTGCCGAGCGTCGGGCCGGAGGAGATCGAGATCCGGCCGCCGGTGCTCGAACCGTGGCAGGGGCCGCGGCCGACGTTCGACGGGTTTCGGCGCGCGGACGGGCGCGTGGGCGTGCGGAACTGGGTGTTGGTGGTGCCGACGAGCATGTGCTCGAGCCACGAGGCGCAGCAGATCGCGATGCGGGCGGAAATGGGCGGGATGTGGTCTCGAGAAAAATATCCCAACGTCGACGGCGTGACTGCGATCCCGCACACGCGGGGGTGCGGGTGCCCGGATTACGAACCGCGCGCGGCCGGGGACGCGGGGAAGCTCGCCGGCGTCGTCGAGGCATCGATGAACATGCTGGGGCGGTACATCGCGCACCCGAACGTCGGGGCGGTGTTGGTGATCGAACTGGGGTGCGAGAAGACGAACGTGAACGCGGTGGGGAAGTACGTCCTGCTCGGCGGGGAACCCGAGGATGGAGGAAGGAAGATGGAGGATGGAGGGGGGAAGGGGGCGGGACTGGTGGAGTGGGGGCGGCGGCACGGGAAGGTTGTGGTGACGATGTCGGTGCAGTCGGCGGGGGGGACGGCGGGAACGATCAAATGGGGGCTCGGGTTGCTGCCAGGATTGCTGGCAGAGGCGAACCGGGCGACGCGGAGCGCGTGCGACGTGTCGGAGTTGTGCGTGGGCCTAAAGTGCGGAGGGAGCGACGCGTTCAGCGGGCTGACGGCGAACCCGGCGCTGGGGGTGGCGAGCGATTTGCTGATCCGGGCGGGCGGGCGGTCGGTGATCACGGAGATCCCGGAGTTCTTCGGGGCGGAACATTTGTTTGCGGCGAGGGCGCGGGAGCGGGGGGTGGTGCGGGAGATCTACGCGGCGATGGAGCGGTTCCGGGCGTACGTGGCGCGCGTGGGCGGGTCGATGAGCGAGAACCCGTCGCCGGGCAACCGGGAGGGAGGGCTGATCAACATCACGATTAAGAGTTTGGGGGCGCTGGCGAAGAGCGGGCGCGCGGCGGTCGAGGGCGTGCTGGATTACGGGCAGTGGGTGTGGGATCGCGGGCGCGGCGGGCTGTGGCTGTTGTACTGCCCGAGTTACGACCAGGAGAGCACGCCGGCGCTGGTGGGGAGCGGGTGCCAGATCGTGTGCTTCACGACGGGCCGGGGGACGGGGATCGGCAACGCGATCGCGCCGGTGATCAAGATCGGTTCGAACGGTGCGCTGTACCAGCGGATGGCGGGCGACATCGACGTGAACGCGGGGGCGGTGCTCGACGAGGGCGTGAGCATCGAGGCAATGGGGCGGCGACTGTTCGATGAGATATTGGCGGTTGCCTCGGGCAGGGGGGTAAAGGCGGAAGAGAACGGGCACCGCGAGTTCATGATCTGGAACGAGGAGGGGGTTTCGCTGTAGGGGGTGAGGACGCGTTCATGGCGCGATCAACACGCGTTGACCGGTCCGCCGCGACGCCGCCAAGCGACTTCGGGGCGGGCGTCGGTAGGCGGGCGCGCAAAAGCCCCTGGTGAGTGCAGGTTAGTTGCCCGCAATCGCGCGGGCGGCGGCGTCGGGCTCGAGGAACTCGACGTGGCCGTCGGCGAAGACCACGCTGACGCCTTTGCCGGCGTGGTTGTCGAGGCGCTCGTAGGCGATCACGCGCGTGGGGGGCGCCCTGTTGGTCAGGCCGTGGCCG
>DASPKW010000146.1:0-8477 GCA_035627895.1 Tepidisphaeraceae bacterium | reverse complement strand
GGTGGCCTTGGTGTCGCCATGGGCGATCACGTTGCCCGCCGAGACCTTGTACGTCCGCATCAGGTAACCGACGAGGCGGCCAAGCGCTTGGCGCTGGGCGGAACTCAGGCGGTCGTTGTCGAAGTTGCCGACGAGGCAGATCCCGATCCCGAACTTGTTGAACTCGTTGTCCGCCGTCTTCGCGTGGGCCCCGTGCTTCTGCTTGGGCCAGCGGCTCCCGACCTCGACCGCCCCGTCGCGCGTGTCGGAGCCGTTGCCGATCACGAAGTGGTACCCGAGCTCGTCCCACCCCTTCTGGCGGTGCATCCGGTCGAACGCGGCGGCGCCGCCGGTCGGCGTGGCGCTGTGGTGGATGACGATGTACTTCCACGGGCCGTCGGCCTTGGCGGACGCGGGCACCCAGTCGCGCGGGACGGTGATCGCGGGGATCGTGGGCTTCTTGATCTCGGGGATCGTGGACCGGGCGACCGGCGGCGTCGGCGGGACGACGACGGGCGGCGCGGGCGGCTGGACGAGTGGGCCGTTAAACGTGGCGGCGGGGAGGGTCTCGATGACGCCCCCCTGCTGCGGCGCGCAGCCCGCGGCCCAGAGCAGGCCGGGCAGGACGAGGCCGAGGGAGAGCTTTCGAATACGGCGGAAAACGTCAGCCATCCGTGGCCCCGTGGGTGTGGGGGAGTGATCGATCGCCACGCGTCGTGACCTTTCGGAAAAGGGGCGAAGCGCGGCCGGGCGTCCGTGCCCGGCGACGGGCAATCCCTGCCCGTGCCGCTCACCTTCTATCGGACGGGTGGAATTAATTCCATTGAACCTGAAACGTGAAACATGAAGACATGAAACATGAAGAGGGGCGGGAAGTGAGGGTGGTAGCGGGGGTTAGGAGCGGGAGCGGCGCCGCGCGGCGGGGTTTTCGAGTTCGGCGTGTGGCGTCGACCGGTCATCCCGAGGTACGAGGGACTTGACCACGAGCAGTGAGGCGTGCGCGACTTTGGTGGTCCGCCCTCGACCACCGTCGAGCGGGCCCTTACGCGCCGGCCAGATTCCTCGGAGTACCTCGGAATGACAGTGAGGGACGCGGCTGCGCGTGTCGATTGCAATTGGCCGACCGCGTAGATCCTTCGCTGCGCTCAGGATGACGGACCGGGCGTCCCGGCGGATTACGTCGTGGGCTTCTCGTACACCGTCTGGCCTGGCGGATAGCAGATCAGCTCCACGGCGTTGCCGAACGGGTCGTGGATGTAGATGCCGGTGGTTCCGTCGCGGTGGCGGTCGATGGGGAGGTTCGCGGACTTGGCGGCGGCGGCGAGCTCGGCTTCGGTGACGCGGACGGCGACGTGCGGCGGGTGCTGGGTGGGCGTGACGAGCGCGAGCTTTTGGCCGCCGACGTTGAGGAAGGCCCAGGTGGCGTCCTGGTAGAGGACGGTTGCGCCGAGGTGCGTCTTGTACCACTCGACGCTGGCCGGGATGTCGGACGAGGGGACGGCGGTGTGGTCGAAGGTCATTTGGGGATGGTAGGCGGTGGGCGGCGCTGGCTTGTGAATGAAGAAGGACGAAACCAGAAGCTCGAATCAATGATGAATCCCGAAGCTCGAATGACGAAACAAACGGGAATCTCGTCAACCACCCCGTTTCGTCATTCGTCCTTGGTCATTTGTCATTGATTCGAGCTTCGGGTTTCGTGGGCATTCATCATTGCACGCTCGCAACGTGTAACTCGCGACGCGCGACGCGCCGTCGTCACCGCGCCATGCGGACCTGCACGCCCGCACTGTCGAGGATGCGGTAGTCGGAGATGCGGAACTTGATCATGTCGAGCTGGTTGGCGCCGGCATTGGGCGGGAGGGTGAAGGTGACGCGGGATCGGCCGTCGCCGCGGGCCATGAGGGTTTGGGCCTTGGGGTCGAACTCCATCTGGTCGGCGAGGACGTCGGCGCCGCCGGGGCCGACGAAGTGCAGGCCGCCCGACGCGGTGACGCGCTTCATCGCGACCTTCTGCTCGGCGGGCTTGTCGGCGGGCGGCTTGGGGGCGTCGGCGGGGGGGGGCGCGGCGGCGAGCTGCTCGAGCTCGGCGTTCACGCGGTCGGCCTGGAGGCGGTACTGCTTGTCCTTGTCCTTGTCGTCCTGGAAGACGATCACGACCTGCTTTTGGCCGTCGCCGAGCATGGTGGCGACGCGGGTCGCGTCGTCGTAGGTGAACGACTTGGGCCAGAGGAAGGCGGTGGTGCCGCGGTTGTCGCCGGTGTCGGCGCCGGCGGGCTTGGCGGGCGCGGGGGCCGCGCCGGGCTGCGGCGCGGGGGCCGCGGCGACGGGGCGGTGGTCCTCGACGATCATCCGGCCCGGGACGGGGATGTCCATCGACCGGGCGAGGAGGTCGTACGTGATCGTCGGGGCCTCGAGGTGCGTGCGGCGGAGGATGTTGCCGTTGTCGGCGAGCGTGACGGACGAGACCTCGGCGGCCTCGTTGAACGAAATCGTGCGGACGGTCTTGGCGCCCATCGCGCCGTAGGGGTTGGCCTTCTGAGACTTGGCGGCGCCTTCGATGGCGGCGGCCGCGACCGCACCGGGCTTGCCGTCGGTGGGGCGCGTGGCGGGGGCGACGTCGGCGAGGGTCATGCGGACGCGGTTGCCCTTGGCGGTGTTGGTGGCGCCGTCGGCGTCCTTCATGACGGCGACGACGCCGCCGAGCACGTCGACGGTGTTGGCCTTGGCGTCGGCGGCGAGGGACTGCGTCCAGGTGACGGTGATCGGGCGCTCGGGGGCTGGCTGGGCGTTCGGGTTCGCGGCGGCGGCGGGCTGGGGCGGGGGCGCGGCGCCACCGGGGAGCGGGCCGGCCTTTGCGTCCTGCACGCCGGTCATGGAACCGGCGCCGAACACGTCGAGGCGCTGGTCGTCCGGGAGCACGACGATGGTGGGGCCGGTGAGCTTGTTCTTCTTGTCGATCAGGGTGGCGGTCGGCTGGCCGAGGAGCTTGAGGACGTTCTTGCCGTCCTTGTTGTCGACGATGAGCTGGTCGGCGATGGCCTGGGTGCCGTCCTTGCCGAGGACTTTGACGTTGGTGGAGGCGAGGAGCGACTCGAGCTCGACCGGTGCGGTGTCGGCGCTGTCGGCCTTGGGCTTTTTGGCGACGGGCGCGGGATTCCCCGCATTCGGTGGCACCGGAGTGCCACTGCCCGCGAGCGTCGTCGGGCGCGTGCTCGGGCGCAGCGTTACCGCGAGCCGGCCGGCGCGGAGGTCTTGCTCGGGGTCGACGGCGTGGACGCCGCCGTCGGCGATGATCGTGCGCGGGTAGACCTTGCCGTCGGGGGTGCGCGCGGTCTGGAGGTCCAGGCGCTGGCAGTCGATGAACTGCGTCTTCTTGTTGGAGTCGGTCAACTCACAGTGGACGGTACCGGTCGCGATCATCTGGCGCAGGTCCGACCGGAACGTGGGCGCGGGTTTCGTGGCCGCCCCGCCGGGCGGGGTCGCCTGAGCGACGTTGACGGGGGCCGCGGGTTTCACGCCCGACGCGACGAGTTCCTTCTCGACCTTGGCGTGCTCGGCGCGGGACGCATCGGCGAGCTTTTGCAGCTCGTCGGCGCGGATCATGTTTCGGCCGAGCTGCGTCGCCTCGTCCTGGAGCGATTCGCGGTACGTCTTGCGGGCGGTGAGCTCGTCGGTCAGCGTCTTGGATTCCTCGGGCGTGGCCTTGGGGTCGCCGGCGGCGATCTCGGTCAGGCGCTTCTGGATCTCGCGGAGGCGGGCGTCGGTGGCGTCGAGCGTGGCGAGGAGCTTGGACTGGCGGGCGGAGAGGTCGTCGCCGCCGGTGACGGTCTGGAGCTCGGCCAGGGCCTTCTTGAGCTCGGCGGCGAGCGCGTCGCGGCGGCCGACGAGAATGGACTGGGCCGGGTCGCCGGGGACGGCGGCCGGGGCGGCGGGGGCGACGACGGTGATTTTCGGGGCGGTGGCGGCCGCGAGGCCGGGGCGCGGGGTGTTGTCGAACGCGAGTTCGAGGTGCTGCGAGCGGAGCTTGAGCTGGCCGGGGCGGTCGACGGCGACGTCGCCCTCGAGCGTGGCGCGGTCGATGTTCAAGTTGCCGCCGAATGGCGAGGCGGCGGCGGGCTTGGTGGTGGGTTTGTTCGCGGGAGACAGAGCCGCTGAAGACAGGGCCGCTGAAGCGGCCCCGCCCGGCGGGATCGGGGTGCCGGCGCCGGGGAGCTTGGCGGTCGCCTGGACGGCGTTACCCGGAGTGGACTTGGGTTTCTCGGGCGGGGCTTCGAAGTAGAGCGTGCAGGACTTGGTCCACTTGGCGGTCAGGGGGGCGCCGGGTTTGCCGTTGTCGTCTTCCTGGGGGAAGGTCGCCTCGGACTTGCCGCCGAGGATCGCCTTGTGGTGGGCCTGGTCGAAGTCCATCAGGGCGGTGCGGACGACGGCGCCCTTGGCGTCGCGGAGGACGACGGGCTGGTCGGGGCCGACCGGCACGAGGTTCATGATCTGCTCGCGGGTGCGGTAGGTGAGCACGCCGCACTCGATGGTCGAGCCGGTGGCGACGGCCTTGACGGGCGCGCCGTCGAGGCGGACGACGGCGTCGCCGGAGCGCAGCGGGCTCTCGGGCTCGGCGGTCAGCGGCTTGATGGTGAGCGCGCCGGTCCAGGTGATGGTGATCGGGGTCTCGGGCGGCTCGCCGGGGCGTGAAGTGGCTGGGCGCGTCGTAGCGCGCGGCCGGCGGGCGACGGCGGGCTTGGTGGTCGGGGCGGGCTTGGCCCTGGCCGCCTCGGCGGCGGCGGCGGCCGCAGCGGCGGCTTCGAGGGCGGCGCGCTTGGGGGAGCGCGTGGAGGGGGAGGTGGCGGCGACGGCGGGTTGGGTCGTGGGGTTCGTCGAGGGCAGAGCCGCTGAAGCGGCCCCGCCGGTGGGGGCGGTCGTGGGCTTGGTGGTGGGTTTCGTCGTCGCGTCCTTCTTCTCGTCCTCCTCGCCCTGGTCCTGCATCAGGAACTGGATCGCCAGGAGGTTGGCGGAGACGTCGAGGTCGGCGCCTTGGACGACGCGGACATTGTCGCGGAAGGTGGCGAGGTAGAGCGGGGGCTCGGTGGACGGGGTGATCTTGGGCTTGGGGACGGGGGCGTTGCGGCCGCGGCGGCCGGTCGGGGCGGTGGTCGGCGGCGCGGCGGCGGGTGGGATCGCGTCGGCGGCGGGGTTCTTGGCGGCCAGCGCGAGGGGGAGCGGGCGGTGGGCGGGCAGCGCGTGAGGCACGCCGGGCCACGCGGTCGCGGGCGCATCGACCGCGATCGGCTCGGCGTAGTACTCGGCGAACGACGGCAGGAATGGCAGGCCGCCCGACCAGTCGAGCGAGACGGGCGCGCCGTCGAGGTGGGCGGTGGCAGCCGGGGCGGCCTCACGCGACTTCATCACCTGGCTGGGCCGGTGCACGACCAGCTTCTGGCCGTGCGCGACCTCGAGGTACTGCAGGCGGCGGTCGCGCTCGTTCCAGAGGATGGTCAGGCCCTTGCCGTCGAAGTCGTAGTCGACGCCGCGCATGACCACGGGCACCTGATCGGACGGGACGGTCCGGCCGGTCGTGCGGTCCTTGAACGCCTCGGACGTGATCTTGAACGATTCGTTGTTGAACGCGGCGTTCTCGAGCGAGATCGTCAGGCCGATGTGGTTCTTGGCGAACTCAGGGGAGGACGTGACCTCGTCTTCGAGTTGTCGCTCGGGGACGTCGATGTCGTGGAACAGCTTGATCACGACGTTGTGGAGACGGCCGCGCGACGGCGTCTCGGCCTTGCCGGCGGGCATGCCCTTGCTGCCCCGGCGGCCGGGGTCGTCCATGATGATCTCGCCGGTGTCGCCCTCGATGGAGATCGCCCGGCCGTCCTTCATGAAGAACTGGGCCCGCGGCTTCTTGACGACGACCCACCCGTCGCTGCGCGGCTGGTAGTCCTCGGCCTTGAACCGGGAGATGAGCTGGGCGGTGTCCGTATCGTACCGCTTGACCCAGGCGCCCTTGCCGGGGCCGATCGGCTTGCCCGAGTCGTTGGCGGTCGGGGCGAGCGGCTGCTGCTGCTGGCGCTGCTCGGCGCCCGGGGCCTTGGCCTGCGGGCGCGTGGGCTTTTGCATCCACCAGTAGCCCAGGTAGCCCAGGGCGAGGACGAACGCGGTGAAGAAGACGAGGATGATCGTTCGCATGGGTGGAGTGGCGTGTTACGAGTTGCGAGTTGCGAGTCGATGTCCTCGCGCGAACGGGAGCCCGGTCGGGATCCCGCGCGTCAGTTCTCTTCCGATTCGACGTCGAGCATCTTGAGCGGCACCAGGTCCTGCACGTCGATCAGGCCGATCGGGGCGTCCTCGGCGTCGACGACGGGGAGCTCGTCGATGCGGTAGTGTTTCATGACGGCCATGGCCTCGGACGCCAGCGCGTCGCCGCGGACGCGCTTGGGGTCGCGGGTCATGACGTCGCGCACGTTGCGGGCGAGCGCGGCCCCCTGCTCGGCGGTGATCAGCCGGCGGAGGTCGCCGTCGGAAAAGAGGCCGGCGATCTTGCCGGTGTTCTCGTCTAGGAGGATGACTGCGCCGGAGCGCCGCTTGATGCGCGAGACTTCGCGGAGGACTTCGCCCACGGTCAGGCGGTCGCTGGCCACGGGCAGATTCTCGCCGCGCTTGAACGTCATCGCCTCGGCGACCTTGATCAGCTTTCGCCCCAGATTCCCGGCGGGGTGATAGAGGGCGAAATCATCCGCTTGGAAGTCGCGGAGCTTCATGACGGAGAGGAACAGCGCGTCTCCCAGCGCCAGCATGGCCGTGGTGGTCGCCGACGGCGCCAGCCCGAGCGGGCACGCCTCGCGGAGTCGGCCGTAGGCGAGGGTAACGTCGGCGAAGCGGGCGAGGGAGGAGCCGCGGTGTGCGGTGATCGCGATGACCGGGTGCTCGAGCCGCTTGACGATGTTGAGCATCCGCAGGAGTTCGTCGGTCTCCCCGGAGTCGGAGAGGATCAGGACGACGTCGCCGCGGCGGACGGAGCCGACGTCGCCGTGGACGGCATCGGCGGGGTTGAGGAAGTGGGAGGGCGTGCCGGTCGAGGAGAAGGACGCCGCGAGCTTGCGGGCGATGATGCCGGCCTTCCCGACGCCGGAGGTCAGGAGCGCGCCGGGGCAATCGTGAATCAGCCGCGCGGCACGTTCGAAGTGCTCGTCGATCGCCCCGGCGAGCGACGAGACGGCCGCCGCTTCGGTGCGGATGACTTGGAGGGCGAATTGGCGGAGGGAATCGTCCATCGATGACGGTTTATCGGACGTACAAGGCGGGAAAATGGAGCGGGCTGGCCGCAAAACGCGGCGGGAATCGATGGATTATCGGTCGCGGGAAAGTGAAAGCAAGGTGAACGGTGGGCGGGCCCGGATGAAGCCCGGCAACCGCCGGCGAGATGCAACAGTTTATCAATTCTTCACTTAGGGACTCAACAGCGGTGCAACTCCGCGAATTTTTAGGTTGATGTTTGGGTATCGGTGACCAACAATGCGGTCATGGGCGCCCGACCGCTTCAATCCGTCGTTTCCCTCGACCGCAACCCCGCTAACCCCTGCGACTACCCCGCGAGCTACCCGCGCCTCTGGGTGGATAAGAAAACCGGCGCCATTAGAATCGCGCCGGTCGCCGACGACGGGAGCGAATTGGATTACCGGGTCGAACTGGACGTCTACAACGGGCCGATGGACCTGCTCCTCTACCTCATCAAGAGGGACGAGCTGGACATCTACGACATCCCGATTCTGCACATCACCGACACGTACATGGGGTACGTGCGGATGTTGCGCGAGCTGAGCGCCGACGGGGGCCTGGACATCAACATCGCCGGGGACTTCCTGGTGATGGCCGCGACGCTGATGGAGATCAAGTCGGCGACGCTGCTCCCGCGCCCGGAGAAGGTCGAGCGCGAGGGCCGCAGCGCGGCCGACGAGCTAGCCGACCCGCGGTACGAGCTGGTTCAAAAGCTCCTCGAGTACAAGAAGTTCAAGGACGCGGCGACGATGCTGGACTACCGGCAGGTCGAGTTCGCGAGCCGGTTCCCGCGGTACCCGGCCCTGCGCAAGGACGAGGGCGGGGACGAGCCGCCGCCGGTGGACCTGGAGGAAGTGCAGGTGTGGGACCTGCTGACCGCGTTCAACCGGCTGATGAAGGAAGTGGGGAACATCCGGCGGTCGCGGTTCCACGAGGTCAATTACGACGACACGCCGATCGAACTGCACGCGGCGGACATCGAGGACCGCGTCGTGCGCGACGGGCGGGTGACGCTGCGCGAGCTGATCGGGGACCGGACGAGCCGGAGCGAGATGGTCGGGATCTTCCTGGCGCTGCTCGAGTTGATCCGCGAGAAGAAGGTGCTGGTCGTGCAGGGGACGCGCTGGGCGAGGTCGAGATCGTCAACGCCCCGCCGGAACACCGGGCGACGTACGCCCACGCGTCGATGGCGCTGAGCGACGAGGCGGCGGCGAGCACGGACGGGGACG
>DASPKW010000145.1:0-17154 GCA_035627895.1 Tepidisphaeraceae bacterium | reverse complement strand
GGTCGCGACCGCGACCGCGACCTCCCTCGTTTAGCCGCGGGCCCGCAAGGGCAAGCGACAGCGCCGCCCGAAGGCGAGCGCGTCGTCCGCGAGATGCGCCAGACACGCGTAAGGCCTTACCCCCGCCGTGCCAGGGTTGTCAGATCAGCCACTGTTGACCCGCCTCGCCGCCGGTCACCTCGATCCGCGGGCGGTCCGGCCCCTCAACGAGCCGGAAGGTCAACGGGACGACCTCGGACGCAATCGCCCCCGAAGCCGGTAATTCTGACCGCCCCGCTTCGACCATGCGACCGTCGACCAGGCGGTGCAGCTCGAGCCGCCACGGGAGACGATCGATCAGCAGGACTTCACGCGTGCCCACCGCGGCGTAGAAAGCAAGCTTCTCGCGCGACCGGTCGCCCTTGCTCATGATCTCGACGGCCAGGTCCGGCCCGCCATGCCAATGGGCGCCGCGGTTGATCGCCCGCGTCCCGTTCAGGAAGACCACGACGTCGGGAACCCTGAAGTTCTCCGTCCAGTCCTGATCGCGGTCGGAAACGTTCACCCCCGGCCGGACGAGGCCCAGTCCCCGAACCCCGACGACGAGCTCGAAGGCGAAGCACAACTTCGACACGAAATGCTGGTGCTCGTCGTTCGCGATCGGCGGCATGAAATACACCCCGTCCCAGACCTCGTCGTGCGCGTCGAGGCCCAGCGCCTGCCGCTCGGCAATCAACCGCTCTTCCACGTGGCTCTCGGCGATCAACATCATGGCTCGGTGCTCCGTCTTCCGCCCGATTCTACCACGCGACCTGCTCGCGTCACTCGATTTCTGCTGCCGCGCACCAAAACGAGAAGACCGCCGGCCACCGCCAGCGGTCTTCCACGTTTCATTCCAGGCTCGCGACCGTCACCCCGCCGAGTCCAGCGCCTGCTTCAGATCGTTCTCCGACTTGAGCCCCACGAACTTCTGCGCCACCTGCCCGTTCTTGAAGATGATCACGGTCGGGATCGCGCTGATCCCGTACTTCATCGCCAGCTCGCGGTTCGCGTCCGTGTCGACCTTCCCGACCTTCGCCTTCCCCTCGTACGCGTCGGCGATCTTCTGGATCGTCGGGGCGAGCATGCGGCACGGGCCGCACCACTCGGCCCAGAAGTCGACCAGCACCGGCTGCGCGGACTGAAGGACTTCCTGCTCGAAGTTCGACTCGTTGAATTCGGTGACGTTCTTGCTCGCCATAGCGTTGTTCTCCATGTGTCGGACGGCGGGGGATAATAGGGGCCCCCGCCGGCGGGTGTCAAACGCCTCACAGTCGCCCCCGCCGACGACCCCATGGTGCGCGGGTCCGAACCGCGCCCCGCCCTCGAAAGGGCCGCGGCAGTGGCTTCGCCTCTTCGCGAGAGTCATCCCGTAGTTCCTGCAAACTCGTCGTGGCAGCCCTCGAGCGATCACACCGAACGTGCACGTGAACGCGGGATCGGACGACAGGCTTCCTCACCCGGTGGGGCATCGTCAACCGTCCGTCCCATCGGAGCACCGCCCCCAAGCCCGCCACGCGCGATGTCCCAGAAGAACGACACTCCGTGCGTAACGCTGCCGCAAAATCATAACTGAATTGCGCAATATCGCGATCACACGCCGGGACGTATAGAGTAAATCTCTCCAGAACAAGCGAGCACCGCGGCACCCCCCGGCGCCCCGCACGCGAGACGCGCGTGCGGCCCCGGCGCGGCGCGACCGCCCGAGCCGTCCGGCACGTCCCGGACCGCCCCCGGCGAGCGCCCGGGGTCCCGCCTCGCGCCCAACTGGAGACCACCGATGCCCGGTATGCCCTGGCGAGTGTCCGAAGTGCGACTCCTGACCGACGCGATCCGCCGCGCGATGGCCCCCGCCGAGATCGCCCTCCCCGGCCGCAGCCCGATCGCCGTCCGCCGCATGGCCGCCCGCCTCCGCCTGATCGGCGACGGCGTCCCCCGCAAGCGCTGGACCGACGCCCAGCGCGCCCGCCTCGCCGACCTCGTCGCCGCCGGCCACACCGCCACCCGGATCGCCGCCGCCGGCCTCCTCCCCCACAACCGCAACGCCGTCCAAAAACAAATGCAGCGCATGGGCCTCGGCAGCGCCGACCGCTCCGCCCCCCAGAAGGCCGCCACCCGCCTCCAGGGCCCTGCCCTCGACCGCTTCCACGCCTTCCTCCGCGCCCGCGCCGGCACGGCCACGCCCGCCCAGCTCGCCCGCCGCTGGAACGACCTCGCCACCGCCGACGGCCTCGCCCGCGTGTCCCAGCGCAAGGTCGTCTACCACTTGGGCCAGATCGGCCTCCGCGGCGTCCGCACGTTCGTCGCCGTGCCGACCGTCATGACGCAATCGGTCAAGCCCGCGCCCGCCGCCCCGCGCCCGATGCCGGTGATCCTGCCGTCGGACTTCGCGCCGTCTGTCGCGTACGCACGCGGCGCATAGTCGATCAAGTCCCCGTTGACAGACCACCGGGTGGAAAACGCGCGCCCGAAAGCCCACGGAACTTGTTCCGTGGGTCCCGTGGCGCGCAGACGCGCGTCGCCCACCCGTTCTCAGTTGACGAACTAACGCCGCGAGCGCCCGTCGCACCCCTCCCGTCCCCTCACCGCGCCTCCGCCGGCACCGTCAGCTCCTTCGGCCCCACGATCACCACCGTGAACGGCCCCGGCGGCGTCCGCTTCAAAAACGCGTTCACCCGCTCCAGCGTCACCCCGTCGATCGCCGCCTTGATCTCGTCCAGCGTCCGGATCCGCCCGCGCATGAAAAAGTCGTGCGCGATCGCCCCCGCCCGCGCCGACGTGCTCTCGCCCTGCATGATCGTGCTCGCCTTCAGCCCCGTCTTCGCCCGCTGCAATTCCGCCTCCGTCACGCCCTCGGTCAGCCGGAACAACTCGGCCACCACGCAGTCCAGCGTCGCCTGCGCCCGCTCGTTGCTCGTCCCCGCGTACCCGAGGATCGCCCCCATCCCCTTGAGCGACGAGTACCCCGCCGACACGTTGTACACCAGCCCACGCTTCTCGCGCACCTCCGTGAACAGCCGCCCGCTCATCCCGCCGCTCAGCACCTCGATCGCCAGCCGCAGCGTGTAGTAATCCTCGTCCGTCTCCGGCACCGACGGGTACGCCAGCCCGATGTGCGTCTGCTCGCTCTGCGCCACCTCGAACTTGAAATTGCCAGGCGGGGGCGTCTGCTCCACCGCGATCGGCTCGCCCGCCTGCCACTCGCCCAGCGCCGCCCCCACCGCGTCCTTCGCCCGCTCGAACTCGACGTTCCCCGCCAGCGCGACGATCGCCCCGCGCGCCCGGAACCGCCGGGCCCAGTCGGCCTTCGCCGCCTCAACCGTCAGCGCCTCGAGCTCGGCCGGGTCGCCCATCGTGTTCCGCCCCAGCGGCGACGGGAAGAACCACTCGCGCAGCCGAACGAACAATTTCTGCCGCGGCTCGTCCTCGATCCCCTCCAGCGACTGCAGCGCCAAATCCCGCGCCGCCTCGAACCCGTCCGCCGGCAAATGCGGCCGCATCACGATGTCCGCGTACGTCGGCAGCGCCTCCAGCACCCGCGCCGCCAGCGCCGCCGACCCGAACCGCGTGTGATAAATCCCCACGGAGCTCGACCGCTGCAGCCCCATCGCGTCCAGGTGGTCGGTCAGCTCCTTGCTGCCCCGTGACCCCGCCCCGCGCAGCACCAGGTCGCTCAGCACCGTCGCCGTCCCCGACGCCCCCACCGGGTCCGTGCTCCCCCCCGCGTCCAGCAGGAACGTCATCGCCCCCGACTGCACCCCCGGCATCTTCTCGACGAGTAGCGTCAAACCGTTCGCGTACGTGTGCTGGAAATATCGCTCGGACAAGTCGGTTCCTTTCTCGTTCCTCGGTGCCGCGCGCCCCGGGCGCGCGTCACGCGGATTATAGACGGCGCGCCCCGCCCCGCCATGGACCGCGCAACACCGAGTTGCCAAGCGCGGGGTGAATGAAGCACCGGAAAGCCCACGGAACTTGTTCCGTGGGTTCCGTGGATCGGTCGAACGCATACTCTTCGCTCGCCGCCCAACAGTTGCGACGCGACGCGTCGCCGACGCGCCGGGAAGCCGACCGCCGCACGCTCAACGCCTCCGCGCCCTCCCGGTACACCCCTTCGAGCCGTTCCATGAGTCTCCCGCTCACCTGTCCAACCTGCGCCCACGCGTACCGCGTGAACGACCGCCTCGCCGGAAAACGCGTCAAGTGCAAAGCGTGCGGAGCGGTGATCGCGGTCGCGCCGGTCACGACCACCGCGCAGGCTCCAAAACACGGCAACGCCGCCGCCTCCCAAGCCCACGGTTTCATCCGCGGGACGTCGGTGCAGTCGCCCGCGCCCGGTGACGCGCAGCGGAAGTCGAAAGACGCGCGACGTCACCGCGAATCCGATTCCACAGGAGTCCGCCCGGTCATTCCGGAGACAACCCCCAAGCCCGCGAAGAAGTCCGAGCCCGGCGCCGCCCTCCGCCGCCTTTACGCCGCCATCGCCGTCTGCGCCGTCCTCGGCTTCGGCGCGTTCGTCTACCTCATGGGCCGCGAGCTCGGCCTCTGGGGCGAGTCCCGCCCGTCGCGGCGGGTGGTAATCGACGACCGCCCGCTCACGCCCGCCGAGCAACTCGACCGTGACCGCCACGTCAGCAGCGCCAACCTCGAGCGCCTCGGCAACGCCCTCGAGCTCTGGGCCCGCCAGCACAAGGGCCTATACCCGCGCCGTCTCGCCGACGTCGCCGACGTCGCCGAGCTCCCCGTGGGCACCCTCAAGTCGCCGTTCGCCACCGACGACCGTGCCGAATCCTACCGCTACCTGTTCGTCCGCTCCCTCGGCGTCTCCGTCGGCCGCGACACCGTGCTCGCGTACGACGCCGCCGAACTCGCCGCCGGCGCAGGCACCAACGTCCTCTACGGCAACGGCGACGTCCGCTGGGTCGCCGCCGCCGACCTCCCCACCGAGATCCGCAAATCCGAAGACGCCCGCCTCGGCCTCGCCACCACCCCCCGCCAGCAGTAGGCGCAACGCCGCGCTCGACCCGCCCAAAACAAGCCGGGGCACAGTGCACGGGCTCCGCCCGAAGCGCCGCCCCGGATCGACCCCGGATGACACGTAACGGAAATTACCCAGACCCGCCCACCCCGTAACCTTTCCTCCCCCCAACTGTATTGATCTGTGCGGCGGGCTGTAGGTACATTGCCCGTCCATTTCTCGACTGTGGGCGTGCGGCGCGGGCAACCGGGAGCGACGATGGGTATCAAGGCAAGGTGCGGGTCCTGCGACAAGGCCTACAAGGTCGACGACAAGTTCGCAGGCAAAAAGATCAAGTGCAAAGCGTGCGGGGGCGTGGTCGCCGTCCCGAAAGTCGTCGCCGCCGTCCCCCTCGACGCCGCCGCCGTCGCACGCCCCGCCCGCCAGTCCGCCGCACCCGTCCGCTCCGCCCCGGCGCGCCAGGCGCCGCCGCCGCCGCCGCCCCCTTCGGACGACCCGTTCGACAACCTCGACGCCCTCGCCGCCCTCGACCAACCCGCCGCCGACCAGCCCGCCCCCGAGTATAACCCCCGCGGCCGCGCCGCCCCCGCCCGCGGGCCCGCCCGCACACCGCCCGCCG
Source organism: Tepidisphaeraceae bacterium (assembly GCA_035627895.1). Taxonomy (GTDB): domain Bacteria; phylum Planctomycetota; class Phycisphaerae; order Tepidisphaerales; family Tepidisphaeraceae; genus DASPKW01. The sequence continues at coordinate 11,542 of DASPKW010000145.1, read as the reverse complement.
AGATCCCCGTCGGCGACGAAAAACTCGGTCCCCCCGTCCGCACCCCCGCCTACGTTTCCAAGCGCGGCGGCGCCATGCCCGGCGCCGCCAAGGTCGAGTACGAGACCGTCCGCTACAAGTCCGCCCGCTCGATCTCCATCCCCGGCCAGGACGGCTTCGACAACTGGCTCCCGATCATTTTCATCGGCGGCGTCGTCGTCGGCCTCCTCGCCCAGTTCGCCTGGCTCCCCGTCGTCGCCAGCCGCATCGCCGAGCAGAACGAGCAGGTCAAACGCTTCGGCTTCGGGATGGTCTACGAGATGAACTGGGGCCGGGCGCTCGGGCAGACCGCCCTCCGCGTGTTCATCCCGATGTTCGTCCTCTTCGCGGTCATCGCGCCCCTCTGCCTGCTCGGCGTCCACCTGGCCTCGCGCGTCGGCAACTTCCACATGCCCGCCAACGCCTACCGCCGGTGCGCCACCACCGCCGCCGTCCCGTGGTTCGTCTGCATCCTCCTGATCCAACTCGCGTTCTTCGGCGTCACGCCCGGCCTGCTCGGCCCGGGCAGCCTGACCGCGTGGTACTACATCGGCTGGGCGCTCGCCCTGGGCGTCCTGTTCCTCATGCTCCGCCTCGACCTCGCCGGCTACGGCATCTCCGCCGGCTTCGTCTTGCTCTTCGGCGTGCTCGTCCCGTACCTGATCTGGCTCCTGATTGCGGCCATCGCCGACGGCCGCCGGTTCGACACGTTCGGCGGGCCCGGGATCGCCATGGGGCGGTCCTCGTCATCGTCCGACGACGACGACCGCCCGACGCGCCGCACCCCGCCCGCCTGGACGCCACCGCCCACGCCCCCACCCCAAATCCCAACCCGTCCCCAACGCCCCGACCCCGCCGTCCTCCGCGCCCAGGCCGAGGAACGCCTCCGCAAGATCCACCCCGCCATCCTCGCCCACGTCGCCGAGAACGCCGGCCGCTACCCCGCCTCGCTCCACTCCCTCGTCTCGGCCGGCAAGCTCCAGCGCGACGACACCACCGGCCACTCCGGCATCCCCCTCACCTACAACTTCCACGGCTGGCTCCGCGACCCCGTCTCCGCCGACTACGTGCTCGTCTCCGAAATGGTCCCCGGCGCCGGCATGGTCTGCCTCTTCGGCGACGGCCGCGTCGAGGCCGTCGACATGAGCCGCTGGTCCGAAGTCACCGCCAAGTCCAACCAGGCCCGCTCCGAAGCCATGCGCACCGCCCGCCCCCCGCGCCCCCCCGGCTCCGGCCGCCCCGACCCCGGCACCCCCACCCAGAACCCGCCGGTCGACCCTCCGCCGACTCCCGGCGACCCCTCCACGACCAACCCGCCCCCGCCGCCACCGGCCCCCGCCGGCCCACCCCTCACCCTCACCGAGAAGCGCATCAAGTCCATGCGCAACCTCACCCGCATTTCCGCCGCCGTCGCCGACTACCGCAAGAAGAACGCCGGCGCCCACCCCGACTCCCTCCAGGCCCTCGTCGACGCCGCCCTCCTCCCCGCCGACGCCATCGCCTCCCCGTTCGGCCCCCGCTCCCAATACGTCACCAAGTCCAGCAAGCGGATCGCCAAAGACCTCCCCGCCAACTACGTCCTCGCCTACGACGGCGCCCAAACCGCCGAAGACCCCCAACAACGCGCCGCCGTCCTCTGGGGCAACGGCAAAGTCGAAATGGTCCCCACCGACACCCTCCTCAAAGCCGTCGGCGACACCGAAAAGCTCTACGAATCCCTGACCAAGTAGGGGGGGGAAACGCAAAACGAAAAGACGAAAAACGTAAAGCCCCAACGCCACATGGCGCCACCCGCTTTACGTCTTTTCGTTTTCTCTTCTGCCTTCTGCCTTCTGGCTTCTGACCTCTGACCTCTGCCCTCTGACCTCTGCCTCCCCCCTCACCCCAACGGATTAATCACCATCCCCGTCGCCAGCTTCGGGAAAAAATATGTGCTCTTCTGCGGCATCACCTCGTTGTGCCGCCCGAGCTCCTCCAGCGCGTGCAGCGGCGTCGGCTGAAGGATCAACGCGATCTGGTTCTTCACCCCGTCCGTCTGCGGCACCACCAGCGCCGGGTCGCTCACGTACGCCTTGGTGATCTCCTTACCGCCCGAGAACTTGGGCTGAATCACCTCGTCCAGCAGGTAACGCTGCAAGATCGCCACGTCCAGCATCCGCCACGCGTCACTCTGCCCCGGCTCCAGCGCCTTGAGCACGTCGTGGTTCATCAGCGAAAGCTGGTACAGCTTCTTCGCCCGCCCGTCGTACAACGCCAGCGTGTGCGCCCCCGCCTTCGGCATCGTCTCGGCGATCCACCGCCCCACGCTCTCCGGCGCCACGTTCGTGTCCGTCACGTTGAACGTGTTCGACACGGCATCGACGAACGCCCCCGCGTCGAAGTTCTCCAGCCCCCCGATCAGCCGGTGCGTCGCCTGGATGATCAGCCCCGGGTCGTTCATCGAGATCAAACAGAACATGCAGTAGTTCGCCGGGTGGTGCGGCGGCAGGGGGGCCCCGCCATTCTGCTCGACCATCAGCCGCTGGTACTCCAGCGCCGTCGTGTACCGGTGGTGCCCGTCGGCGATGTACACCGGCTTGTTCCCCATCATGTCCTGGACCTTCACCTCCAGGTCCGGGTCCGACACCTTCCACAAATCCGACTTCACCCCGTCCAGCGTCCCCGTCAGGTCCGGCCGCCCGAGGTTCGCGTACAACAAATTCGTGATCTCGTTCCCCCGGTCGTTGAACAACCCGAAGATCGGCGACATCTGGCACCCCGTCGCCCGCATCAGCGCGAACCGGTCCTCGATCGCCCCCTTGTACGTCTTCTCGTGCGGCACGACCTCGCCCTGCCCGAACGGCGACAGCCGCACCAGCCCGAAGAACCCGCGCCGCCGCACCGTCCGCCCGTTGTGGTCGTACGTCTGCGAGTACGGGTAAAACGCCGTCCGGTGCTCGCGCACGAGGATCTTCGCGTCCAGCCACGCCCGCAGCGTCACCGCCGACCGCTCGTAAACCTCCGCCGGCCCCGCCGCCTTAGGCGGAATGTGCGGCAAATCAACATTGACGATGTTGTTCGGATGCCTCCCCTGCAACCCCGCCCGCTGCTCCTCATTCAACACATCGAACGGCGGCGCAATCAAATTCGAAACGTCGTGAAACCGAGTCGTATCAAAGTGAATCGCACCGAATGAACGCACGTGGGCCATGGCGCGATTGTCGATGGGACCAGGTCAGTTGTCGAGATGATTGCCCATTGCCCATTGCCCATTTCCCATTTCCCATTTCCCATTGGCGCGCCGGCAGACGTGCTACTGGGAGCCCTTACGGTCGTCCTTTCGATTGCGGCTGGCTGTGGTGCGCGAAGTGCCGAAGATCTTGCTGAACTCCACCGCTTCTCTGAGCAATTCCCTGACTTGACCCGGACGGAGCTGTGCGCTGGCGACGATCAACTCAAGCCAGTACGCCGACTCGTCAGCTTCCTCCTCGACGACACCCATCCTCGCAATGAACTCGGCACGACTTCGTGCTTTGCACGCCGCGCGATAGTTCGCGCCGACTGAGGTGGCGGAACGGACCAACTGTCCCGCAACGGCCCTGCCTTCCACTGCCGATGGCAAGGCGCGGCAAAGTCGGATCACGCGCACTGCGAAATCGAACGTCCGTCGCTTGAGCTCGTCCGCATTCATGCGCCACGTTCCCGTCTTTCAATAGGCAATAGGCAATAGGAAATGGGCAATAGGAAATGGGCAATCGGCAATCCGTCTCCTACTCCACCAACTCCCCCATGATCATCACCGCCCCCGGATACCACGCCGTCCCGTCAAACCGCTCCGGCTTATCCATCTTCTCCCCCCGCTGCGCCAGAATCTTCACCTTGTCCGGCTGCTTCGCGTCCAGCGTGATCTTCACCGTGTGCACCGCCTCCGCCGCATCTGCCACCAGCGCCATCTGCGCCAGCCGGTGGTACGTGCAGTACGCGTCGAACCGCGGCTTGATCACCGGAGGCCCCCCATCCACCGCCACGCTCACCTGCCCGCAGTCCGGCCCGATCACGTCGTAAATTGCCGCGTACGTCCCCCGAAACTTGAACTCGATCGTCTCCCCCGCCTTCGTCGCCTTGTGCAACTCCGGCAGCCGGTTCGCGAACCGCTTCGCGACCGCGTCCTTCGCCGGATCGAGCCTCGCCACGTTCTTCGACAACTTCAACTTCGCCAGCGGAACGATCTTCGCGTTCTCGTAATTGTCCGCCCGCACCGGCGCCTCAAGGTTGTGCGGCGACAGCGCCCGCGGCGCGTCCGCCGGCCCCCCGAACGACGCCTTCGCGATCGCCGGCCAAGACCGCTCGATCGCCTCGACGTACAGCGCATGCCCGCTATCCGGATACGGGTGCACACCGTCCGGCGCGAACAGCACCTTCCCCTCCAGCGCCCGCTTCTCCTCCTCCGTCTTCGGCTTCGCCTGTTTGAACAGCAGCGTCCCCGCCTTCGCGAGCTTGGCCACCTCCACCCCCATGTGGATCGTCGGGATCCCGTAATGCTCCGCCACCTTCTCCATCGCGCTCGCCGACCGCTGCATCTTCCCCTCGTACAGCGGCGGCGCCAGCGACTCCGTCACCGTGTACACGAAGCACACGTCGCACTCCGGCAGCGCCCGCCACGTCTGCCGCACGATCCCCTCCACGCACTTGATGATCCGCTCCGGCGACGTCCCCCCGTCGTTCACCGCGAACTCCACGAACAGCAAATCCGGCTTGTGATCCAGCACGTCCTGCTTCAGCCGGAACACCCCCAGGTCCGACCCCGTCCCGCCGATCGCCGCGTTAATCTGCGACACGGTCGCCTTCGGAAACGCCCCCTGCAACATCGCCAAAGACTTCGGCCGCCACCCCTCCTGCGCCGTGATCGACCCGCCCAAATACGCCACCCGCACTTCCCCACCCTTCGTCGCCTTCGCAATAAAATTCGGCGCCCCCGCCCGCGGCGAACACTCCACCAGCGGCGCCAGCGCAAACTCCTGCCCGCCCGCCACCCCGCCGACGATCAGCACCACCAAACACGTAAGTCGGGACATCATCCGCGTTGTTATATGCCCGGCCCGCGCGACGGCAAGTTGCAGCGTGGCCCGGACCGCCGAGGCGGCTACCGAGGACTGGGTAAAGATTGCGCGCCCGAAAGCCCACGGAACTTGTTCCGTGGGTTGTGCGGCACCCGCGCGCGCGCGTGGTATTTACCGAGCAATCAGTAAGATCGCGACCCCATGCCCCGCGACGTCCGACACATCCCCGTCATGCTCCGCCCCGTCCTCGACGTCCTCCGCCCGCGCCCCGGCGACGTCCTCGTCGACTGCACCCTCGGCCTCGGCGGTCACACCGCCGCCCTCGCCGCCCGCGTCGGCCCCACCGGCCGAGTCATCGCCACCGACTTCGACCCCAACAACATCGCCCTCGCCCGCGGCCGCCTCGAAGCCCTCGGCGCCCGCGTCACCACCCACCCCCACGACATCTCCCCCCGCCTCGAACCCATCGTCAGCGACCTCGGAGACCTCAACAAGCCGGGGCAGAGCGCACGGGCTCTGCCCGAAGCGCCGCCCCGGATCCGTCCGCATCCCGATTCAGACCGTGCCCTCGCCCCCGTCGACCTCTTCAACACCAACTTCGCCGCCCTCCCCGCCGTCCTCCGCGACGCCAACGTCCACCGCATCCACGGCCTCCTCGCCGACGTCGGCGTCGCCTCCACCCAGATCGACGACCCCGCCCGCGGCTTCTCCTACCGAAAGCCCGGCCCCCTCGACATGCGCATGGACCCCTCCCGCGGCCAACCCGCCTCCGCCCTCCTCGCCCGCCTCTCCGAGCGCGAGCTCGCACAAGCCTTCCTCGAACTCGGCGACGAGACCGACGCCCCCGAGATCGCCCGCCTCATCGTCGCGCGCCGCACGCAACACCCCATCCTCACCACCCAAGACCTCACCGCCATCGTCTGCGAGGCTCGCGACTTCACCCTCGCCCGCGCCGCCGGCGCAAAGCTCCACCCCGCCGCCCGCACCTTCCAGGCCCTCCGCATCCTCGTCAACCGCGAACTCGCCAACCTCGAACGCCTGCTCACCGTCCTCCCCGACGTCCTCGCCCCCGGCGGCGTCGCCGCCATCATCTCCTTCCACTCCGGCGAAGACCGCATCGTCAAACGCGCCCTCCGCGACGGCGAGCGCGCCGGCCTCTACTCCGAAACCTCCCCCGACCCCCTCACCGCCGACGACCGCGAAATCCGCGAAAACCCCCGCTCCCGCTCCGCCAAACTCCGCTGGGCCCGCCGCGCGACGTAAACGAGCATCACCCTAAACCCACGCGCTCCCCCGCTCCCCCGCGCCCCAGCTTGGGTCTCAAAACGACCTTTTGCGCCGAACCGGTGACTCCCCCACACGCAACGCCCCATCGCGTTGAAAATATCCGATTCCCATTCCATTTCCCCTTGAACAAGAACGGTGGAGAACGCAATACTACTAACGGATGATCCGGGAAACCGGATTGCCCTTCACGTCTGTACCGTCTTGTCGCGCCCCTAAATCTGGAGACGTTCATGGCCCGCGATCTCGCGCCAGGTGGATGTCGTACCGTTTGCCCCCAGGGGACGAACCGGCGTCCCCGCGCCTTCACCCTCGTCGAACTCCTCGTCGTCATCGGCATCATCGCGCTCCTGATCAGCATCCTCCTGCCCGTCCTGAGCAAGGCGCGCGAGGCCGGCAACCGCGTCAAGTGCGCCGCCAACCTGCACAACATCGGCATCGCCGCCATCTCCTTCGCCAACGACCACCGCGGCGTCTTCCCGACCTCGTACCAGATGCCCGACCCCGCCTACCCCTATAAGTTCCCCGCGCTCATGTCCATGGACGAGACGCTCATGGACCAACCGGCCCGCAAGTGGCGCACCCACGGCGTCCCATTCCAGACCTTCCAGAAGTACGGCGTCGAGACCGGCAGCATGACCTGCCCCAGCGCCGACTACCAAGCCGTCAAGACCTACGACACCTCCGTCGGCGCCCCGCCCGAGTGGGGCCCCGTCCTCTGGATCCACTACGCGTACATCGCCGGCCTCACCACCGCCAACAAGGGCAAGAGCGGCGTCAACTGGGGCATGGCCGAGCCCGCGATCAAGCTCAACGACCGCGAGGCCCACCGGAAAATCCTCGCCGCCGACATGGTCTTCTACAGCGGCAACGGTACCAAGTGGTCGACCCAGCGCCCCAGGTACATGATCAACCACCGGTCCCGCACCGGAATGAACGCCGCCTACCAGAACATCCTCTACGCCGACGGCCGCGTCGAAGCCCGCGGCGAAGACGCCTACGCAACCCCCCTCAACCAGTCCAACAACTACTCCCTCCTCCACGCCGGCAGCGGCGTCGGCGGCTACTTCTACTGGGGCCCAGACCTGACCAACCTCGTCCTCAACCCCCCGGCCCCACCCAAGCCCCCGACCTCGCCCCCACCCCCGCCCAACCCCAACCCACCACCACCCCCGCCGCCACCCATCCTGCCCAACCCGTTGCCTCAATAATCGCAATCAAACAGAAGCCCACGGAGCCATCTCCGTGGGCTTTCATTTCGACATTCGTCATTCGACGTTCGTCATTGATTCGAGCTTCGGGTTTCGACCTTCGTCATTCCACCCTCATCATTGAGTCGAGGTTCGGTTTTCGTCCTTCGCCACTTCCCCCCTCACTCCCGTTCCCGCGCCGGCGCCAACAACACCCGGTACGGGTTCTCCTTCGCCGTCACCGGCCGCACCTCCACCCGCAGAATCACCGGCGCCTTCTCCGGCCGCCCCGTCTTCTTGTCCGCCACCGGCGTCGCCCCGATCGCCTTCAGCGTCTTGATCCCCGCCGGCCCCACCACCTTCCCGAACACCGTGTACGACCCGTTCAAGTTCGCCGCCGCCTTCGCGTCCACGCACACGAAGAACTGCGACCCCGCCGAGTTCGCGAACTCCGGCCGCGGCGGGTTGTTCGGCGCCTCGTTCGGGTCCACGTTCCGCGCCATCGACACCACCCCCACGTCGTGCTTCCGGTCCGAAAACTCCGCATCGATCGTATACCCCGGCCCCCCCGTCCCGTCCCCGCGCGGGTCACCCGCCTGCGCCACGAACTCCGGATCCACGCGGTGGAACGTCAGCCCGTCGTAGAACTTCTCGGTGGCCAGTCGCACGAAGTTGTCGATCGTGACCGGCGCCACGTCGAGGTAAAACGCGACCGTCATATCCCCGTGATCCGTCTCCAGGATCGCGTACCGCAGCGGGTCCACCTTCACCACCATCGGCCCGGGCGGCGCGCCGCGCCGCCGGTCCTCCCGCACCGAAACGACCAGCGGCGTCCCGACGAAGTTCGCCGGGCTCACCTGATCCTTCGGCACCGCGTACAGCAGGTACGTGCCCGCCGTCCGCATCGCCGGAAAGAGCGTCCGCAGGTCCGCCTGCCCCTCGGCCGCAAACTCCCGCGCAACCCCCGGCGCCGGATCCAAACTCGACCCCGCGAAGTCCGTCATGACCAGCGCGACCGCCTGCCCCTCCGGCGGCCGCACCGCCACCGTCCACGGCTGGTCCGCTCCGAACCAACCCTTCGTGGGAAACAGAACCGACAACATCACAACAGCAGCAGCGGGACTCATGCCATTGTTGTCGAACAACCCCCCAGCGATGTCAATCGCCCCCCGCTCGCGCACCCCGCGCCGGAAGTAAAAGGACGTACTTAGCGGTCACACCGAAGGTGCACGTGACCACCCGAACCGCGCGCGGCGCCGTGCGCGTCACACACCACTCCAGCGCCACCCCCGTGAACCCAAATCCGAACAAATCTTCGCACCCCACACCCGCCGCAACCGCCTTCCGTGCGCGCCCCTCACCACGCCCGCGAGACACCCCCCGTAAGAGTAGACGCACGCTCTCTGACGACCAGCACGAACACTGCAGCGCCTGCGGGTACCGATACGTACCAAAAAGTACCGATTCGGTACCGAAAATGCCCGGTTTTGCCCGGTTTCGCCCGGTTTTTTGAACCCTTTCCAACACGTAAGAAACGGCCACGCATCGAATTACGAAGTGGACGTCGCCACCAACGCTCATTTTTCGCCAGCCCGCATTCCGTTCCGCCCCCGGCGCCCCGCCGCCCTCGCTTTACATCATTCCACCCCTCCCTTAACGTTTCGCGCCCCCGACGATCCGTTAACTGCCACAGATGAACTCGGTCAACCAGGGGGTGCAGTGGGCCGATAATGACATCGGGTCTGCGTCCCCTGCGCGCTCGGCGTCGCGCGCGGCAAGCCGTTTGTGGGTGAGCCTTCCATGCGTATCGGCCTGGTCTCTTACGAGTACCCGCCCCAACAAGGGCTCGGCGGCGTCGGAACCTACATGTTCCGCCTCGCCAGCACCCTCGGTCGCGCCGGCCACGAGGTCCACGTCATCGCCGGGCCCAGCGACCGCGCGCCCATCCCACAGCACAACGTCCACCTCCACCGCATCCCCGCCCGCTTCGAGATCCGCTCCGAAAACACCGCCCTCCGCTGGCTCTACTGGCAGGGCATGGCCCGCTTCATGGCCTGGATGCACCCGCTGATCTGGCACTGGATCAAGTGGGACCTCGCAGTCTTCGACGCCCTCCGCGAGCTCGACGCCGCCCACCCGCTCGACCTCGTCGAGTGCCCCGAGCACGCCGCCAACGGCTGGATGGCCGGCAAGCTCCACCGCTGGCCCATCGTCATGCGCATGCACTGCCCGTGGGAACTCTTCGTCCGCATCAACCGCTTCCCGTTCAACCCGATGCACCGGGTGCTCGCGGCCCTCGAGCGCCGCACCGCCCGCTGCTACGCCGACGCCGTCACCGTCCCGTCCCGCGCCATGAAGAACGTCGTCGACCGCACCTGGGACCTGCGCCGCCCGCCGATCGTCTTCCCCAACTTCATGGACTTCCCCGAAGAGCGGCACCCCATGCCGCCCGAGAACGGCCAGCCCCACATCGTCTGCGTCGGTCGCATCGAGCCGCTGAAAGGCCAGGACACGCTCGCCCAGGCCTTCTCGCTGATCGCGCGCAAGTACCCCGCCGCCCGCCTGGTGATCGTCGGCCCCGACCGCTGGCCCGGCAAGCGATCGTTCGCACAGCTCCTCCCGCGCCTCGTCCCCGACCCCGAGATCCGCAGCCGGATCGATCTCCCCGGCGCCGTCCCCCTCGAGAAGGTGTCGAACATGCTGCGGGCCGCGCGCGTCGCGGTCGTCTCGAGCCGCGGGTTCGAGAGCTTCAGCTTCGCCGCCCTCGAAAGCCTCGCCGCCGGCCGGCCCGTCGTCGCAACCGCGACCGGCGCCCTGCCCGAGATCGTCGAGCACGAGCAGACCGGCCTGATCGTGCCCGCGAGCGACCCGCGCTCCATGGCCGACGCCCTCGACCGCATGCTGTCCGACCGCACCTACGCCGAGCGCATGGCCGCCGGCGGCTTCGAGACCGCCCGCGCCCGCTGCCACACCCCGCGCGTCCTCCCGCAGATCATGTCCTCCTACGACGAGGCCACGAGCTTCTTCTGCCAGGTCAAAGCCGCCCGCAGCGAGCGCACCGCGCGTTCCTGGCGCGACGCCATCGACTCCGCGCGCAAGCAGCTACTGGGCGAAGTCGAGCAAGCCGTCGACGAAGCCCCGCGCGACGAAGACTCCGCGGTGCACCCAATGCCCACCGCGGCGCGCCGCCGACTGGACGTCGCTTAGTCGCACCCATCGACGCATCCCCGCGCGTCCGCGCATGTCGAAAAAGCCACACCCGACTTGACCCAATTCCACCGGGCTCGTCAACTGGGGAGCTATGTTCAAACGTGCCGTCGGCGTCCTGAAAGCGAACGCGAACGAGTTCAAGGAATTCGCCTTCAAAGGCAACCTGATCCAACTCGCGATCGCCGTCGTCCTCGGCGGGGCGTTCGGCGACCTGATCAAGTCGTTCGTCGGCAACCTCTTCACCCCGCTGCTCAGCGTCTTCGGCGCAGACCCCGCCAACAAGATGGCCGGCTACGCATCATGGAACTGGCGGGGGATCAACTTCGGGCTGTTCCTGGCCGACCTGATCTCGTTCCTGATCATCGCCCTGGCAATTTTTCTCCTCATGGTGAAGGTGGTCGGCGCGCTCGGCCGGCTGACAGTGAAGCTGAAAACCGACGGCACGCCGTCGGACCCGACGGACAAGGAGTGCCCGTACTGCCTGATGAAGGTGCCGTACAAGGCCCGGCGCTGCGGGCACTGCACGTCGGACATCTCCGACACTCCAGGAGCGCCGGGGGCCGCGCCGGCCGTCCCGATCGGGCCGGTCTAACTCCGGTGTGCCCGCTTCAGTGGGGCTCGTAATCCGTGAACAGATCACCCGCGCGCATTACTCCCGGCGCGCGGCACTCTCGGGGCAGGGGAGATGTCGTCGGCACGTTTCGGATTTGGCGGAAGGAGCCAGCATGTCGGGTAAGCGGATGGTGGCCGCGTGCGCGGTCGGTCTCGGGTTGTGCGGCGCGCCCGCGGCGCGGGCGGACG
>DASPKW010000144.1:0-13587 GCA_035627895.1 Tepidisphaeraceae bacterium | reverse complement strand
GTGTCGCCGTTGTTGTCGAACCCGCCGCCCCCGCCCCCGTCGGCCGGGAACGTGTCGGCCGGGCGCGTGTTCACGCCGAGCAGGTCGCGGATCGTGTTGTTGTACTCGGCCCGGTTGAGCCGGCGGATGGTGACCCGGCCCGGGTCCTTCGGGAGCTTGGAAAGGTCGAGGTTGTTCAGCCGGTGCGTGAGCCACCCGACGATCAGCTCGCGCTCGGCGGGCGTCGGCTGGGCCTTGGCCTTGGGCGGCATCACGTGCTCGGCGACCTGGTTGAGCACGGTCCGCCAGACCTTCGGGTCCTGCTCGACGACGTGCTCGCCCTTGAAGTGATCGAGCGAGACGTCGCCGCGCGGGTCGTCGGCGTCGTGGCAGTTGAAGCAGTATTTGACCAGGAGGGGGCGCACCGACTTGTCGAACGTCGTCCCAACCGGCGGCTCGACGGCGCGCGCCGCGCCCGCGACCCCCGCCATGACCATTGCTATCACCGCCCACAGCTTCATACCGCCGATAGTAGTCGCGCCCGTTCGACAAGTTGAACCGGCAACCCCCAAACGGGAAAACGGGCACGAGGCACCATTATAGAACAGCGCGGGCGGCACGCGGCCTGTGCGACGTCGGTCACCGTCCGAAAGATCCCCGCCCGTTCACGCACCCAAACGACCGACGGGCGCGCCGTGAACGGCGCGCCCGTCAGATACTACATCAATCGATCATCCGACCGCGGTCCGCCGGCCTACTTGGCGCCGAACAGTTCCGCGTAGAACGCGTGCAGCACGTGCCGCTTGGCGTCCAGTTGGTCCTTCGCCCAGTCGCCGGACATGGTGCCGACCTTGTTGAGCGAGTTCTTGACCGCGTCGTGGACCATCTGCCCGTTGAGCGTGTCCGGGACGTCCAGGCGCCACTTCAGGTTGTCCTTGACGAGCGGGATCGTCACGGCCGGCAGCCCGTGGCTCGCCGGGATCATGGCGTTGGCCATGGTCACGTCGTTGGTCTCGCCGGACTTCTGCACCATGACCCAGTTCTTCAGCACGTCGTCGCCGACGTCGAACTTGGCGTTGTACTTGCCGTTCCAGGCCTTGGTGAACGTGTCGGCCGCGCCCTTGAGCTCGGCACTCTCCTGCATCTTGCCGATCCGGTCGCGGTCGGCCTTGCCGAAGTACTCGACCGCGTCGCCGAGGTCACCGTCGTCGAACGCCGCGTCCACCGGTTCGTGGAGCGCGTTGTAGATCGAGCTCAGGTCGACCGTGCCGATCTGGTCGCCGGGCAGGTTCGCGCCCGCCGTCCGGGCCGCGTCGCCCGGGTTGGTCACGACCTTGCCGTCGCCCGTGGTCGACGGGTTGTTGTTGGCCGTCGTCTTGTTGTCACGATCGCACCCCGTGAACGCGATCCCGCCCACGCCTAGCGTGGCCGCCATCAGCCAGTTCAGTTTCCTCGTCATAGCGCATCTCCTGTCTGAAAGAGTTCGAAGTTGGAAGCGGCCCGCACGTGCGGCCGCCGCAAGAGGAGGTTCGCAAAGCTGGGGCCACATCGACGGTGAACCGCGTAACGCACCACACTACACGCCGAAAAACCGGGGTTGCGATCTTAAAAACCGGGTTTCCGCATACCGGTCGAGCCCGCAATTTTCAGGCGACCCCGACAGGACGTCATAACCTGTGTCAGCTCAGCCCTTTTGGGCCCGGCCGAGCCTGCTGCGATCGCGACGTTCCGATTACGCTGTAACGATGCCACCTCCCACCGCGAAGACGGTCATCGGAATGGTCCACCTGCCGCCGCTGCCCGGCTCGCCCCGGTTCGCTGCCTCTTCCACAATCGCCCAAATCCGCGACGCCGCCCTCCGCGACGCCGACGCGCTGGTGAACGGCGGCGTCGACGCGATGATGGTCGAGAACTTCGGCGACGTCCCGTTCTTCCCCGGCACGGTTCCCGCCCACACGGTCGCCGCGATGACCGTGATCGCCGCCGCGATCCGCGGCGCCTTTCCCGACCACCCGCTCGGCATCAACGTCCTGCGCAACGACGGCCGATCCGCCCTGGCGGTCGCGGCGGCGGTCGGCGCGAGTTACATCCGCGTGAACGTCCTGTGCGGCGCACGCGTCGCCGACCAGGGCCTGATCCAGGGCATCGCCCACGACCTGCTGCGCGACCGGGCGACGCTCGGCCCCGGCGCCGCCGGCGTGCGGATCTTCGCCGACGTCGACGTCAAGCATTCCGCGCCGCTCGCGCCGACGTCGATCGAATCCGAGGTCGACGACGTTCTCAAGCGCGGCCTCGCCGACGCCCTGATCGTCTCGGGCTCCGGAACCGGCAAGGCGACCGACGCGCAGCACCTGGCCCGCGTCAAGGCCGCCGCCGGCGCGGCCCCCGTCTACGTCGGCAGCGGCGCGACCGAGCAGACGATCCCCCTCTACCTCCCCCACTGCGACGGCCTGATCATCGGCACCGCATTCAAGGAGAATGGAGACCGGCGGAATCCAGTCGACCCGGCGAGGGTTAGACGGATGATGGCGGTCGTCAGAGGGGATTGATCTTCCGGTGGCATGGGTACGGCGTCAGCCTTACCCGTGTCTTGCGCTCGTTCGCAAGCGACGCGCTCGCCTGCGGACGGCGCTGTCGCTTGCCCTTCGGGTCGCGGCTAAACGGGGGCGCCCGAGCGCCTCACTTCTCGCCCTCGTTGTCGTCGTCCACCTTCGGCGGCTCCTCCGCCGCCGCCGAGATCCGCCGGAGCACCGTCGACAGCCGCTGCCGGACCTCCTCGTCGTCGGCCTTCCGCAGCGCGTCGCCCAGCGCCTTTTCGTTCGCCCGGCCCAGCTGGATCAGCTTGCGCTGCGCCGCCTCGCGCTCGCCGAAGTCGCCGTCGCCGAGCTGGCGGATCAGCTCCGCGACCACGTTCTCCTTCGAGTCCTTCAGGCACTCGACGCCGACGAGCAGCGTCCGCACGACCTGTGCCGGCTTAGGGTCGATCCGCAGCGGCAGGAGCGACTCGGTCGCGCCGCGCGGGCTGAAGAAGATCACGCGCAGCCCGCCGTCCTCGAACCACGGCTTCTGCCAGATCTTCGACATCCCCGCCGCCTCCTTCGGGAACAACCCCTCGTCCTCGAGCAGGTCGGCCAGGCGCTCGCGCAGATCGGCGGCGGTCGTCGCCTTCAAGTCCTTCGCGGCCGCGCCCATGTCGAGCGCCGCCTTCGCGCCCGGCGCGATCGACGCAATGTACCGGTACCGCGCCTTGCCGCCCGCGACGTGCACCGCCAGCACGTGCCGCACGGCCTCCCCCCGGAGCGTGTTCGTCACGCCGTACTTCTGCCCCGCGCCGCCATCGACCTTCAGCGCCGGCTCGGCCCCGGCGAGGATGCCCCGGTAGAACAGGAACTTCTCGAGCGTCCCGTTCACGTTGACGAGGGTCGAATCGGTGTCCCTGCAGATCGGCCACCACCACGCGTGCGCCGGCACCGCCGGCAGCTCGACCGGCGCGGCCGGGCCGTCCGCCTCGGCCGCCGCCGCCGGCTGGAGCTCGAAGTTCCGCCACGTCAGCACCGCCCCGCCCTGGTCGAGCGCGGCCTTCATGTCCGTCACCGACCCGTCGAACGGGTCCGGCATGACCTTGGTCGCCTTGGGCCACCACGTCGTCAGCAGCCCGTTCGGGCACCCGACGTCCACGCGCATCGTCTCCGGGCGGTCGGAGTAGAAGTAGATGATCGGCTTCTTGATGATCTCGATCTTCACGCCCGGCGCGGCGTTCTCGCCGCCCGCGTTCGGGTCGTCCGCGCCGCCGCGCTGCCGGGCGATCTCGTCCCACCGCTGGACGAACTCCGGCAAGTCGGACGCGTCGGTGCCGAGGTCCAGCCGCCCGCCCTCGACCCCCTGCCCGAACCCGACCGCGCCCCACTCGTGCACGACCAGCCCCCGCTTCCGCGCCGCCTCGTCCCGCGCCTTGCGGATCTGCCGGCGGAGTTCGAGGCGCAGGGCCCAGGTCGCATCTGGACCTTCGGCGAGCGCCGCGTGCGCGTCGATTCCGCCCGCCACGATTTCCTTCTTCAGCGCCGCGAGG
Source organism: Tepidisphaeraceae bacterium (assembly GCA_035627895.1). Classification (GTDB taxonomy): domain Bacteria; phylum Planctomycetota; class Phycisphaerae; order Tepidisphaerales; family Tepidisphaeraceae; genus DASPKW01. Next base: position 9,539 of record DASPKW010000144.1, on the reverse strand, counting down.
CCCTCCCCGTTCGCGTCGGCCAACTTCGCGACGCGCGCGCCCCAGTCCGCCGCCGCCCCCGGCGCGACCGCGGCGACGCCGAGCAAGACGATCCAGCACACCACGTAACGCATAGGCGACTCCGTTCCGTGCGATCATAACCCCCCTGCCCGATAGACGCGCCGCACGGGCCCGGGTTGCATCGGCGAGCCACGGTCCGTTCACTACCCCGCGCGCCCCCTTGCCCCACCCGCCGCGCGCCCATACCCTTCCCCTCCCGCGGCCCACCGCCCTACAATTCACTGGATCGCCGTCTCATCAACGTCCGGAACGAACCGCAATGACTGACCACTCCCGCGTCGAAAAGCTCGTGATCATCGGCTCCGGCCCCGCCGGCTGGACCGCCGCCATCTACGCCGCCCGCGCCAACCTCCAGCCCCTGGTCTACGAGGGCGCGATCTCCGAGGAGAACCGCCTCGCCGGCACCCTCCCGCTCGGCCAGCTCAACCTGACCACCGAGGTCGAGAACTTCCCCGGCTTTCCGCACGGTGTGACGGGGCCCGAACTCATGATGAAGTGCCGCGAGCAGGCCGAGCGCTACGGCGCCCGCATCGTCACCGAAGACGTCCGCGACCTCGACCTCTCGACCCGCCCCTTCAACCTCACCGACTCGACCGGCAAGGCCTTCCAGGCCCACAGCGTCATCATCGCGACCGGCGCGTCGGCCAACTACCTCGGCCTCGAGTCCGAGAACCAGTACAAGAACTTCGGCGTCTCCGCGTGCGCCGTCTGCGACGGCGGCCTGCCCCGCTTCCGCAACGTCCCGCTCGTCGTCGTCGGCGGCGGCGACACCGCGTGCGAGGAGGCCACCTACCTGACCAAGTTCGCCACCAAGGTGTACCTGGTCCACCGCCGCAACGCGCTGCGCGCCAGCCCCGTCATGGCCGACCGCACCCTGGCCAACCCGAAGATCGAGCCCGTGTGGGACTCGGCCGTCGAAGAGGTCCTGGGCACCACGACCGCCACCGGCCCTTCAATGACCGCCGTCCGCGTCAAGAACCTCAAGACGAGCGAGACGCGCACGATCGACGCGGCCGGCATGTTCGTCGCGATCGGCCACACCCCCAACACGAAGTTCCTCCGCGGGCAGATCGAGACCGACGACAAGGGCTACGTGAAACTGGCCGACCCGTTCCGCACGACGACCAACGTCGATGGCGTGTTCGCCGCCGGCGACGTCGCCGACAGCACCTACCGCCAGGCCATCACGGCGGCGGGCATGGGCTGCAAGGCCGCGCTGGACGCCGAACGCTGGCTGGCGGCGAAGGGCATCCATTGATGCGGGATCCGTAGGGTGGGCACTGCCCACCGTCCGCGGGATTTGCGCACGGCGTCAGACCGGGACAATGACGAACGTCGAAACCCGAAGCTCGAGTCAATGACCAAGCTCGAATGCCGAATGCCGACACATCGCTGATCCGCCACCCGCTTCGGCATTCGAGTTTCGACTTTCGGGTTTGATTCGGATTTCCGGTTTCGGCATTCGTCATTCCCCACGTTTCCCCACGACCCCATGCCCGCCGCGCGCCCCTACCCGTTCGCCCGCCGCCACCGCCTCACCCACGCGCGCCAGTTCCAAGCCGTCTACGAGGCCAAGACCCGCCAGTCCCGCGGCCCGCTGACGATCTTTGCGCTCCCCAACGACCTGACCCACCCGCGCCTCGGCCTGTCCGTCGGCCGAAAGGTCGGCATCGCCCCCAAGCGTAATCGGATCAAGCGCCTGCTCCGCGAGGCCTTCCGCATGCTCCAGCACGACTGGCCCGCCGGCTACGACGTCGTCATCAACGTCCGCCCCCACGACGTGCTGCTGCTGGCGGATTACCAGCGGATCCTGTCGCACCTGATGGTCGCGCTGCACAAGGAATGGCAGAGGAAAAGCACGAGGATCGAGGATGGCGGATAGAAGATGGAAGTCGTCGCGCTCAGCGCTTTAATCCATCCGCCCCTCTTCCATCTTCCATCCTCGTGCTCTCCTCCCTCCTCATCTTCCTCGTCCACCTCTACCGCGCCACGCTCGGCCGGTTCATGGGCGGGCATTGCCGCTTCCACCCCACCTGCTCGCAGTACGCGATCGACGCCATCCGCAAGCACGGCCCTGCACGCGGCGCGTGGCGCGCGCTGAAGCGCATCCTGCGCTGTCGCCCGGGAGGCGGCAGCGGGTTCGACCCCGCGTGAATCACGATGCGCGCACTGGGGAAGACCGCGACTGCGTCGCGATCCGACTCCACAGGAGTCGGCGTGGGCGTCCTAAACTCCGAGCTTACCGCCGCCGGCCGCGCCGCCCCAGCAGCCCCGCGCCGATGAGCAGCAGCGCCGCCGTCGACGGCTCGGGCACCGGCGAGATCACCACGCCGTCGAGGGAGAACGCCGAGTTGTCCGTCGCCGCCGTGGCGTTCCCCGAGACGTGGAACCACGACGCCGAGGACGCCCCCGCCCCGCGCCGGAAGGTCAGGTCGCTCGCCGTAAACGCCGGGTTCACCCCGTCGTCGATCGTCGCGTCGTACGTCCCCGTCGTCGGGTCCACGTCGACCGTAATCCCGTAAACACGCCCGCCGACCAGCGCCAGCCCCGTGTCGACCATGTTCGACGTGGCGAAGTCGGTCGAGCCGTTGTTGTCGTACATGTACCAGTTGCCCGGGAACACGCTCTGGCTCGCGCTCGCCCCCGAGTTGCCCCCGGCCACGCCGACCAGCCACGTGTTCGACGTCGCGCTCGACGTGACGGCGCCCGGGTCGCCGAAGATCGCGAGCCGGTCGTTGAACGCCGTAAAGTCCCCCATCGTCCCGTCGAACCGGTAGCGGAGCGAAATCCGGTACGGCTGGGTAATGTTGACGTCGCCCGACGTCGCGTACTGCCGCCGGATGTAGGCCGGGGTGGTCGCCGTGTTGTCTACGAATTGGAGGTAGTTCCCGCCCCCGTCGAGCGGGCTGGTATTGACCACGCCCGTGCCCGCGGCCGAGCCGGACGACCCCCACGCCGTCGCCCACCCGCTCCCCGCGACACCCGTCCACTGGTCGGGCAGCGCCGTCCCGTTCCCGTCCGTAAAATCCGCCACGATCGCGGCCCGGGCGGTCAACGGGGCGGACACGGCCAGCAACGACGCGGCGACAGCGGCCGCCGCACGGCGACGAGAAAGCATCCTGAATTCCATCGCGGGCATCCTCTCCAGAAGGCGGGGCGGCAGCACTGCGGAGTCACCACAAAGCCCTCGACTCCACGGCAGCCACGTCGGCGACCGACGCACGGGTCAACCTACCCCGCCGCCGCCCCGTTTCCAAGTAAAACTCCCCCCGAAAACGCCCCGGCGCGAGCCGCGTCACACTCGCATGCAATTTGCGCCCCGCCCAGACCCGTTAACCCGCACAGGCCGACTCATTTCCCCTTCACCCCGCTCTGCCCGTTCCCGCTCACCGCCTCCCACGCGATCTGCCGGAACGCCAAATCCAATTCCTTCGAAGGAAACTGCCCCTCCCGCGCCAGCATCCCGGGAATCTGCTCCGGCGACTTGCCGTACAGCGCCGCGTAGAACACGTACCCTTCGAGCAGATTGAACCCCGGCCCGAGGTGCCCGATCGGGTCCGTGAACAGCGACCGCTCCTTCTTCCCGATCAGCTTGTGCACGCTCTCGATCCCCGGCAGTTTCCCCTCGCGCTGCCGCCTGGCCGCCAGGTGCATCGCGTCGTTCATCGGCACCAGGAACACCCGCCCGGGGTGCTTCTTCTCCAGCGCCGCCACGATCCGCGCGAACGTCTCCTTCGGGATCCCGAACCACTGTCCCATCGCCTCGTCCGACAGTTCGGCCTCCGTCGCCGGCGCCTTACTGAACCCCGCGATGCCCGGCCACACGTCGACCAGGTAGAACTTCATCTGCGGGTTGTACTTCAGGCAGAAGTCGATCCAGCACTCGTAGTACGCCGGCCGGTCCTGGAAGAACGGCCCCCACATCATTACGTCCCACTGCCCGTTGGCGATCGACGCGAGCAGCTTCGGCTTGGGCTTCTTGTCGAACTGGAAGATGCCGTTCTCCTCCTCCCACTTGTACCGCGCGCTCCCGGTCACGCCGCCCCCGGCGTGCACGTACAGCCGCTGCTCCTTGAGCCCCGCGGCCTGCGCGATGCCCGGGAGCGTCCCGTACCCCGGCATCATGAAACTGTGCCCCGTGCCGACGATCCGCAGCGACCCGTCCGCCGGCTTGGGGTACGTGACGAACGCCGGCTCCTTCGACCCCGCCTTCAGCGACGCCGCGTACACCGCCGCGATCTCCTTCGGCGACCGGTAACAGACCGCGTGCTCCGGGAACTTCCCCGGCGTCAGCCACCCCGCGTCCACCGCCAGCGCCGACTTCATCGCCCACGAAATCTTCAGCCCGTCCGGCCGAACGATCTCCTGGTCCCACCCCCACTGCTTGATCTCGTCCGCCGAGAGCCGCCCGTCCGGCTCGGCGGCGGCAACGGCCCCCGCGATCAGCGCGACCATGGCCAGAATCGCGACCCAAGACCACCGCCCGCTCGCCATCCGTCCTCGCTCGCGCATCGATCGCTCCTGTGCCCCGCCTTTTCTACGCCGTCCCGCTGCGACCGTTACGGCCGCCGCGCGCCTTCACGTCCTTCGGGGCGGGCGGCGTGACGTCCAGCTCGGCCGCCGGGTCCTTCGAGTCGAGCAGTTCGATCGCGCTCTGGTCGTACACGCGCATCGCGCCCGAGGCGGTCGCGATCACCGCCAGGCACTCGCCGCGCGTCGCCAACTGCCGCGCCAGCCGGGCCATCGTCCGGTACGCCGGCCGGTACGCCCCCGCCTCACGTAGGGGGCCGCCCGGTCCGCCGAAGTAGTCCACGCCCACCCACCCGCGGTGCTCCCGCACGGCGTCGGCGGCCCGCTCGTCGCCCACGACCTGGTCGTGCGCGTCCTCGCCCTCGAAGTACCGCGCGCCGGACGACACGCCCATGAAGTGATCGCCCACGCGCACGGCGAACCCGGCCCCCTGCTCGGCCACGAAGTTCTCCGACTCCGCGTCTTCGCCGAACTCCGCCAGGAACGCCCGGCCGGCGGCCAGGCGCAGGTACCGCGCCGTCAGCGCCGGGCGGAGTCGCATGAGAAGAACGATCGAGTGCATCGGCGGCGGAATTTACCCGCGAATGGCCGCAGGCCAAAGGATTCAACACAGAGACATCCTTCCTACCTCAGAACAGGCTCCCGCACAGAGATCGGAAGAGGGAGAAGACAGTTAGTTTTATCTTCCACTTTCGACCTCTGTGTCTCGGTGTCGAGATTTCTGTGCCCGTCCCGGGTTCGCCCCAGTCAGAGGCCACCCCCGCCCGCATGCGGGGGGACTACGCGAAATTGAGGGGCGGCGACAGCAACGCGTACGCGAGGACGATCACCACGATTGCGATGAGGCTGGCGGTACGCCGGCGGCCGGGCTCGATCAGCCCGGCCGCGGCGAGCGCCAGCCCGATCCCGCCCGGCCACATGGCGTTCGCCCACAGCGCCTCCCAGAACGGCCCGCCCGGGTGCTGACCCGGACGGGCGGTCCGCACGTACACCAACACGACGATCGTCAGCCCCGCCATCACCATTGCCGCGCGGCCGTAGAACGACGCGCGCGGCTGGGGGTGGCGTGCAGGATGTGCGTAGTCCAACGTGGTCGTCGACGTCGTCGGAGGCGGCGGTTCCCGATCGACTTGCTCTGGAGGGTACTGTTGATCCCGCGGCATCACGCAGAGTTTACCGACGGTGGCGGCCGCGCGTGATGCAGAAACGGCAAGGCCCGGCATCCCGTCCGGCTTCGAGCCCGGCCCACGCGGCCGATCATCGCACCGCGACACGCTGAAGCGTGAACTCCGAGCGCCGCGGATCGGCGCTGCTCGACGTTCGTTCCGCTCGCTGAAGACGATTGCGCGCGAAGCGGTTGCGCGCCTTGCGCCATCTATATAGAACGCCCATACTTAGCCCTTCGGTGTGCCAACACGAAAGGAACCAAAGTATGGGCGAGACGACCGATCGCGAGTTGTGGGCCCGGGTGACCGCGGCCGTGTCGCGCGCCGTGCGGGCCGTCGGCCGGCGCGGGCGCGAGTGCAAGTTCGCCGACGCCCTGGTCGTGCGGATGTACCTGTGGGCCGCGTGGCACGACCGCCCGCTCTGCTGGGCGTGCGACCGCGCGCATTACAACACGCTGTTCCGGCCGCGCCAACTGCCCAGCGTCAGCCAGTTCACCCGGCGGGTCAAGACCGACGTCGCGCGGGCGGTCCTCCAGCGGGTGCACGACGACCTGGCGGCCCGCGGGATCGCGACCGGCCTGAGCGCGCTGGACGGCAAGCCGCTGACCGTCTCGCCGGTCAGCCGGGACCGCGACGCGCGCCGCGGGCACGTCTCGGGCGGGTTCGCCAAGGGGTACAAGCTGCACGCGTGGGTGACCGACGACGGGCGGCTCCCGCTGTGGGCCGTCACGCCGCTGAACGCCGACGAGAAGACGGTCGCGCGGCTGCTGTGCGAGTCGCTGCCCGAGATGCCGCCCGACGCGCTCGCGCTGGCCGACGCGAACTTCGACGCGGCCCCGCTGCACAAGCGGGTCGCGCGGGCCGGGGCGCGGCTGTTGTGCCCGTTGCGCGGGCAGGGCCGGACGGGCGACGGCGGCCACCACGCGGTCACGCTGCGGCAGATGGGCGCCGCCCGGCGCGAGCTGGTCGCGCTGTGGGCGGCCAAGCCGGACCTGTGCGACCACGTCCTGCACCACCGCAACGCCGTCGAGCGGGGGTTCAGCACGCTGACGTGTCACGGCGGCGGGCTGGCCGCGCTCCCCGCGTGGGTGCGGACGATCGGCCGGGTCACGCGGTGGGTCGGGGCGAAGATCATCCTGTACCACGCGCGCCTCCGGGCCCAACGGGCGGCCGCCAAGTTAGCCGCCGCTTAGGTCGTTCGTGCAAAATCGTCTGAAGCGTGCCCTACGCGGAGTAGGGAGGCGCAGGGAAGGCAGGGGCCGCGCGGTCGTACGCCGACTCGCAATGTCGAGCGAGCCCTCGCGCGCCGGCCGGATTCCTCGGGGTACTTCGGAACGACAGGTGGGTGGGCGGGGTCAGCGCCCGTCACGGTTCGGGGCTGGATCCTTCCCTGCGCTCCGGATAACGGCGGGGCATGGGTACGGCCGTGAGGCGATACTCGTGTCCGGGCCGCCCGGAGAGATGCGCGGGTCCGCCGTGGACGCGCTTCACACGGGTATCGCCTTGCGGGCGGTACCCATGCCATGAACAGTCACGCCAGCGCGCAACGGGCTCGAGACCCGTGAACATGAAGAGGGCCGCAGGCCGGCCGGCCACCTTCTTCATGCTTCATGTCTTCATGTTTCACGATTCCCCGAACGCGATCGCGCGGGCGAGTACACCGAGAGTCCGCCCGCCCTACTTGAACAACGCCTCGAACACTTCGCCGCGCGTCGTCTTTCCCGCCTCGTACTTCAGCTCGCCCTTGAGCCCGAGCTTCTCCGCCCACTTTTCCGGCTCGCCCTTGGCGACCGGCTTGTCGATCCCCGACGCGTACCCGCCCTCGCCGATCAGGCCCGCCATCGCGGCCTTCTGCAGGGCGGCGTAGTGCTTGTGGTCGGGCTTGGCGTCCGTGAAGTGCATCAGGATCGCGCCCTGCTTGAGCAGCTCGGACTGGATCTTCTTCACGTCCGCCGCGCGGGGGGTCGTGTTGTCGTCGATCGAGACGGCGGCCGCGACGCCGGCGGCCTGGCCCAGGGCCATCCAGCACGGCTCCATCCGCAGCGTGCTGAAGCCGATGTGCGTTCCGCTCACCGGCACCGGCGTCAGGAGGTTGTCGATCTTCTTGGGGACCATCACGCCGTAGGGGACGGTGTAGACGCTGGTCGGGTGGCTCAGGAAGCCGTCGAGGTGCACCTTGCCCGGCTCGCGCTTGTGGTGGGCGTGCGAGTCGAGCGCGTAGTGGCTGGCCGTGATGCTGTCGGTGTGGATCGGCGTCCGCCCGCCCTTGACCTTCGGCAGCGCGTCGTGGGCGGTGAACAAGTACTCGCCCTCGATCCGCCGGCCCTCGCGCACGTACACCTGCCGGGGGAAGTTGCCGTTGTCGGTGTACTCGTCCTTCGCCAGGCCCCACTTGGCGCAGTTGGCGCGGAAGTCGGCCGGCAGCTCCGGGTCGTTCTGCACGAACCAGATCAGGCCGAGGTTGTACTCGCGCAGGCGCTGGGCGAACTTGTCGCGCCACGCCCAGTCGGCGGTCGGCCAGGGGTAGTTCTCCTCCGGCAAATCGGTCGACACGAACGCGGCGTGCTGGTTGTTCGCGTCGGTCTTGCCGTTGGGCAGCTTGACCATGTTCACGATCCGCCCGATCCCGTTGGGCGTCTCCATCTCGCCGCCGGCCTTGCCGGTCTTGGTCGCCCACCGGTCGAGCTTCACGTCCTCGATGATCGACTTGAACTCGTCGCGGTTGTAGTTGGCGGGCTTTTCGACCTTCACCATGTTGTCGGCGCGGGTCGTCAGGCAGATGCGGAAGTTGAACGCCTGGATCGTGTCGTCCCCCTCGCCGGTCGAGCCCTCGCCGAGCTCGTCGGGCTGCGTGCGCCAGGCCTTGTACACCTTGCCGGCCAGCGGCTCGTTGTACTCCTTCTTCCCCTCGCGCCGCGTGCGGAACGGCGCGCCGGCGGCGGCGCCGAGGTCGCCCTCGTACGTCGCGTCGACGAAGATCTTGCCGGCGTACTCTTCGACCTTCCCGTCCGGGCGGTGCGTCACGCGGATCTTCGTGACCTTGGTCCCGTCGAGCGTCACGTTCTCGGCCTTGGCGTCGAACTGGCGCATCTTCAGGACGGTGATTTTCGGGTGCTCGGCGAGCATCGCGTGGAACGTCTTCTCCGCAATGCTCGGCTCGAAGTGGTACCCGTTGGACGAGTCCTTCACCTGCTGCGAGGTCGGGCCATAGGTGTCGACATAGTGCTTGTAGTTTCGGCCGACGAACTCGGTGAACAGGCCGCCGGTCGCGCCGCGGGTCGCGATGTCGGTCGCCCCAAGGCCGTTGGACGGGAGGCCGCCGACGTGCTCGGTGCGCTCGAGGATCACGGCGGTCTTGCCGAGCCGCGCGGCGCCGATCGCGGTCATGATCCCGCCGGGCGTGCCGCCGACGATCACGACGTCGTACGACTGGGTCGCGGCCGGCTGGGCGCCCGCGCCGGACGGGAGGACGAGCGCGACGAGGGCGAGTGCGGACAAAACGAGGCGACGCGTCGGTCGGGTCATGGGGGCTCCGCGGTTAGGTCTGGGGTGTGGGGTATACCCGTACGGGGCGGTTTGGTGAAGCGGTTGGGCGCGCGAAAGAGGGGCGCCGGGGGAACCGGCGCCCCTCTGTTGCGAACTTGATGTTTGCGTAGCAGGCTGGGTTTACCAGCGGGGCCGGCCACCGCCGCCGCCGCCGCCGCCGCCGCCGTACCCACCGCCACCACCGGAGCGGCCACCGCCGCCACCGCCGTAGCCACCGCGGCCGCCGCCGCCGCCGTA
>DASPKW010000143.1:0-8553 GCA_035627895.1 Tepidisphaeraceae bacterium | reverse complement strand
CTCCGCGATTCCAAGCCTCCAATCGCCGTCTGAGCGGGTTTGGTGTGTCCGTTCGAGACCATCTGCCGAACCGCCGGTCACATACCGGTACGCCGGGCGACGATGTTCGGTCGGGCTGAACTTCGAGGACTGCCCGCCGCGACGGCCGCGCGGCTCGAACAATGCAAGAGACAGCTCCGGGAACTGATCGCCCGCGACAAGAACCACCCGAACGCGATCCGATGGGCCGTCGCCAACGAGCCGATGCATCGCGGAGTTCGGCACGGACACGATCGCCGGCGTGCACAACACGGCGCCGGCGATGTGGACCGAGGAGCACCAGGTCGAGTACCTCCGCAGGTACCTGGACGTCGCGACCGCGCGCCCGTTCATTCCCGGAATTGACCACCTGAGGGCGCGGCCGCTCTCGCGGTCAACTTCCACGCCATGGAATTCGAGAGCTCGGGGCCGTCGAAACAGCCGCGCCCGTTCGTCCACGAGGCCGACCGACTCGGGCGGGCGCGGTCGGCGCCGGGTGGGTCAGCGCAGCACGGACATCGACAGCGCCACCAGGCCGAGGAACGTCAGGAACCCGAGGGTGTCGGTCAGCACCGTCGTGAAGATGGTCGCGGACTGGGCCGGGTCGAACCCCAGTGTGCGCATGACGAACGGGACGGCCGCGCCCCACGCGCACGCGACCGTCGTGTTGACCAGGAGCGCGACCGCGACGAGCCCGCCGAGCAGCGGCGCGTCGCCGTAGTGGAGGAGCGACGCCGCGCCGAACGCGAGGGCCCCGGTCACGAGCCCGGCGGCGAGCCCGACCCGCAGCTCGCGCGCGACGACGGCCCGGACGCGGACGTGGCCGGCCTCGCCCAGCGCGATGCCTCGGACCGCCACCGCCATCGCCTGGGCGCTCGCGTTGCCCCCCATGCCGGCGACGACCGGCATGTACACCGCCAGGGCCGTCCACGCGGCGATCGTGCCCTCGAACATCCGGACGACGAGCGCGCCGGAGGCGGCGAGCAGCAGGTTCAACAGCAGCCACGGCAGCCGCTTCCCGAAGCTGTAGCGCCACGGGCTCGCCAGCGACTCCCCGGCCCCGGCCGAAAACATGCGGTGGACGTCTTCGGTCGCCTCGGCGACGATCACGTCGATCACGTCGTCGACCGTCACGATGCCGAGCAGACGCCGCGACGCGTCCACCACCGGGAGCGCGACGTACCGGTGCCGGACCAGGACGTCCGCGACCCGCTCGCGGTCGTCGTCCGCGCCGACGCACACGGGGTCGCGCCGCATCACGCGGGCGAGCGGCGCGGCCGGCCGCGCCAGGATCAGGTCGCGCATCGACAGGACCCCGGCCAGCCGGCCCTGCCCGTCGGTCACGTACGCGTAGTATTGCTGGCCCTGACCCTCGAGGTGCCGGCGGACCTCGTCCAGCGCTCGTCAACGGTCAGCGTGTCGGGGAGCGGGAGGACGTCGGTCGACATCAGGCGGCCGGCGGACTCGGCGCCGTACCGGGCGGCCGAAGCCGGCGGCGAGGGTCGCTCGTGATGTCGGTCGCGGAGGTCCATCGGTACTCGGCGCCTCGGGTGAGGGGTGGTGGGAACGTGCATTGTAGCGGGCGGGGCCGCCCTCACCCGCCCCGGTGCTCGGTCGACCGGCGGGCGCGGGGTGCGGCGTCCGGCTCACGGCCGGGCCGCCGTCGTCCTCCCAAACGCGCTCGGCGAGCCACACCGGGCAGGGCCCGCCGGCGCCCTCCCGGTCCGCTCGGCCGCGCCGGAGGGCGGCCTCCGGCTGGTAGTGGACGTCCGTGACCCGCGCGACGACGGGGCCGTCCAGCGCGCTCCACACGACGTCGTCGCCCGCGCGGGCGCCGAGCAGCGCCATGCCCATCCGGCTCGCCACCGAGATGCGACCCTCGCGCGGGACCACCTCGTCCGGGTAGACGAGCGTGTACGAGGCCCGTTCGCCCGTCCACGGGTCCTCGAGCGTGAACCGGGCGTTCATCGTGATCGCGTCGGCCGGAACGTCGGCCGGCTCGAGCGCGGGCGTCCGCCGGATCTCCTTGGGGAAGAGCTCGAGGTACGGGGCGTGCGACGCCCACGACCGCCGCTCGCGGGCGACCGTGTCGAGGAGGCGTTCCTTGTCGAGCACCGAGATGATCCGTTTGCTGAAGAACATGGCTGATGACTCCTTTCGTTGTCCGCGGCTGCCGAGATCGGTGCCGCAGGCCCCCATGAATTGAGGGCCGTCGCCCGGGCGGGACTGCTACAGGTGGAAGTCGCCCGCCGCCTCGGGCTGGTAGAGCACCTTCACGACCTCGAGCCGCCGCCGCCCGCCGGGCGCGTCGAACTCGACGGCCTCGCCCTCCCGCGCGCCGATGAGCGCGGTCCCGAGTGGCGCGAGCACGGACAACCGGCCCGCGTCGAAGTCCGCCTCGTCCGGGTAGACGACCGTGTAGGTCGCGCTCTCCTTCCGCAGCGGCTCGCGGACGCGGACGCGCGAGCGCATCGTGACGACGTCCCCGGGCACCCGCGCCGGCGCCACGACCGTCCCGCGGCGGAGCTCGCCCCGGAGCGGCGCGAGCGGCACGGGGCCGGACGTCCGGTAGCGCGGGGATCCGACCAGGTGCCGCAGGCGGTCGAAGTCCGCGTCGGTCAGGACGCGCGAGGCCTTGGGGGTCACGGTTCGTGAGCGCATGTCAGATCTCCTTCGTGTGGTGATGCCGGTCGACACCGCGCCACGGGCGGCGCTGCGGTGACGGTCGCCCCAAATGTGACGTAAACGGATCCCGTCGGACGGTCTCAGGCCGCGATCAAATTGCCGGGCCGCTGCGGGTCCTTCCGGGCGCGGGCGAACGGCCGCCGCACCGACCGGAGGGCCATGCGCCGGAGCCGGCCCGCGGCCGTGTCGATCGCGACGTACAGGTCCGCGTCCGTCGCCTGCGCGACGATCACGGGCCGCCGGCGCACGGTGGCCACGATCCGGCACCGCTTGTCGACGCCCCCGCGGTCGGCGTTCACGTCTTCGAGCCGGACGGTGACGGCCTGGGCCCTGGCCCCGAGCGGGGCGAGGGCCGTGCGGACGCGGGACTGGACGTGTCCGCGGAGCGCGTCGGTCAGGACGAAGTCCATGGCTCGCGTGTCGACTAACATTGAGAACTCCTCTGTAAGGGTGGCCCGCTGCCCGGTGCCGTCGCGGTGCCCCGCAGCGTTGGGGATCCCGTGACTTCCGATGTAACTCCACCCATCATAGTGATCCCCAACGAATAGGTATAATACTTAGTATGATGCATTCACATTCAGAAGCTGAATGTAATGTTGATGGCTTCCGGTCCAGGCGTTTGGCGCACTCAGCGTACCGATAGCGAAGCCCCTCCAGCACACGCCCCCGCGGCGGTCTGATTGCGGCTCGACCGCGCCTGACTGAGTGCGACCGCGGGCTCACGGCCTACCGCCGCCGCGCCGCGCGGCAGATCGCGGCGACGGCCGGGTGCGCGGGATCCTCCTCGAGCGTGATCGCGTAGAACCGCTCTCGGACGTCCCGCGCTCGGCCGACGAGCTTGAGCGGCGTCTCCCGCAGGACATCGGCCTCGATCACCGTCGGGGCCGGCAGGACGCCGGCCCCCATCCGGCCGAACCAGAGCATGAGCGCGCTGTCGTCGAACTCGCCCGCCACGACCGGGTGGATCCGCTTGGCGTCAAACCAGTGGTTCAGCGACCGCCGGACCTGCGTGTGGTCGGTCGGGAGCAGGACGGGTGCGCCGTTCAACGACTTCGGGAAATTCTTGGCGTACCGGCGGGCCAGCTCGGGCGTCGCGAAGAACGACACGCCCGACTCCCCGAGCAAGTGGTTGAAACCCTCGACCTGCACGGCCGTCCCGATCGGCGCGTCGCTCAGAACCAGGTCGGTGCGGCGGGCCGCGAGGTCGGCCAGCAGGCGGTCCGCCTTGTCCTCCCGGCAGATCAGTCGCACGGGCGTGTCCAGCCCGAGGGCCGGGGCGAGGAGCTGCCGAGCGACCGGTTTGGGGAGCACGTCGAGCACGCCGACCGCGAGCCGGAGCGCGAGCTCGGCCGGCCGGTGCTCGAGCGCGGTCAGCAGTTCCTGGGCGAGCGAGAACATCTCGTTCGCGTAGCTGAACGCGACGCGCCCGGCGTCCGTCAGCTTGAGCCCGCGCCCGGCCCGCTCGAACAGTTTCCGGCCGAGCGCGCCCTCCAAGTCCTTGAGTTGGTTGCTGATCGTCGGCTGCGACACCATCAGCTCATCGGCGGCGCGAACGACCCCGCCCTCGCGGGCGACGACCCAGAAGTAATAGAGGTGGTTGTAGTTGACCCATTTCATCGCTGGTCCGTTCGGCGCGTGGCGGCGCGTCCGCCAGACCCGCGCGTGTCGACGACCCGTCCTATTCAGAACGTCAATACGAACCATTTGAACTTTATCGGTTTGTTATGTCTACGCCCCGACTACGATTTGGCCGTCTGATCCTGCGTGCCGCACCGGGCGGTGCGCGAGCGCGACGGGAGGGGGCCACCGGGGCACCCTCACAATCAAGAGTTCTTGCGCCGGAGGGCCCGAGCCCGTCGACAGGGTGGGGAGCGCAGGTGCATCAATCGGCGGACGCGCTCCGGCCGATTCCGGCCGATTCCGGCCGATTCCGGCCGTTGCGGGTGGGGCACGGGTGACGGAGACTTCGAGGGAAGACCATGACCGACACGGCAGCCAACAAACTAGACCCGCCGGTCGACCCGGCACGCGACCACGTCCTGGGGCCAGCCGAGGCGGAGATGACGCTCGTCGAGTACGGGAGCTACACGTCCCGGAGTTGTCACGCGGTGCACGACGTCGTCGAGGGGCTGCGCGGCCGGTTCGGTGACCGGATGCGGTACGTGTTCCGCCACCTCCCCGCCCCGGACAGTGCCGACGCCGTGCGAGCAGCGGAGTTGGCGGAGTACGCCGCGGAAGCGAAGGGAAAGTTTTGGGAGGTCCACGAGGCCCTCATGGAGCGCGGGCCCGCGTTCGCCGACGGGGACTTCGAGCGGATCGCGCGCGACTTCGGCCTGCCGCCGGCCGACGCCGCGACCGAGCCGGCACGCGCCGCGGCCCGGGCTCGGGTGCGCGAGGACGCCGAGGGCGCGGGCCGGAGCGGCGTGCGGCTGACGCCGACGTTCTTCATCAACGGCCGCCGGTACGCCGGCACGTGGGACGAGAGCTCGCTCGCCGACGCGATGCTCGGCTCGCTCGGGCACCGGATCCAGGCCGCCGCGTTCGAGTTCGTCCGCTGGGGCCCGTCGTCCGGGTTGCTCCTCGGGCTCGCGACGGCGCTCGCTTTGATCGTCAGTAACTCGCCCGCGGGGCCGGCGTTTTTGTCCTGGTGGGAAACGCTGTTCGGGTTCCGGTGGGGCGCGTCCGCGTTCGCGATCACGCTGCTCGACTGGGTGAACCACGGCCTGCTCACGATCTTCTTCATCGTCGTCGGCCTCGAGATCAAGCGCGAGTTCACGGTCGGCCACCTCGCCACGTTCCGGTCCGGGGCCCTTCCCGTGATCGCCGCCATCGGCGGGATCGCCCTGCCCGCGCTCCTGTTCTCGCTGATCGCGCCGGCCGGGCTCAGGCACGGGTGGGGGATCCCGATCGGGACCGACACCGCCTTCGCGGTCGCGCTGATCGTCCTGCTCGGCACCCGCGTCCCCGTGGAACTCCGCGTGTTCCTGACCGCGGCCGTCATCATCGACGACATCGTCGCGATCGGCGTGATCGCGCTTTTTTACACGGGCGAGGTTCACGCGTCGTACCTGATCGCCGGCGGCGCGGTGACCGCGCTGCTGGTCGTGCTCAACCGGGCCGGCGTGTACGCCACCCTGCCGTACGCGGTGTGCGGCGTCGTGCTCTGGTTCTTCCTCCACGAGGCCGGGCTCCACGCGACGCTGGCCGGGGTGGTCCTGGCCCTGCTGATCCCGACCCGCCCGCCGGCGAACCTGACCGCGCTGCTCGCCCAGGCGTCGGCCGTGATCCGGCACGAGCAGCGCCGCGCGGGGGAGGCGATGCGGCCCGGGCCGTCCGAGCCGGCGCTCCGCGCCCTGGACGCCATCCACGCCCGGATCGACTCGCCCGCGGACAAGCTGCTCCGCACCGTCGAACCGTGGTCGAGCTACGCGGTGTTGCCGATCTTCGCGCTGGCGAACGCGGGCGTCGCCTGGTCGGCGGACGCGTTCCGCGGGCACGGGCCACTAATGACCGCGATCGTCGTCGGGTTGGTCGTGGGCAAACCGGTCGGCATCGTGGCGGCCGCGTGGCTCGCGGTGCGGAGCGGCGTCGCGGTCAAGCCGGCGGCCTACTCGTGGCGCCAGTTGTGTGGCGCCGGCGCGCTGGGCGGCATCGGGTTCACGATGTCCCTGTTCATCGCCGGCGAGGCGTTCCCGGACCCCGCCGACTTCGCGGCCGCCAAGATCGCGATCTTCATCGCCTCGCTGATCGCCGCCGTGCTCGGAACGGTCATCCTCTACCCGCGCCGCCGGGACGAGGCCCGCCCGGATCGGGACGACTCCGCCGCAGCCGCCGCCGCACCTAACGCGTGATCACGGGGGCGACACCGGTCCTGGGCCGGCGCCGCCTCACCGCCCAGGTCGGCGCCCCGCTTCACGTTCGGGTGCGCCACTGGCCGCCTGCGTTACCGTGGCCCGACGTCCCGCGCACGCACCAGACCGAAGCCCATCACACCTCATCCTTTGGCAGCCGATTCGCGAACTGGTCGGCGTCCTTCAGTTCCTCGCGCAGGCGTTTCAGCTCGGCTTTCAGCTTGTCCACAGTCTCACGTTGCGCGGGGTCGGCGTAGACGTTGCCCAGTTCGTCCGGATCCCGGGTGAGGTCGAACAACTCGCCGCCCCACGCTTGACCCTCGCGGCCATTTGCTCCCGTTCCCGCTTGCACGTCTCTTCCCGATCCGAATGACCGCCGCCCGTTGACGCATGAGGCATGCCCTTGAGCATGTACCGCTCACCGATGCCGATGGCTTCCAACGCTTCCGCTACCCCTGGGCCAACCGGGACGATGCGGGCGAATCGGCAAGGCGCGGGCTGTAGCCGTCGTGATTGATCCGCTTGCGGAGGACGGGGTAGCGGACGGACGACCTGGGTGGAGTAGGTCGCGGCGCGACTCCCAAAACTCCCCCCCCGTCGGGAGGTCAAGCGCCCGATGAACGTCCGGCGCGTCAAGCTGTTCCGCAAGCACCTTCCGCACGTTCGAAAAGCAACCCGTCAGCTTCCCCGCTTGGCGGCAACGGAGAGCGGTTCCCCGTCCATGATTGCCGCGCGGCGAGCCATCACCGCGTTGTGAGCATCGAATCGCGGGCGGGAGTAGTGCCGACGATGACGACGCGGGCCGCTTCATTGATCCAATCGAACGGCGCGTAATCGATCGACATGCCCCGCGCGTCGGTCGGGTAGATGCGGAGCGGATCAAACGTCGGGAGGAGCGCCGCGCCCGTTGGTCGTCGGTACGCCGCCGCCCCATTGGGAGCGGATCAATCCGCCCGATGAGTTCCGCGAAATGTTCGAAGGGCGGGAGGTCGGGAAGATCAACGGGCACGGCAGAGCGCGAACGAACTGCCGTCGGGTAAGCCGCCTGTCGGAATCGAACCGACAACCTGCGCTTTACAAAAGCGCTGCTCTGCCAATTGAGCTAAGGCGGCGCGGTCTACGGAGATTTTATCGACCCGATCCGTTTAGCCAATCCTGCCGCCGTTCCGCCGCTTCCCGCTGGAAAAACCGCGTTTCCGTAGACTTCTGGCGGGGCGGAACTGGCTAAAAAACATTGCAAAAGCGGTGCTCTGTCAATTGAGCTAAGGTGGCGGGGCGAACGCGAGCGGACGCGGACGTTCATCCTTCATCCGTGCGCGTGCAGCCGTTGCCTTCAGACAATCTCCAGGATCCTGAACTCCATCGTCCCGCGCGGGGCCTTCACCTTGACCGTCTCGCCGACGCGGGCCTTGAACAGCGCTTCGCCCATCGGGCTCGAGACCGACACGGGCATGACCTCGTCCCCGGCGGCGCCGGGCTGGGCCTCGCCGACCAGCCGCACGAGCTGCTCGGTTTCGTCGTCCATGTCCAGCAGCTTGACCGTGTGCCCGAGGAAGACCATGTCCTCCGGGACGTTGTCCGTCGACACCACGGCGACGGTCCGCAGCTTGAGCTCGAGCTCGGCCAGCTCGCGCTGGATCACCCGGTTCTCCTCCTTCGCGAAGTGGTACTCGGCGTTCTCCGACAAATCGCCCAGCGCGGCCGCCTTGCGGATCCGCTCTTGGACGTCGATCTGCGCCTTGTACATCTCCTCGCGCTTCTTCTCGAGGGCGGCCTTCTCCTCGGCACTGACGATCTGCATGACGACTCCTCGCTGCTGGACGCTCGCCGCCGGGCGGCGCGGTCGCGACTTCAGTTCGCGCGATGCGCAACTCGCCGGGGCGACATAAAACGGAAGCCACCGCGCCGGGCGGCGCGGTGGCTGGGGTTGCTTACGCGCCGGTATTATACCACCGCCCGCCGGCTTTTCCGCCACCGGAAAACCGAAAATTCGGGGGCC
>DASPKW010000142.1:0-12209 GCA_035627895.1 Tepidisphaeraceae bacterium | reverse complement strand
GTTGGCCGGGGGTGGGGTGGACGTCGTCGATGGTGGGGAAGAGGTTTTTGCCGCAGCAGAGGGAGAGGCTGAGGCGGTCCATGAGGGTGAGGACGCGGAAGTTGGAGCGGAGCTGGTCGTCGAGCGGGGACGTGCCGGGGGGGGCGAGGCCGAGCTGGCGCGGGGCGTCGTTGGCGAAGCCGAGGCGGTCGCGGAGGGTTTCCTGAATCTCGACCTGGCGGTGCTGGAACTTGTTCATCTCGAACTGGTCGGCCCGAGAGAGGCCGGCGGTGGCTGCGGCGGGCTGGCGGTCACCGGACTTGAAGACGAACGCGTGCGACATGAGCAGGGCGGAGAGGTTGAGGACGTGGAGGCTGACGAGGAGGCCGGGGTAATCCCCGGCGACAATGGCCTGGTCGACGGAGGCGGACCAGACGCGGACGGCGATCGGGACGGGGACCTCGAAGACGTGAAGGGGGACGCCGCCGGGGTTGAGGGTGGGCGCGTCGTCGTGGAGGCACCAGCCGGCGTCGTGGAGGGTGACGCCCAAGATCGTGTCGTTCGACGGGGAGGGCGGGGCGAACCCGTTCCCGCCGAACCGCTTGGCGAGTTCACCCGCGAGCAGCGCGTGGTCGTGCTGGGTGATGAGGTGGACGGCGTCGGGACCGGCGGGGCGGCGGATCATGGGAGGAGGTGATGCTTTGGAATCCTTTCCAGATGAGCGGATTCGGGGGGCAAGAATGCCCCCGCTCACCCGCTCAGGCAGACAAGAATGTCTGCCCCACTGAGGTTTTCAGCGATCGTCAGTTATTGGTCTTCGGCGCGTCCGCGGGTTTCGGGGCGGCGGGTTTTGTGTCGCCGGGTTTCGCCCTTTCGATTTTGCCCCACATGTAGCCGCCGTGGTCGCCGCCGGACCAGGTGCCGGCGTAGGTGTCGTTGTAGATCAGGACGCGGGCGGTGTAGGTGCCGAGGCCGGGGATGCCGAAGTCGGTGACGGAGATGACGGGGGTGTCGCCGGCCCATTTCACCGGCACGGGGAGGGGGAGGGTGACGTCTTTTCCGCCGAACTGGATGCGGGCGTTGAAGACCCAGGTGTCGCCCTTGCCGGGCATCTTCTGGACGGACTCGATCGTGTACTTGTCGGC
The DNA here is from genome assembly GCA_035627895.1 of Tepidisphaeraceae bacterium. Taxonomy (GTDB): domain Bacteria; phylum Planctomycetota; class Phycisphaerae; order Tepidisphaerales; family Tepidisphaeraceae; genus DASPKW01. Next base: position 11,085 of record DASPKW010000142.1, on the reverse strand, counting down.
CTTGGGGGCGCCCTTGCCGTCGGACCATTGGCCGACCATGACGGCGTTGGTCATGCGCTCGGTGAAGGCCTTTTCGCGAGCGAGCTGTTCGAGGTCGGGCGGGGCCTCGGTGGCGGTGGGTTTGGAGCCGGGCTTGGTGATCTCGTCGGCGAAGGCGGGTGTGAGGATCGCGGTCGTGAGAAGGATTGAGGCGAGGGTGTGTCGCATGTCGGGTCTCCGATCTCTAAGGGGAGCGCGTTCGATCACACGGGAAGAACCCACGGAACAAGTTCCCTGGGCTCTCGGGCGTCCGAGGGCGCGTCATTTCGCGCCGTGCGATTGCTCGTAGTGCTTCTTCAACAAGTCTCCACCCCAATCGTTCTGGAGGTCGCGGTAGACGGAGTGGACGTGGTTGGCGTTGTTCTGGGTGTTGTCGTACTCGATGAGGAAGGTGGGGCCGTGGACGCGGTAGTAGTGGCCCTTGCCGGGCTCGAGTTCGCCGGCCCAGGCGAAGTGGATCTTTTCCAGGCCGGCGGCGCGCATGCGGGCGACGTCGTCGGCGGCGAGCTCGGGGCGGAAGCGGGCGGTGTAGACGTCGATCAGCTTTGTCACGGCGGACTTCTGACCGTCGGTGAGTTCGCCGAATGGGATGCCTTCGAAGCCGGCCTTCAGCTTGGCCTCGCGGTCCGCCATGGTGAGGATGTCCTTGTAGGCGGTGGCGCTGATGATCGCCTTCTTCTGCTGGTCGGGGGTGAGGGATTTGACGAGCGCGCGGCCGAGGTCTTCTTCTTCGGCGAGGACGCGAAGGCCCTTTTTCGGGCCGTCGCGGACCTCGCCGGGGTTGGTGCCGAAGAACGCGGGGCCGCCGGCGGCGCCCTTGCCGTGGACGACGGTGAAGTTGGCGCAGAAGTGGTGGCCCTCGACGCGCCAGCCCCAGGCCTCCTTGGGGTCGCCGGGCTTGCCGAACAGGCTCCAGAAGTACATCTCGGAATCGCGGGCGGGGGACTTGGGCGGGCCGGGTTCGATGGCCTTGAGGACGTCCTCGAGGGACATGATCGCGTAGAGCTTGTCGGTGCCGGAGTCGGACAGGCCGGTCTTGACCATGGCCTTGGCGAGGTCGCGCTGCTCGGGGGTCATGGACTTGAGAGTCAGGCCCTTGCGGGGCTTGGGGACGAAGTGCCAGTTGAGGCGCTCGTTGTCCTTGGCGGCGACGGCCTCCTTCAGGTCCGTCGGGCCGAACGGGAAGGAGGCGGCGGCCTTCTGCTCGGGGGTGAGCGAGGCGAGCAGCTTGTTGGCGGCGTCGGCCATCTCGGTGGAGAGCTTGGCGAGCTGCGCGGAGGGGGCGGGCGTGTCGGCGTAGGCGGGCGCGGCGAACGCGAGGGCGACGAGGAGCGCGGAGCGGCGGAGGGTGGGGAGGGGCATGCGGTTCCTTGGTGGGTGTGCGTAGAGCGTACCGCGAAACGAGTGGTTGGTGCAGTCGCTAAGCCGCAAGCGGCAGGCGATTCGCGGTCACTTCTTCTCGACCGCCTTCTCGGCGACCTTGATCTTCTCGTCGGGGACGCCGAGGCCTTTGAGGACGGCGATGGCCATGATGGCGTTGCCGGGGGCGGCCATGTGGACGCCGTCGGAGGTGTAGTTGTTGCCCTTGCTGCCCTTGCCGATCTGCTCGGGGCGCTTCTCGACGGCGGTGCGGAACATCTGGTGGAGGTCGATGAACGTGCAGTTCTTGGCCTTGGCGATCTCGCGCTGGGCGGCGACGTAGAGGAGCAGGCGCTTGTTCCCCTCGGTCGTCAGGTCTTCCTGGATGAGGGGCGGGGCGATGAGGATCACCTTGGCGCCGGCAGCCTGGGCGAGGTCGACCATCTTCGTGACGTTCTCGGTGTGCTTGGCGAGCACCTCGTCCTTGTGGGGCTCCTTCAGGCGGTGCCAGACGTCGTTGATGCCGACGTTGATCGTGACGACGTTGGGCTTCTTGGCGATCACGTCCTTCTCGAAGCGGGCGGCCATGTTCTCGGCCTTGTTGCCGCTGATGCCGGCGCCGACGATCGGCGGGACGGCGAGGTCGGGGTACTGTTCGGCGAGGACCTGGTCGACGATCCGGAGGTACCCGCCCGGCTTGGCGCCGCCCGCGGTGATCGAATCGCCCATGGCGACGATGCGGTCGCCCTTTTTGAGGATGAGTTCCTTCGGGGCGTCGGGCGTGGCGACGGGGGAGAGCAGGGGGACGAGGAGGGAGAGGATGGCTGAGAGCGAGAGGGGCATGGGCGGGTCTCCGAGGAAGTGAGAGGGATTACATGGTACGGGTACGCGGGTGGGAGGGAAGTGTTGCGGGGCGCGCGAGCGGCGTTCGTGCATCACTGAAGTGAGCACGCCGGAGGGAATTGGTTGCTCGACTCGCGCGGTTGGAGTAGAGTCCGAACCAACCCACCCGCGCCCCGAGGTTCATCCGGGCACTATGTTCGACTATTACCAGAGCGACGGCCTGTTCGACGAGATGTTCGAGGGGCCCGGGAAGGCGCGGCCGCACTACGCGGCGGTGCGGCAGCGGCTGCTCGCGCTGGGGCCGGGGGTGCTCCAGCGGCAGCGGCATTTGGCCGACATCTCGTTCCGGAACCTCGGGATCACGTTCACGGTCTATTCGGACCAGTCGAGCGGGGTCGAGCGGATCTTCCCGTTCGACTTGATCCCGCGGATCATCCCGGCCGACGAGTGGGAGCAGATCGAGGCGGGGCTCGTCCAGCGGATCCAGACGCTCAATCTGTTCTGCCAGGACGTGTACGGCGAGCAGCGCATCCTCCAGGACAAGGTCATCCCGGCGGACATGATCTACTCGGCCAAGATGTTCCGGCGCGAGCTGCGCGGGCTGAAGGTGCCGCGGGGGGTGTACACGCACATCTGCGGGACGGATTTGATCAGGGACGTGAACGGGAAGTATTTAGTGCTGGAGGACAACTGCCGGACGCCGAGCGGGGTGTCGTACGTGCTGGAGAACCGGGCGGTGATGAAGCGGGTGTCGCCGGTGCTGTTCAGCAAGTATCGCGTCAGGAGCGTGGAAGACTATCCGTACAATTTGCTGCAGACGCTGCGGTACGTGGCGCCGCGGCACACGGACGACCCGAACTGCGTGGTGCTGACGCCGGGGATTTTTAACTCGGCGTACTTCGAGCACAGCTTCCTGGCGCGGCAGATGGGCGTGGAGCTGGTCGAAGGACGGGATCTGGTCGTCGAGAACAACTTCGTCTACATGCGGACGACATCGGGCCTGCGGCGGGTGGACGTGATTTACCGACGGATCGACGACGATTTTGTGGACCCGCTGAGCTTCCGGCCGGACAGCGCGCTGGGCGTGCCGGGATTGATGAACGCGTATCGGCTGGGGAACGTGGCGCTGGTGAATGCGCCGGGGACGGGGGTGGCGGACGACAAGGCGATCTACCCGTACGTGCCGGACATGGTGCGGTACTACCTGAAGCAGGACCCGATCCTGGACAACGTGCCGACGTACATCTGCCACCGCCCGGCGGACCTGAAGTACACGTTGGAGAATCTGGACAAGCTGGTGGTGAAGGCGACGAACGAGGCGGGCGGGTACGGGATGCTGATGGGGCACCAGGCGAGCCGGGCGGAGCGGGCGGCGTTCGGGGAGAAGGTGAAGGCGGACCCGCGGAACTTCGTGGCGCAGCCGGTGGTGCAGCTGAGCCAGCACCCGACGATCGTGGACGACAAGCCGGACGGGGTGAGCACGCCGCCCGGGCCGGCGAGCGCGGCCGCGAGCGCGGCGGCGGTGGGGGTGGCGTCGAAGGAGCCGCATTTGGAAGGCCGGCGCGTGGACCTGCGGCCGTACATTTTGTACGGCGAGAAGGTCGTCGTGATGCCGGGCGGGCTGACGCGCGTCGCGCTGCGGCGCGGGTCGCTGGTGGTGAACAGCTCGCAGGGCGGGGGGTCGAAGGACACTTGGGTGCTGGAGGACTGAAGAGGGAATGACGAATGACGAAATTCGAATGACGAATCAATGACGAAGGTCGAATGTCGAATGACGAAACGCCGGATCGCCGGCCCGCACCTCTCGTATTCGCATCGCCTGGCCGATCATCGATTCGCCGCCCGTTTCGTCATTCGTCCTTGGTCATTCGTCATTCGGATTTGGTCATTCGTCATTCGCGTCTCGTCATTGATTCGTCATTCGAGTTTCGTCATTCGTCATTAACTCTCATGTCTATCGACGCCCCTTCCATCGTCCCCGTCGCGATCGTCAACCGCCCGCCTCGTCCGCTCCTCTCGCGGGTGGCGGAGTCGGCGTTTTGGATGTCGCGGTACGTCGAGCGGGCCGAGCACGTGGCCCGGGTACTGACGATCAACATCAACTCGCTGCTGGACGTGGGGGACGTGTCGGAGGAGGTCGAGCGGCAGTTCTGGTCGAGCTGCCCGCGGGTGTTTTTGGTGGACTCGACGCCGGAGGCGCGGACGGTGATGGCGTCGCCGCGCGAGGTGCTGGTCGGGCGGATCGCGCAGTACATGACGTTCGATCTGGGGAACCCGAACTCGATGCTGTCGTGCATCACGCGGGCGCGGGAGAACGCGCGGTCGATTAGGGAGAACATCTCGAGCGAGATGTGGGAGAATTTGAACACGCTCTACTGGTCGCTGCGGAGCGATGACGTGAGCGGGCGGTTCGAGGAGTCGCCGGTCGATTTGCTCAAGCAGGTGATGGCGGGGTCGTTCTTGTTCCAGGGGCTGGCGGCGCAGACGCTGCCGCACGGGCAGGTGGTGCAGTTCTGCGAGCTGGGGAAGTACCTGGAGCGGATCGACGTGACGTGCCGGATTCTGGAGGTGAAGCTGGAGATTCTGCGGGAGGTTCAGGAGTCGATCGAGACGAGCGAGCGGAACACGCATTTGCTGTCGATCGTGCGGTCGTGCTGCGCCTTGGAGAGCTTTAGGCGAAACGTGGGGGACATCGACCCGGACCGGATCGCGGCGTTTTTGCTGCTCGAACGGAACTTCCCGCGGAGCGTGTGCTTTTCGTCGCACGAGGCACATAGGGCGATCAGCCAGATCCACGCGTTGACCAAGCCGGCCGAGCCGGACGCGACGGAATCGGTGCTCGGGCGGCTGCAGTCGGATTTGCACTACACGCAGCCGCCGGAGATCGCGGGGAGCGGGCTGGGGCCGTATTTGCAGCGGGTGCAGAGCGGGACGGTGGACGCGGTGATGGCGTTGAAGAAGTCGTATTTCCTTCAGTGAGTTGCGAGTCGCGAGTTGCGAGTTGCGATGAAGCGCCGTCCGTCGTTCGCCCCTCACCCCCGCCCTCTCCCTGCCGCGAATGCGCGGTTTTCGCGTGCGGCGCCTATGGCGCGGCTGGGAGAGGGAGGGCGGTCATCGCCCGGCGGCGGCGGCGGCGGCGCACAACTCGAAGTAGGCCTTCTCGGCGGGCGTTTTCGCGCGGGTGGCGGCCTTCGTGAACTCGGCGCGGGCCTCTGGGCCGCGGGCGAGGCGCCAGTAACAGCGGGCGAGGGCTTCGGGGGGGAAATCGGCGTTCGCGGCTCTGGCCTTTTCGAGCAGGGGGACGGCGCGGTCGGGCAGGCCGTGGTGGGCGTACCACTGGCCGACGACGGCGAGGGCGGCGGGGTCGTTTGCGTTAACGGCCAGCGCCTGGCGCGCGGCGGCCAATAGCGGGCGGAGGGCGCGCTCGCGGGCGACGTGGGCGAAGTCGAGGACGAACGGGCCCTGGGCGTCGACGACGAGCCGGGCGCCGTCGGCGGTGAACCGGGGCAGGTGGGCGGGCATGCCCGGGGCGGCCTGGCGGAGCTCGCGGCCGGTGTGGGCGTCCCACAGGCGGAGCGTCCACTCGCCCCCGACGGTCACGACCCACCGGCCGTCGGGCGAGAGGGTGGCGGCCGACTGGCCTTCGCCGTCGGCGCGGAACGTGCGCAGGAGCTGGCCGGTGCGCGTGTCCCACAGGCGGGCGTCGCGCTCGCCCGAGGCGGTCACGGCGCGCGACGCGTCGGCGCTGAACGACACGGTCTTGTCGTAGTAGGCCATCGGGCCGAGCGTGGCGGTCTTGGCGCCGGTGCGGGCGTCGTGCAAATCGACCGCGGTCGCGCCCTCGCCCCAGTTGGCGAGCAATTGGCCGTTCGGGGCGAACGCGACGTACGACTCGGGCAGGTCGAACAGCTTGCGGCGCGCGCCGAGGTCGATCACGTCGCGCCGGGCGACGCTCCCCGGGCGGACGGCGGCGACCGTGCCGTCGGGCGAGACGCCGGCGGGCTGGCCCAGGCCCTTGAGCGGCTCGAGTTGCCGGCCGGCGGCGACGTCCCAGACCTCGGTGTCGGGCGACTGGTCGAGGCCGACCAGGAGCGTGCCCGGGCCGCCGCGGAAGTGCATGCGCCCCCGACCGGCGGGGCGCCCCCTGAACGGCGTCTTGTACTCGAGCAGGGGGAGGCCGGTCGCGAGGTCGCGGACGGTGACGGCGGCGTTGTCGCCGGCGAGCGCGACGCACGTGCCGTCGGGCGAGACGTCGTGGACGTTCCCGGAGAACCGGCGCACGCCGACGTCGGCGGTCAGGTCCCAGAGCTTCATCGGGGCGGCGGGGTCCATCGCGCCGGTCGCGAACGTGCGGCCGTCGGGCGAGACGGCGAGCGCGACGACCCACCCGGCGTGGCCCTGGAACGGGCGCGTGCGGAACCGGCCGGTGACGTCCCACAGGCGGACGGCCCGGTCGTACCCGCAGGAGATCAGGCGGTTGTTGTCGCCGCCGACGAATTGCAGGCCGCTGACCTGCCCGCGGTGCCCGCCGGGGAGCGACTTGAGTGGGTAGCCGGTGGCGGCGTCCCAGATGTCCAGGGTGTCGCGGGGCCCTTCGGATTCGCCGGCGATCCACTTGTCGTCGGGCGAGATGGCGACCGCGTGCGCGCGGGCCTTGATCGTCGGGCCGATCGCGGCAGTCTCGGTGTCGACGACCCAGATCTTGCCGTTGGCGACGGCGACGCGCCGGTTGTCGCGGAAGAAGGAGATGGCCGAGACCCCGCTGTCGGGGAACGGGATCGTGCGCACCAGGCGGTTGGCCTTGACGTCCCAGACGCGCAGGAGCTTTTCGTTGCCGCCGGTGACGGCCCGCGTGCCGTCGGGCGAGAGGGCCATCTCGCGGATCAGGACGGGGGCGATCATGGGCGGCGGCGGCGGCGGCGGCGGCGGCGGCGCGGGGGCGGTCGACGGCGCGGTCGTGGTTGGCGGGGCGAGGGGCCAGGTGCGGACGGACTTGTCCCACGAGGCGGAGACGAGCGTCTGGCCGTCGGGGGTGAAGGCGACGCCGACGACCGGGCCGGTGTGGCCGCGGAACTCGCGGGCGAGGCGCGCGCCGGCGCGGAGGTCGTACAGGCGGATGACGCCGTCGCCGCCGCCGGCCGCGAGCGTGTGGCCGTCGGGGGAGAAGGCGGGGTGGGGGACGGTGGTCAGCTCGGAGAACTCGATCACGGGCGGGGGGGCGGTCTTGTTCAGCAGCGCCTCGGCGAAGTCGGCGGGGAAGCCGGTCTCGCCGAGGGCGGCGTACGTGTCGTGGGCCTGGCGGTACATCGCGCGGGCCTCGGCGTGGCGGTCTGAGCCGGTGAGCGTGTCGCCGCGGAAGACGTACGATTCGGCCAGGCGCGCCTCGGCGTCGCGGCGGCCGGCGAGGGCCTTCTGCTCGTTGTCGGCGGCGCGGGCGGCGTTGGCGACGGCGATCTTCCGCTGGGCTTCGGTCTGCTGCTGCTCGAGGCCGATCGCGCGGACGTACCACGCGAGGCCGACGATGGCGCATAGGGCGAAGATCAGCCCGAGCGTGGCGGTGGCGAGGTGCCGGCGGTACCAGAGGGCGAGCTTGCGGAGCGCGCCGGCGTTTTCGGCGGTCGTCGGGCGGTACTCGCGCCAGGCAGCGAGGTCGTCGGCCATGGCCAGCGCGCTGGCGTAGCGCCGGGCGGGGTCGGCGTGCATGGCCTTGGCGCAGATGGCGGCGACGGCGCGGGGGATGCGCCTGCGCACGACGGGCAGGGGCTTGGGCGGGGCGGAGGCCTTCACCTGGTCGAGGACCTGCATCCACGCGGGGCGGGCCATGGACGTGGGCTCGGTGGGGCCGTAGGGGGCGTGGCCGGCGAGGAGGAAGTAGAGGATCGCGCCACAGGCGTAGACGTCGGAGGATTGGGTGGATTCGCCGCGGGCTTGTTCGGGGGCCATGAAGGCGGGGGTGCCCAGGCCGCGGGAGGACGCGCCGCGGGAGGCGACGCCGCCGGGGCCGACGGGGGTGGCGATGCCGAAGTCGGTGACCTTGGGGCGGAGGGATCGCGGCTCGAGCAGGACGTTGGCGGGCTTGAGGTCGCGGTGGAGCTTGCCGCGGACGTGGGCGGCGTGGACGCCGCGGCAGACGCCGGCGGCGATGGCTGCGGATTGCGCGACGGAGAAAGTCGGTTGGGCGTCGGCGGTGACGGCGGCGTCGGCGAGGTTGCGCGCGCGCTGGAAGTTCGCGCCGTCCGCTTCGCCGACGAGCTCCATCTCGATGAAGCAGACGTCGACGCCGTCGATCGGGGCGCGGTCGGCGAGCTTGACGGAGACGACGTTGGCGTCGCGGATGGCGGCCATCGTCCGGGCCTCGCGCAGGACGTCGTCGAGGTCGGAGTTCTCGGGGTAGAGGAGCTTCAGACATGTCGGCACGGCCTCGGCGGTGTCGAGCGATCGGTGGGCGGCGACCCAGACTTCGCCGAAGGAGCCGGCGGCCAGGAACTCGATCAGGCGGTAGTTGGCGAAGAGCGCGCCGGGCCGGCCGAGGCGGGGACCGGCGGGCGGGTGCGCGCCGAGCGTGTTGCCGGAGGTGGGGAGTGTGCCGGGGTGACCGGCGAGCGTGCCGGTGGGGTTGGATGAAGCGTCCGGGCTCCACATGGCGTTGCGGACGACGGTGGGCGGGCGGTCGAGCAGGCCTGCGGGATGGTCTTCGGCGGCGAGCCAGGTCGTGAGCTTGGCGCGGTCGGCGGGCGAGAGTGGTTCGGCGGCGAGGCGCGCGGCGCGGTCGGCGGGGGGGAGGTCGGCGAGGTCGGCGAGGAGGTCGAGGAGTGCGAGTTGCGGGCGGTCGGGGGGCGCGTCGCCAGAGTTGGGAGGCGGGGACGGGGTGGCCGGGATGGTGGGGTCGGTGTCGGCCATCGCGCGAGTGGGTGTCGGGGGACTGTACCAGCGCGCCGGCGCGGGCGCACGGGGATTGTGCGGCACGAGTGCGCGTCACGTGAGAATGCGAGACCCGCGCCGCCGACCGGACATCGTCGCCATGGTGTATGCTCGCCGGTGGAGAATCGACGTGGACCGCTGGACAATCGCCGAACCGCGCGCGGACCGCTTCCGGATGCACATCAACACCGGTGGTGGCCGGCCACTTTGGTGCTCGTTCGATTATGAGGTCGCCCCGGCGCCCGCGCTGGATGGCGTCGAGGTAGTGGCCGGACCACAGGCGGACGCGGTGACCGTCCGTTGGTTGCCCCACCTAAAGCGCGGGATCGAGTCGGGCTCCGCCGTGCTGCGCGAGCGCGATGGTCGGCTGCTTACGGGCGTCCGCGTCGTGATCATGAAGGTCTACGCCCACCCGATCGATACCACCGCCGAAGCGTGCGAGCGGTACGGTTGCAGCTTCATCGTCGACCTGGGACGGGAGCGCGCGGTGCGGCAGGTCGCGTCGGCATCTGCCGTCCCCGACCCGGTGAACGCCTCGCTCGCGTCGATCCGCCACGGGCACGACCTCGCGCAGCTGGCGCGGTTCGCGGCGGAGCGGCACGGGTTCGGCGATTCCGACGGCGGGTTCGGCATCACCTATCCGTCCGATTTGGACGAGTACGAGCGTGCGCCGCCCGTCCGCGTGCTCCAGGATCACCATGTTACTGAGCTCGTAGGGGAACGGCCCCTTGTCCGGCGACGACGAGTCGGTGAATCCGATGAGCAGGACGTTCTCGTACGTCGTGCCGCCCCCGACGTGCACCGTGCAGGGGGTGCGCTCGTCGAGGATGCCCTTGAAGGCGACGCGGCTCGGGCTGGGCGACGACGCGCGGCTGACCCGCCCGAGGAGTTTGAAGAAGAGGGTCAGGGCGATGATCCCGCCGACGATCGGACCGATGACGCTGACCGTCTGCTCGAAAGGGTGCATGGCCGCCCGCCGCTGTGTTGCCGCGCCTCACGCGCCGGACGTTCCGGCGACCGCCACGGGCGCGGCGGTCGTGAAGGTATCCGCCTTCGCCCGGCGTTCAAGACGATCCGCGGGGCGATCTCGCGGGCGGCAGGTCGCGCGCCCTCGGCCTACGCGGCCGATCGTGCTTCGCACGGGACGAAGCGGGCTGCGCCCGGCGGGTGTGTGATTCTCCCCTCCGACCGCGGCCCGGAGAAGGCCCAACCCGCAATCCCGCGATGAACGCGCGTGGCGCGCCGATCGTGCGTTACGCCTCGGGCGCGTCCGCGTCCTTCGGCCACGCCCACCCGTCGCGCCGACCGACGTAGTCGCCGTGCAAGCCCGCCCCGCTCAGGTCGACCGGCATCGGCTCACCCTTGTACGTGAGCCCCACCTCGTGACAGTCGATCCACCAGGACAGGACGGCCAGCAGGTCGCGGATCGCCCCATCTCGCTCCGTCCTGAGCATCTCGGCGAGCAGCGCTCGCTGGTCGACCGACAGGGCCGCGATGAACTCGTTGAACCGTCGGTGGGCGGGCGCCTTCGAGAAGATGCCCTTGTCCGCCACCTGAAACCCGGCCCCGCCGGTGCGCGTCTCGCCGACGAGTTGATCGATGATCACCTTGTACGCGTCGACCGGTCGCGATGGTTCGGAATTCAGGGGCATCGCCATCAATATACCGGACGCGCCCCGATACCGTGCGGCCCGTTCTCTCGCTTGACGATCGGTGGATCGCGCGGTCGGCGCGACCACCCGCCCAGAAGAACGCCGGCCAGATTTCGCTTCGCGGTCTTCCGGGGGGGAGAGCCTTTCACCGCCGGGCGCAGCCCGTCGTGGGACCTCTGCGATCGCGCGGTTCGGCGGTGCTTCAGTCATGAGCCGAGCAGGGGGCTGCGGGCGGGGCGGGCGGCCCTTCGGCCGTCGCGGGCGGGCCTTC
>DASPKW010000141.1:0-14367 GCA_035627895.1 Tepidisphaeraceae bacterium | reverse complement strand
GCTGCCCCAACTCGTGGGCGAGCACTTGCGCGAGGCGAACGGGCTGATCAGATCTGTGCTGGAGGCCGCCGTCCCCGAGGCGGTCGTGGGCGTCACGTTTACCCGGGAAGACGCGCCCGAGGCCAGCGCGGTACTCGGCCGGGACGGACACACACTCGTCATGATTAGCCGGGGGATGATCCGGCAGCTCTACGAGGTGTTCACGGCTCTCTGCAACGACCCCGCGTGCCTGCCGTTCGACATCCGGCGGCGGCTTGCCGACGCGGACCGCGTGCTATACGAGCAGAGGCTACACTTGAACCCGCTATGGTCGGCGTGGAACCGAAGGCGGCCACCCCTCGGGCCCCGGCCGCGCGACGTGCTCGCGTTCGGGCTGGCGCGGACGCTGGTCCAATTCGCGATCGACTACCTCTGCCTCCACGAGCTCGGACACGCGTTGCGCGGGCACGGTCGGCTGCTGATGGCACCCGAAGCGGCGGCGGCTCTACCGGCGGGTCGGCGGCCGATCGAACCGGCGAACCGGCTGTTCCGCCATGCGCTGGAGCTCGACGCGGATCGGTTCGCACGGGCCGCCATTCGCTTCGCGTGGTTTGACTGGCTCGCCGACGGGACGCTCCCGAACGGCATGGTGAAGCCGCGCAGGCTCGGGCTGCCGTTCGCAGACCCGGAGGAGCTCTTTCAAGGATGGGCGTACGCGCTCGGGGCCCTGTTCCTCGCCCAGGCCGCGGCCCGGTCCGCCGGCGCGGGGGCCGCCGGGACGCACCCGTCGCCGTTCCACAGGCTCGACCTCTTAGTGGAGCAGACGGGAGTCGTCCTCCACGGGCTGGCGGGCGGCGCGCGTGACGCGATTGCGGAAGCGGATCGCGTCATGCGGCTGTTCGACGACCTGGTCGAACGCACCGTTCGGGCCCGGTTGCCGATGCCGGTGCCCGGCCTTGAGGATGTGGAAGTCCCCGGTGCGGAGCTGGCGGAGCTCGACGCGTGGGCGGACGAAATCGACGCCCGCTGTCCGGACGTGTTCGAACGTATGTGGAGGTCGTTAGAGGCGAGGAAAGCCCGCGCCAAAGGCGTCTCGGATTCAGGCGGCCAGGGTTGAAGCGTCGTCCCCCGGGAGGGAGGCGACGGGGCGTCTTGAGTTCCATACGTCGTGCGGCGCGCGAACGGCTGACGCGGCGCGGCAAGTGGCGCGTGACGAACGGCAGTCTGGTTTGTCGAGCGGCGGGTCCGACGACTCGCCCTACCGGGCTCCTGAGATTCTCGGCGACCGTCGCCGGGGCAGAACTCAGTCTTTACGCGATGGACTCGAAGGAGCCGTTGCGCCGCGAACTCCGCGCATAACCGACTCGGATCTAGAACCCGCGAAGGGCGACGCGCGCCGGGAAACTGCGGATAGAACAGGCGATCAGTGCCCAGCCGATGGGCTGCACGAACCTGCGCAACGGGCGAAGATTGATCCGGCCGGGTTACCACCCTGTCCGGATCCCTAACGCGCTCTACGTCGTCGGCACAGTCCGCAGGGCCGGCGTGGGGCATATCACGCCCGGATATGTCGCCGGCTGGGACGGACCTTCTCGCGCGGCAGGGAGTTCTGCTATCGTCGGGCCTGGCGCAGGCTGCACGTGCCGGCGTCTGGTGACCGGTGCCCGGGCGGGCACCGCTTCCCTACGATCCGGGCCGGTACCGCCGGTAGGGTCTTTATCCTCACCCATCCACGGACGGAGCAACGCCGGGGCACGCGAGCACACCTCGCGCCCGGAGGGTTGTCCTGCATGGCCTCGCGCCCAGTCTGGTCCGGGTTCCTCCGGTTCTCGCTCGTTGCCGTCCCCGTCAAGGCGTACACGTCCGCCGCCAGCGGCGGCGGCGAGGTCTCGCTCAACCAGCTCCACAAGGGGTGCAACAGCCGCATCCAGTACAAGAAGACCTGTCCGGTCCACGGGGAGGTCCGCCCGGACGAGATCGTCAGCGGGTACGAGTTCGACAAGGGCCGGTACGTCGTGATCGACCCCGACGAGGTGGACAAGCTCCGGAGCCCTGCCGACAAGGCGATCAACGTCGCCGCGTTCGTGCCGCCCGAGCAGTTCGACGCTAGGTACCACAACGGCAAGCACCACTTCCTGCTCCCCGACGGCCCGGTCGGGGCCAAGACGTACGCGCTGCTGGTCAAGGCGATGGCCGAGACCAACCGCCACGCGCTGGCCCAGGTCGTCATGAGCGGCAAGGAGCAGCTCGTCGTCGTGCGGCCGACGGGCAACCTGCTCGTGATGACCGGCCTGGCGTTCGAGCAGGAGCTCAAGCCCTTGAGCGAGTTCGAGGGGGAGGCCCCGGCCGCAGAGGTCGCGCCGGCCGAGCTGGCGATGAGCAAGACGCTGATCGAGATGATGTCGGCCGGGGCCGACTTCGACTACGCGGCCTACCGCAACACGTACACGGACAAGCTGACCGCGGTGATCGAGGCCAAGCTGGCGGGCAAGCAGGTCGTGACGCCGCCGGAGGCCGAGCAGCCGGCGGTCGCCAACCTGATGGAGGCCCTGGCCAAGAGCGTGGCCGAGGCCAAGAGCAAGGCGAAGAAGGGCACGGGCCGTCCGCCGCTGCTGACCGCGCCCAGCGCCGCCCCGGCCAAGGCCGCGGGGGCGAAGCGGAAGAAGGCGTAGCGCGACGCGTACCGTCCCCCCGCCGGCGCAGTCTACGGAGTAAACCGATGGCGTTCCTGCCCCGACACGACGAACACCAGAAGCCCGACCCCGACCCGCCGACCTTGCGCGAGTTCGTCGAGGACGACGCGTACTCGGTGGAGGCCGAGGCCCTGGCCGCCCACTTCGTCGCCGACGACGGAGTGGAGCTCGTGCTCGACCTGGCCGGCGGCGGGACCGGCGCCGGTCACCTGCGGCGGCTGGAGGAGATGTTCGAAACGTGGTGGGCCGCGGGCCGCCCGCGGCTCCCGCACCACCCGCACGTGATCGTCAGCCCGTGGGTGCCGGACCTGGAGCGCCAGGCCCACCGGTACCTCGACTCGCAACTCCCGCCGGGGGCGACGTACTCGGTAAACATGCGCCGCCGTCGGGTGGGCGGCGGCGGGTCGGAGGACCTCGGCTGGTACTGCCAAGTCGAGGACGGGCCGGCCAGCAGCGGGGGCAAGGGTACGTCGCCGTTGGAGGCGGCCCGGGCCGCCGTCTCCGCGTGGCGGGCGTTCGTCACCGGAGGGGAGGAGGCCGTCCACGACGTGCCAGAACTGACCGCGGCGGAACGTGGCGCGGCCGTGCCGGACGAGGAAGACGCGGTCCCGGCCGCCCCGCGCCCGCCGCTGCTCGAAGCGCCGTCCCGCGCCCCGCAGGCCGACCAGGGCGGGCAGGCCGACAGGAAGGTGTCGTAGATGCCCGCGGCGGCCGGGCCCAGCACGAGGAAGCGAGGCGGTCGGCGGCTCTCCGCCCCGCCGGCGCCGGCTGCGCCGCTGCCGGTCTTCATCGCGCCCATGCTCTGCACGACCGGCGCGGCGTTCGACTCGGACGACCACCTGTTCGAGGTCAAGTGGGACGGGACGCGGGCCCTGGTGTTCCGGGACGCGGACGGCGTGCGGATCCTCAACCGCCGGAAAGTTCCGATTGGCCCGCGGTACCCCGAGCTGGTCGCGGCCGCGGTGCGCCTGCCGCCGGGCACGGTGCTCGACGGCGAGGTCGTCGTGCTAGCCCCCGACGGCCGACCGGACTTCTCCGGCCTCCAGTCGCGCGAGCAGGTGGCCGGGGCGCGGCGGGCGGCGGAGCAGGCCCGGCTCCGGCCGGCGACCTTGGCGGCCTTCGACCAGCTCTACGACGGGCACGAGTCGATCATGGCCCGCCGGTGCGACGAGCGGCGAGAGGTGCTGCGGCGGACCGTGGCGGCCCTCCCGGCGGGCGCGGGCGGGGTGCGCATCGTGATGAGCGAGGGGGTGACGGGGGCCGGCGTCGCGTACTTCGAGCACGCCTGTGAGCGGGGGCTGGAGGGCATCGTCGCCAAGCGGCTCGACGCCCCGTACCAGCCGGGCAAGCGGACCGGCGCGTGGGTCAAGGTCAAGCGGTGCGAGGTCGTCTACTGCGCGGTCGTCGGGTACGTGCCCGAGGGCCGGGACGACTTCGGGGCGCTGGTGATCGCGGCGGCCGAGGAGGGCGGGGCGCTCCGGTGCGCCGGCAAGGTCGGCAGCGGGTTCGACGGCCGGCGGCGGGCGCGGGTCAACGCGTTCCTGGCCGCCCACCCGGCCGACGCCCCACCGGTCCCGTGCCCGGGGATCCGGGGGGCGCGGTGGGTCGCGCCGGGGTTATACTGCGCCGTGCGGTGCATGGAGTGGACCAGGGCCGGCGGGCTGCGGGCGCCGGTCGCGACCGACGTGTTCGAGCGGCCGCCGGCGACGGCAGCGGCACAGGCGCGGACGGCACCGACAGGAGGTCGGCGATGACGCTCAGGCTGGCCGGCGGCGACCCGGCGGACGATCAGACTAAGGAGGAGGACGCGATCGCGCGGCAGGGGGGGCACGCGCCCGCAACGGTCGCCGGGCGGATCGGCGGGCTGGCGGGCGTGGTCCGAGGCTCCGTCGTCTCGTACGTCGGCCGGCTCGGACTCGTCTCCGAGGAACAGTTCGTCGCGCTCGTCGAGCGGCACGGCGGGCGGTTCGGCGTCGTGCGCGACCGCGGGGTAACCGTGCTGGGTGAGGGCGACTGGCCCCTCAGCGACCCGGCCGCGCTCGGGCGGACGCTCGACGCGCTCGACCGGGCCGAGCGGCGGTGGGCCGATCGACCCGGCGCGCACGGCGGGGTAATCGTGGTCGGCGAGGCCGAGTTCCTCAAGCAATTGGGATGGGCGATCGACCACGGGCAGACTGGCGACGCCGCCGAGCCGCAACTGTTCAGTACGGCCCGCTTGGTGGAGTTGTTGGGGATCGGCCGCGAGCGCCTGCGGGCGTGGGTCAGGGCTGGGCTGATCTCGCCCGCGAGGACCGAGTTGGGCGTGTGGTACTTCGACTTCCGCGAGGTGACCGCGGCGCGGACCCTTTGCGATCTGGCCGCCGCCGGAGTGTCGGGCGCACAGGTGCGCAAGAACCTCGACCGTCTGCGGAAGTGGGTGCCCGGCCTGGACCGCCCGCTGGAGCAGCTCGCGCTGATCGAGGGGTGTGCAGAGGGGCGGATGCTCGTCCGGCTGGACGAGGGCGAGTTGGTCGAGCCGGACGGGCAGCTGCAGTTCGAGTTCGGGGCGGACAAGCCGACTGCGCCGGCCCCGGGCGGGTCGGCCCTCCGCATCGCGCCGGCCGAGCCGCACACCGCGGCCGACTGGTGCGCCCGCGCCTTACAGCAGGAGCGCGAGGGGTTCCTCGAGGAGGCGGCCGCCAGCTACCGCGAGGCCCTGCTCGCCGGCGGGCCGGACGCGCAGACGTGCCTCAATCTGGGCAACGTCCTGCGCTCGCTCGGCAGCCCCAAGCAGGCGCTCGAACGGTACGCCCAGGCGACGGAAACTGACCCGGCGTTCGCCGACGCGTGGAACAACCTGGGCACGCTGCTGGTCGAACTGGGGCGCCCCGAGGACGCCGTCGCCGCGCTGCGCCGCGGTTTGGCGGCCAGCCCGGACGACGCTAGGGCCCACTACAACTTGGCCGCGGTCCTGGACGAACTCGGACGGAGAGACGAGGCCGAGCCGCACTGGCGGGCGTACTTGGCGCAGGATCAGCAAAGCGAGCACGCGCAGCACGCGCGACGGCGAATGACGCGGGGCTGAGTGATCGTGCAAGGGTCCGGACGCCCGTAGAACCGTCCTCTTGATCGCCTCACCAAAACATCAAAGAAGCCAAGACTACGACAGCGATCAGGATCACCCAGTCCGAGGTCCGCCGCTCGTCCCCCCGTTTCCAGTCGATCAGGATGACGAGGACGATCAGGCTCGCCAGCACGAACGAAATGACCGCGACGGTCGGACTGAGCCGGAGCCTGGCCGCCAGCACGGTAAGAAAACTCGCCGCAAAAAGGATCACGCCCATCCTAGCCTCCGGGTTGATTCCAGAGCGCAAGATAGGCGTGTGCCTAGAACGCGAAAATCGTTTTAGTGAGGATGCTTCGCGACGGAAAGCTTAGTGAACCTTAGTATCGATTTGTTTGGCCTCAGGCGGACGCATCTTGAGTTCAAACCGAGGCGGTTTCCGACGCGTGACCATAGGAAATGGTCCGGTCTGTTCAATGGGGAACACGGGCGCCATCTGACGCAACGCGATTATCAGGTCGCGTCTTGCTGCCTCAAGCTTCCGCATCACTTGGTCCGTCTCCGCAGCCGCGGCTCTCCGTCGATTGAACTGGACCCGTCTCGTGAGCCGTTTAACCTGCTTGGTGGCAACCTCGTGCTTCGTCCAATGCTGCCTGTCGGCCTCAAGCTCTTCGTTGAGAATCGTCTCGACCACCTCAACCGAATTGCCCTCGTCGAGAAGGTCATTCACCATCTCGGCAAGATCCAAAGCGAGTTGCAGGCGCAGCGGCCGCCCTCGATCGATTCGTTGCAGGATTACATCCGCACTGAATGACGTATTCTCTTGGCTCATGGGCATCCTCCCACTTTCACTCTAGGTAAAGATGCGCCGACCCGCGTTATCAACTTGGCAAACTCGTCCTGCACGTGACAGCGGACGGACTCTCCCAGTTCGTTCAACCTGTACAAGACACGACGGGGATTCGCCGTGTCGTGGAGCGCCACCAGCAGCCCGTTTGCGCGAAGGGCGTTGAACACGTTTGTGATCTGCCCCTGCGCGACGGAAATGCCTCGCTTCATCAGCTCTTTCCGAATGGCGTAACCGTGCCCGCACCCCTGTTCGGACAGGAAATTGAGCACGTGCAGAAGCAGTTCGTTATCGATCAGCGCGTTCCATGGCTGTCGGAGCAGTAGTTGCTCCTGACTTTTTGATCGCGGCTTTCGGGTCGCGTCTGCCATGGCGGTCTCCTGCCAGAAAGCGGTGCCGCATGTTACACGACCGCCCGAGGATGCGCTCGAATAAAACTGCCTGCAGGCGTGCTCATTTTGAATAACCAGCGCTCGAATGTTACGCGATTGCCGTGTCTTCGGGCTCTTGGTCGCCGTGGTCCGCCGGGTGGGATTGACTGAACGCGATCGCGGTCGCTACCACGACGCCGATCCCGCCCGCCCACGAGTAGAAGCCGAACACGGTCAGCCAGAGTTGCAGCACACTCAGGACGGCGAGGATCGGCGACGGGCGCCCGCCCCACCAGAGGTTGCGGCCGGACACGATGGGGGCGGCGACGAGCAGGGCGACCAGCATCGAGCCGCCGGTGAACGCGGCGAGGTTCAGCGCCGTGTCCGCGGGACTCGCGACGCCTCGAACGGAAAGCCCCACCACGGCCACCAGCAGCCCCGCCCCGACGACGCCCAGCGCCACCCAGCCCGAGCGGTCCACCCGGGCGACCGACGCCACGGTGAGGCCGTTGCGGCTCGCGATCTTGCCGGCCACGTCGGCGGTCACGGCGTCGATGAACTACGTCTGTCGTGCGCCCGCCCCGTCCGTGCCTGTGACTTTCCACGCCATTTGTCGGTCTCCCGTGTATGTGTAGGGAGTGCACCCTCGCGCGGGATGACCTGGGGCAGAATCCATCGACAATGCCAGACCAGGCATTGGCGCGGCCGCCGCACGTTGTTGCGTTGGCCCACGAATGGAAGTTCAATCACCCTCATGCCGGACAACGACAGCCGTGTGCTACATTCGGGGCTGGAGCTACCAGTTATCCCGGGCGATCAAATGCGTACAATTGCGTACGGCATCAGGGCAAATGTCGAACGTGAGGCTCACCAGGCAATCTTCGAGTTTCGCAACGTAGACCCGTTCGGGGACATCGACACGATCGATAGCCGGACTATCGAGTTCGGCGTGCTAGAGTGGGGCGAGTGGTTCGCACATCTGGCGACTCTGCCCCCACAAGGGTTGCACACTGCCCTATTTAAAAGGCTCTGGCCTGATTTGATGGCTCGTCACGGCATCCCCGCCACGATGGAAGAGAGCCTGTTAATCTTTCGCTACCACTGGATCGTCGAGGACCTTATCGAGGCTTGGCCAGGCGATATCGATGTAACAGTGTACCTGACTGTGGTGATTCGCCTTCTCATTGAGAACGGTAAACTCGTCGTCAAAGTTGACGACATCATGGAGGGGGACCTGATCGCGCGAGCCGAACTGCTCGGCATTCCCTTTTACAAGACGCCGTCGCTTCGACTCGGCAAGGTTGTTGCTGAGGTGGAAACATCCATTTGGCCCGAGGTGGTCAAAGCGCTCCCATTCATGCCACCAGGATCAACCCTGCAGTCGCTCTACTTCAACGGCGACTTCGACCTCTGCATCGGCTTCGGGTGACGCAGGCGAGGCGACGGATGGCCATCGACCCAGACGCCCCCCTAACCTGTGTGTCGTGGTTGTCACAGGCGCGCGGCGTATAGCCTGTCAACCGCCAAGCGTAATGATCGGCGACTTCTCTTTCGTCGTCCGCCGATAGGCTCGAATCGCGAAGACAATCCAACAGAGGATGTACACCGTTGCGGGCACGGTGAGCCAGAAGCGGAGTATCCAACGGTTTAGCCGTTCGGTCGCCGCGCGAGTTTCGTTCGTCTGATGCCGCAGTTTGTTTTCCAGCAAACCCCCGGCGGTCGGTATCAACGCGAGGGATTCCGAAAAACAGCCATCGATAGCGCCTGCAACAATGTAGCCTTGGGACGTACGCTTCTCCTTTGGTGCGGTAGCGTCCAAGCTTAGTTCGTAAAACAGCCGCAACTCGGTAGTCGCGACCCTGTACTTGGCGATCAACTGCGACACCCGCGTTTGGAAATCCTTGTACTGCGCGTCGTCAAACATGACACCCGCGGCCGTCCCAGCGAAGTCCGCTAACTCGCGGTCCGCCACTGCACACATAGCAATGCCTGCTTGTGCGTCCACGGCACTCGTGGTTCCGAACGGTTTGCCCCCGAACTTCAACTCGTACCAAGCGAACGGAGGCTGCGTCGCCATGACGGCCTTTTTAAAAACCCCGAATAACGCCTCTGCGTGGCCGGCCTCCTGGAGCCGCTTATCGTTCTCGATCGAGATGCGTTTCTGGTCGAGGAACTCTTGGCTGCCGGCCCACCAAGTGCCACCGACGAACACGGCGCAGGCGATTAGAAGCGCTGAGGATAGGGCCCAGAACTTTTTGTCTTTCACCCCGTCGATGAAGCCGGCGATTTTTTCCGCGATTTTCTCAATCCCAAGCAACTAATACCTCCCCGTAGAGCCGGGCAGAGTCTATCAACCGGACGGGACCGCCTACACAACATTACACAGAAACCCCTTGCCATTACACTAAAAACCTGGGTATGATTAGGCGTAGTTGGGCACGTCTGCCGATGCAGAACGCATCGGAAATACCGGACGATTCCGACGCCTCCCCCGCCTATTCCAGCACGCATGACACGCTGGAGGTCACAGGTCCGAACCCTGTATCGCCCATTGGACGCAAGTCCTGCCCACGCTAGCAATAGCGACCTACCCTTAGTGGGGTAGAGGCATCGAAATCGAGTTGGGCTCCTGTGTTACCTACACCGGTACTCCTCTTTCGGCCTTGCCTCATGCCCCGCCTCAAGTCCCTCAGTCTGTACTGATGCCTGCCGGAGCCTGCGGGCTTGGCGATTGCTCGCCGAGTCCGGCCGCGCGCCGAAGAGCCGGGGCTCGTCGGCGGAGCTGCCGTCACAAAACCGGCGGCGCACACACGTGCGGAGGTGGCAGCGGCGAGTGCGGAATCTGCGGGGCCCGGCGGCCGTGCGTCGGACCGCGCCTGTCGCGCCGGCCGGCGGTTGGCGGGCCGGGCTTTGCGGGCGACTACATTCCCCGCCGATGGCTGACCTTTTGTCCACCCGCCGCGGCCGACTGAGCACGTTCTTCCTGCTGTACGTGACCGAGGGCATCCCCGTCGGGTTCTCGGCCGTTGCGGTGGCGGCGCAACTGCGGCGGCAGGGCGTCTCGCCCGCGGCGGTCGGGACGTTCGTCGCCGCGATCTACCTGCCGTGGGCGTGGAAGTGGGCGGTCGGGCCGGTCGTCGACCTGGTGTACGTCGACCGCGTGGGTGCCCGGCGCGGCTGGATCCTGCTCGCCCAGTTGATGATGGCGCTCACGCTCCTGGCCGCGATGCCGATCGATTTCGTCGGCAAGCTGGGGCTGTTCGCGTGGGTAATCGTGCTGCACAACGCGTTCGCGGCGACGCAGGACGTGGCGATCGACGCGCTGGCGGTCGAGACGCTCCCGGCGGACGAGCGCGGGGCCGCGAACGGCCTGATGTTCGCCGGCGCGTACGTCGGCAACGCGGTCGGCGGGTCCGGGGCGCTGTTCCTGTCGGAATGGATCGGGTTCCGGCCGACGTTCGTCTTCGTCGCGGCTGCGATCCTCGTGGTGACGCTGACGGTGACCCTGCGCCTGCGCGAGCGCCCGCGCCGCCGGCCGGCGCCGCCCGACGGCACCGCGCCCGCGCCGCTCCCGCCGGTGGCGGCGCGGGTCTCGGCGTACGGGCGGACCGTCGGGACGGCGATGTTCGGCTCGCCGGGCGCGATCGCGGTCCTCGTGTTCGCATTGCTCCCGACCGGCGCGTACGCGCTGAGCCTGACGCTGCAGTCGAATTTGGCCGTCGAACTCGGGCTGAGCGACTCGGCGATCGCGTTGCTCGCGCTATTCTCGGCCGTCCTGGCGGCCGCCGGGTGCGTCGCGGGCGGGTGGCTGTCGGACCGGTACGGGCGGCGGAAAATGCTCGCCGCGTTCGTCGTCGCGACCGCGCTGCCGACGCTGTGGGTCGCGGCGGTCCTGTACCGTTCGGGCTGGGTCATGCCGGTCAACCCGACCGCCCCCGGCCGCCCGACACCGTCGGCCCAACTGCTGGCCGTCTTCTGGGCGGCCACGCTCGTCTACAGCCTGCTCAACGGGCTCATGTACGGCAGCCGCGCCGCGTTCTTCATGGACCTGACCGAAACCCGGATCGGGGCGACGCAGTTCACGGCTTATATGGCGGTGCTGAACCTGGTGATCGCCTACAGCTCGTTCTGGCAGGGCCGGAGTGCCGACCGGCTGGGCTATCCCGCCACGCTCGCACTGGATGCGCTTCTCGGGTGCGCCGGTCTGGCCGTCCTCCCGTGGTGCCGGCGGGCGGCGTCGCCCCCGGGCGGGCCCGAAACAGCCTCGCCAGGCGTCCCGGGGTGACGTGGAAGTTGGCCGGCGTCATGCAACACCGGACGCCGCGGGCGGATAACCCGGAGGCTATTCACCCAGGAGTCTCGCGTGTCCATGAACATTTCCCAGCGTTTTTCGGCTTCCAGTTATTCCACGGGCTTGAACGATTTGGCGTGGGGCAAGCAGCCGGAGGCCAAGTCGGCGGCGGCGGGCACCACCACCGCGGCACGCGCCACCGAACAGAGCGGGGTCATGGATCCCAACGCCGGGCTCAAGGCCGAGATGCGGCAGACGTTCAAGGACCAGTTCGGGGCGATGGCGTCCGACAAGGCGGCGTTCCACGACAAGATGAAGATGATCTACGGCGCGGGCTACGACAGCGCCAAGGCGGAGGGGTTTCGCCAGAAGGCGCTGGCCGGCAACTACGACTGGCTGCCCCCGATCCGGTTCGCCAAGAGCGAAGAGCTGAAGGGCGCCAACGGCTGCTACAACGCCGACGAGGGCGTGGTCTACATCAACGAAGAGTTGAAGAGCAATCCGAAGCTCGCCGCGCAGACCTACGTCGAGGAGGCCGGGCACCACCTCGATACGAAGTTGAACCGGGGCGACGCGGCCGGTGACGAGGGCGAGCTGTTCCGGCGCGTCATGGGCGGGGAGAAGCTTTCGAAATCCCAGATCGCCCAGGTCAAGAACGAGAACGACAAGGGCACCGTCACCATCAACGGCAAGACGATGGAGGTCGAGTTCTGGAACCCGATCAAGGCGATCGGCAAGGCCGTGAGCGGTGCGGCCAAGGCGGTGGGCAACGCCGTGAGCGGGGCCGCCAACGCCGTTGGCAGTGCGGTGGGCACGGCTGCGAAGGCCGTGGGCAGTGCGGTGAGCGGCGCGGCGAAGGCCGTGGGCGAAGCGGCCAAGGGCGTCGCGAACGGCGTGGCCGAGGTCGGAAAGGGAATTTTCGGCGGGATCGCGTTGTTCGGCCAAGGAATCTTCGAGGGCATCGGCGGGTTCGCTTCGAACCTGGTCGAAGGCAAGGTCGGCCAAGCGTTCAAGAGCCTGGTGCGCGGGGCCGACAAGGCCATCCTGCAATCGACGCAGCGCGTCGCGAACGGGTTCATCAACGGGGCGGAACAGACCCTGCTCGGCGCGACGAACCTGCTCGGGCCGCTGGGCAAGCCCGCCCGCGAGGTCATCCAGCGCGGCTCCGACATGGTGCGCACCGCCTGGAACACGGGCTTCGAGGTGGCGCGCGACGTCTTCCGGGCGCTGCCGGAAACGGCGATCACGTTCGGCGAGGGAATGGCGGACGCCGCCGGGTGGGCGCTCAAGGGCGAATGGGGCAAGGCCGCCGAGAGCTTCGGCCTGGCGTTCGTCAACTCCGGCGCGCGGTTCGTCGGCGGATTCGTGGACGCCGGGGCCCGCATGCTGCAGGGCGCGGCGGACATCGTCCAGGTCGGGCTGGGGCTGGCCCCGCCCAGTCGCGGGCTCAAGGCCGAGGAGATCGCAATGTTGAAGGAGGTCTACGGCGACTCGATCGACTACGACAGCGTGCGGATCAAGTTCGGCGGCCCGCTGAACGCCGACATCAACGGCCGCGCCCGCGTGATCGGCAACACGATCTACATGCCCAAGAGCGATGCCAATCAGCCGCTGTTCAACACCGACGCCGCGGGCAACAAGACGCTGACCCAGTACGGCGAGACGCTGTTCCACGAGGCGGCCCACGTCTGGCAGGGCCAGAACGGCGGCGGCGACTACATTCACAAGGCGCTGTGGGGCCAGGTCGCGGGCGACGGGTACGACTTCCAGAAGGCGATCAACGAAGGCAAGAGCTTCGCCGAGATGAACCCCGAGCAGCAGGGCGACTACCTGTCCGAAAAGCTCGCGCCGGTGCTGATGAATGCCGGCGGCGCCGAGGCCAACATGCGGGCCGCGGGCTGGAGCGAGACCGACATCGCGTACGCCCTCGCTGCACTGGCGCACGTGAACAACGGTTCGGGTACGCCGGGGAACATGGTCTACGCGGAAAGCCCCTGGGGCGCGAACGCCTGATCGCGATCGACCGCACGAGCCCGGAATAATTCGGGCGAGACAATCACGGCGTGCGACCGGCACGTTTTGGGCGAGCCCCGACAACGGGGCTCGCTCGTTTGTTGTTGCGGTAGCCAGTTTGGGCCCGCACCGATCAAACCGCCCGGGCGGCGCGGTCGCGCGGCGAGATGCGGAATGGGTCGCCCCGGCGGACGACACGATTCGCGGGGTCTCGGAGTCGGGGGCCGGGAGTCACCGGGCAGCGCGTCGCAGACCTGTACACACCCGCGGGCAAACTTCTCATGTCGCGGGCGGGTTCGGGCGGTATCCTTTCCACAAGCTCCGGCCGTGCGCCGGTCGTTCGGCCGGGATTGGGTGCTGGTCGCCGCCGGGCGTGCCGGCACAGTGCTTCTGGAGAGCCGTCCATGCGCCACGTCTCAACTCTGGCCGTATTGGCCTCAACATTGGTGTGTTTTTCGGTGTTCGCCCAGCCGACCTCGCCCGTTCCGCCGCCGGGCGCGGAGGCGGCGCCGCCGGCGGGCGGCGAGCGGCCCTCGGCACCTCCTGCGGCGGTCCAGCCGGCCCAAGGCGCCGATCGCCCCGCACCCCCGGCAAGGGGCGGGGGGCGCGGGGGTGGGCGGCCGATCGTCCTCGGGCCCGACGATAATCCCGCGTTCGACGAGCCGCCGGCCGGGTTCGCCGCGCGGCGCGCCGGCGTGCCCCGCGGGAAGCTCGAGGTGGTCGAGTACGAGTCGAAGTCGGTCGGCGCGCGGCGCCGGGCGAACGTGTACACGCCGCCCGGCTACGCGGCGGACAAGAAGTACCCGGTGCTCTACCTCCTGCACGGGATCGGCGGCGACGAGGGCGAGTGGCAGCGGTTCGCGACGCCCGACGTGCTGCTCGACAACCTGATCGCCGACGGCAAAGCCGTGCCGATGATCATCGTCATGCCCAACGGGCGCGCGCAGAAGGACGACCGGGCGCGCGGGGACGTAATGCGCAGCGCGCCGGCGTTCGCGAAGTTCGAGGACGACCTGCTGAAGGACCTGATCCCTTTCGTCGAGAAGACGTACGCCGTGCGGGCCGACCGCGAGCACCGAGCTTTGGCCGGCCTGTCGATGGGCGGCGGGCAGACGCTCAACTTCGGCCTC
>DASPKW010000140.1:0-40862 GCA_035627895.1 Tepidisphaeraceae bacterium | reverse complement strand
GGTCGCGACGGTGCCCGAGGCGTCCCACCGCACGGCGCGATTGCCGAGGGAAATGTCGCCGCTGTACTTGTACGCGACCCCGACGGCCGTGCCGGCGGTGTTGACGGCGTAGGCGACGCTGTGCGAGGTACCGTCGCTGCTGCGCGTGCCGAGGTTGCCCAGTTCGGTCGCGACGGTAGTGGAGGCATCCCACCGCACGGCGCGATAGCCGAGAGAGGAATACGTGCCGCCGGGATACTTGTCCGCGTAGCCGACCGCCGTGCCGGCGGAGTTGACGGCGTGGGCGCGGCTGCTCGTGACGCCGTCGTTGCGAGTGCCGAGGTGGCCCAGTTCGGTGGCGGCGGTGCCCGACGCGTCCCACCGCACGGCGCGGTCGGAGAAGTTCGTGCCGCCGGTGTACTTGGTCGCGTACCCGACGGCCGTGCCGGCGGTGTTCACGGCGTAGGCGCGGCTGATCGTGTAGCCGCCGCTGCTGGTGCCGATGGTTCCCAGCTCGGTCGCGACGGTAGCGGAGGCGTCCCACCGCACGGCGCGGTCGCCGCGACTCGCGCCGCTGCTGTACTTGATCGCAAAGCCGACGGCCGTGCCGGCGGGGTTGACGGCGTAGGCGTAGCTGTCCGTGGAGCCGCTGCTGTCCGTACCGAGGTGGCCCAGCTCGGTCGCGACGGTGCCCGAGGCGTCAATCCGCACGGCGCGGGTGCCGAGGTCCGTGCCGCCGCTGTACTTGTCCGCGAAGCCGACGGCCGTGCCGTTGCCGGCAGTGGAGCCGGGCGCGACGGGCACGGATAGGGACGTCGACCGATACCCCGTGCCGGTGGAGCTGTCGTACGTCGGCCCGCCGTAGATCGGGGCGGCATGGGCGCCTGGGGCGGCCGCCAGCAGTGCCATCCCCACCACGGCGGTGAGCAGCTTCGGGCGATGATTCGTCGGGTTCGCGTTGACGGGTGCATCCTTCCCGCCGGCACGCGTTCCCTTCGGAACGGGGCCGGTGACGACCGGGACCGGTCGGCCTGGAACGGCCAACCCACAACGGTTGACGCGGTGTCGAACCCACTGACGTGCTCGGAGTGTCGAAGGAGGCCCCTGGCCGACCCGCCCAGAGTGGTAGCCGCCTCAGAACCTTCCCCGGTCGGCGGCATTATCGTGGCATCTAGCGATTTTGCAATGAAAATCCGGCTCGTTCCGGAGCAGCGAATCGCCCCCACCGGTCGTTCGGTTGGGGAATTGGGCAAAGGAATCGGCTGATGCCAAGACCATCCACCCGGCCACTGGGAAACCAACAAAGCGGGACGAACGACGCGGGCCGACGAACCAATCGGGCCAAGGGCCGTTCATCCCGCGTCGGTGCGGCCGTCGTCATCGCCCCAGCCCCGCCACCCACGCCTCCACCATCCCCATCTCTTCGGGCCTGAAGATCTGCTGCGCCGTCAGCGCCCGGTAGCACGTCAGCAGGTTCTCCGCGACGTTCGACGGGCCCTTCTTCAGCTCCAGCCCCGCCAGAATCTGCACGATCCGCTCGTTGTGCAGGTACCCCGGCACCTCGTCCGCGAAGTCGCGCATCAAGTCGTGCGGGTTCCGCGCCTGCACCACGTCCGCCTCGTGGAACACCAGCGCCGACTCCGCCGACAACTCCCACAAACACCGTTGCGCAATAAACGACCGCCAGATGTCCGTCATCCGGAACGTGCACGTCGACGGCAGGTACATCAGCGGATAGGCCGGCTCGAACCACCACGTCGCCTGCGAGTTGAACGGGCAGTACAGCCCCGCCGGCAGCAGCACGCTCGGCGTCGCCGGCGCGAAATCAAAATCCCGGTCCTGCGTCAGCCGCCACACCGCGTCCACGTCCGGCGACCCGTTCGCCAGCGACTGCTGGATCGGACAATCGAGCGCCTTCGCCGCCCCCGCCGCCCGCGGCGACGTCTTGTCCAGCGACGCCACGATGTACCGCAGCGGGTACCCGCGCGGCCACACCGGCTCGTCCGAAAACTCCGTGTACGCGTTGTGCCACGGCGCCGTCCGCGGGTCCGGGGTCGCCAGCGTCCCCGTCGTCCGCACCGTCCGCGGCCGCCAGTTCGGCAGCGGCGCGTTGTCGTCGTCCGTCTCGAAGATCGCCGGCGCCTTGTCCCGGATCGCCGCCAGGTACGCCAGATTCTTCCGCGTGTAGTGCCCCGTCGGCAGCAGCTTCGCCAGCGCGAACGGCATCTCGAGCTGCGCCGACAGCGAATAGAACGTCGTGTGCCGCAGGTCGTACGCCGCCGGGCCCTTCTTGTCCCCCGCCACGATCAGGCGGGCGTTGTACGTGCCGAGCAGATCGCTCCAGGCTCGGACGGCGGGGGTCGGGGCCTGGATCGTGGTGATGATGGCGGCGAACGACATAGGTGTGAAAACCAGGTCAGGTGGGACGGGCGACGGCGCCGGCGAGCACGCCCGGGGGAAACGTCACGGCCGCCGGAGCCCCCGCGGCGCTCGCGGTCACCGGCGGCAGCCCCGTCCGCCGCCGCGGGTTGCGCCGCACCGGCTTCCGCTGCTTGTGCAGTTGCCACAAGATCCGAAACGCTTCGCGGATCGAGCTCTCCCCCACGCTCGGCGACGGGCAGCAATACGTGATCGGCACTTCCGTCCACCGGAACGCGTGCATCATGTACCTAATCTCGGTCTGGAAGAAGTGCGCCCGGCTCCGCACCCCCACGTCCACTACGTACTGCAGCGCCGCCCGCGAGAAGCACTCGAACCCGCTCGTCATGTCCCGCATCCGCGTCCGCAGCAGCGCGTTCGCCAGGATCGTGCCCCCGCGCGAGATCAACGACCGCTTCAACCCGCTATCGCACCGCCCGCCCGGCATGAACCGCGAGCCCCCCGCGTAGTCGTACCCCTTCGCCATCGCCGCCGTGAACCGCGGGATCTGGTCCGGGTCGTGCGACAGCCCCCCGTCCATCTCCAAAATCCAGTCGAACCCCCCGGCCAGCGCCGCCCGGTACCCCGCGAAGTACGCGTGCACGACGCACCGGTTCTCCGGCGCGTACACCACCTCCAGCCGCGGCTCCGATTCGGCAATCCGCCGCGCCCGCTCGAGCGACCCGTCCTTGCACACCTTGTCGAACACCGTGATCAGCCGGTCGTCCGGCCCCAAATGCGCGACCACCCGCGAGACGAACTCGTCGAGCGTGTCGATCTCGTTCGCGAGCGGCGTGACGACGGCCAGGCGTTGGGTCCGCTGTTCGGGCATGGGGGGGCGAGTGTAAGAAAACTCGCACCCGAAAACGAGCACAAACCCGAGAATTTCATCGCCGATTCACCGACGGTCACATGGAAAACGGGGCAAGATTTGTCGATTCCCGCGAGGCCGATCCGCCGGGCGAACGTTTGCAGCGCCCGCGCGACCCAACAACCACTCGCCGCCTCGTGCCCCGCGCGGGTGTCGACGTCCTCCGCTCCGCAGTCCGCGACGCGCTACTTGGTAGTCTGGGCTTTCTTGAGCGTCGACAAGTACTCCACCACGTCCACCAGGTCCTGCTGGCTCATGTTCTGCACCAGCCCCTCTGGCATGATCGACAGCTTCATCGGCCGCCGCTCCTTGATCTCCGACTTCTTCACCGGCGTCGTGATCCCACCCGCCCGCCGCAGCGTCACCTCACCGCCCGCGTCGGAAATCACGATCCCGTCCAGCGCGTCCCCGTCGCCCGTCATGAGGATCGTCCCCTCGAACCCCATCGTGATCCCGGCGTTCGGGTAGATGATCGACGTGAACAGCGCCTCCTTCGGCAGCTTCGCCCCGATCTCCGACAGCTCAGGCCCGTAGCTCGACCCCTGCCCGTTCACCACGTGACACGTGCTGCACTGGTTCGTCGCGTTCGTGAATACCGCCCGCCCGCGCTCGGCGTCCCCCTTCATCGCCACCAGCTTGTCGATCGCCGGCAGCTTCGTCCCCTTCGCCGCCGGCCGCGGGAACAGCTTGTCCGCGTCGTCCTGGATGTCCTTGTGGCTCGACGAGTGCAGCAGCGCCGCCGCCAGCGGCTTGGCGTCCTCCGGCAGCTTGTCCTTCTCCGCCAGCGCCAGCACCGCCCGCGCCCCGTTCTTCGACCGCGTCATCGCCGTCAGCGCCGCCTGCCGCAGCGACGCCTCCCGCTTCGGGTTCGAGACGATGTTCTCCAGCGCCTGCAGCACCTGCCGGTCGTTCGTCGCCGCCGCCAGCGCCGCCGTGATCTTCGCCGCGTCCGGCCCGGCCAGCCCGCGCTCCAGCGCCTTCGGGTCGTTCTTCAGCACCAGCCGCAATGCCGCGCTCACCGCCGCGTCCGTCGGTTTGGCCGCCACGAACGCCAGCAGGTCCGCGCTCCGGTCCGTCACGTCGAACTGCTCGACCAGTTGCACGAACTCCGGCGTCCCCTTCGACGCGTCCAGCAGCCCCGCCACCTGCGACTTCACCTTCCCCGCCCTATCCGCGTCCAGATTCTTCAGCCGCGAAAGCGTCTCGATCAAAATCGTCTTGTTCTGACCCGCCGACGCGAGAATGCCCAGCAGCGCGTCCGTCCGGTAGTCGTTCCGAAGGAAATCGAAGCTCCGGAACAAATGCGGCACCCGCGCCCTGGGCGTTTCGGGGTTCAAGATCACCTTGGCCACCAGCGGCGCCGCGGCCGGCGTCCGCAGCCGCCAGGCGATGTCCGCCCCGCCCGCGTGCGCCAGCACGTCGCCCACCTTCTTCTGGTACGCCTCGAAGCACGCCTCGTCCTGACCCGCCGCCGCGATCCCCAGCGCCTCGAGGTACCACCGGTCCTTCCCGTCGTGCTGGGCCGCCAGGTCCGCGAAGATCGCGGGGACCTCCGGCGACTTCATCCCGTGCAGCGCGACCGCGACCTCGCGCCGAACCGCGGCCGACGAATCCTTCGACAGCGTCTTGAGGATCGGCAAGAGGTCCTGCTTCAGCTCCCGCGCGATGCGCAACCCCGTGATCCGAATGTCCGCGTCCGCATCCGCCAGCGCCTCGCCCACGTACTTCGCCTCGCTCCCCTTGATCCGCGCCAGCAGGTGCAGCGCCCGCGCCCGCAGCCGCGGCTCGGTCGTGTCCTTCCACAACTTGGCCAGTTCGCCCTCCGCCGCCGCCCCCTGCTTGTTCAGCGCGACCCACCCGAGATATCGCGTCGCCAGATTCGGGTTCTTCATCGCCTCGATCGCCCCCGCCGTCGTCGACACGTCCACCGCCGCCACCGTCATCTTCGGGCTCGACGGCGGCGCCACCCGATACACGCGCCCCTTCGGCGTGAACTGCGGCGCCGCGTCCCCCGCCTTCGGCTTGTCCCCCGTCGCGTGCCCGCCCACCCCCGGGTCGTACCAGTCCGCGACCATGATCGACCCGTCAGGCGCCGTGCACACGTCCGCCGGCCGATACCACTTGTCCGCCCCGCCCTGTAGGATGTTCACCACCGTCGCCTTGTACCCCGCCCCGCTCGGCGTCACCGGGTACGCCCGCACCACGTTCGGCCCCGCGTCGCAGTGGATCATCTGCCCGTGAAACTGCTGCGGCAGCAACTTCCCCTCGTACACCAGAATGCCCGTCGGCGAGCCCGCCCCCGTCTGCAGCAAGTTCGGCACCACGCCCGGGTCGAACTGGTGGAAGTGATACAGCGGCCGCAAATCTTCACCCTCCCCGCGCGCCTGCGCCCGCCGCCACCCGTCCTGCCACCCGCCGTTGGTCGTCTCGTTCTGGAACCCGTAGTTCCCGTGCTCCATCACGAAGTTGATCCGCACCGCCCGGTTCCCGTCGTCGTCGTTGTCGCTCTGCCACATCGACCCGAAGCTGTCGACGGCCACCTCATAGTTGTTCCGGAAGTTGTGCGCCAGCGTCTCGACATTGCTCACCGCGCCCGTGTCCGGGTCGAAGTCCGCCCTAAACACCATCCCCTGCCGGTACGGCTTGCCGTCGTCCTTGATCTCCCGCCCGAACTGGTCCGTCACGACCTTCCCGTCCGGCCACTTCAGCGTCGCCCCCGCGTTCCCGAAATTGAAGTACACCTTCCCGTCCGGCCCGAACACGAACGCGTGCACCGCGTGGTCGTGCTGTACCCCCTTGATCCCCGTAAAAATCGGTTTGGGCGGCCCGTCCGCCTTCAGATCCCCATCCTTATCCTCGAACAAAAATACGTTCGGCGCACACGACACGATCACCCACTTCCCCAGCACGCAGATCCCCAGCGCCGAGTTGATCTCCGGCCCCTGGTAAAACGTGTGCGCCTTGTCCGACTTCCCGTCGCCGTCCGTGTCTTCCAAGACTTGGATCCGGTCCCCCGCCGGCCGGAGCTTGGAATTTCGATAGTTCCACCCCTCCGTCACCCACACCCGCCCCTTGCTATCAATATCCATGTCGCACGGGTTCCCGAACTGCGGCTCGGCCGAGAACAACTGGACCGCGAGCCCATCGCCCACGGCAAGGGCCTTCAGCGTCGCCTCGGGCGCGAGCTGGGCGACGGCCGGCGAGGCGAGCGCGGCGGCAAGGGCGAGGGCAAGACGGCTGCGGCGATGGATCGTCGGCATCGGGAGCGGGCTCCTGAGGGTTTTCGAGGGTCGCGGTGCGCGCGGCAAAGATAACCTGCCGGAGCGCGAAAGTGGTACTCCGCGCGGGCGAGAGGTGTTGTGAGCCCCTTGTAGCCGCCCCGCTTGCGGGGCGCGTCTAACGGCGCTGTCATCGCGGAACGGATTAGAGCGGCTTGCGCCTCTTCGTATCGTAACCGCAATGAGCCATGAAGCCCTTGGCATCGGCCGACGTGACCGCGCGGAGCGCGACCCGGATCCCGCCGAGCAGCCCGGGGACCGTCCGCCGCGCCAGCTTCCGCAACACCGCCTTGACCTTCGAGATCGCGTTCTCGATCGGGTTGAAGTCCGGCGAGTACGGCGGCAGCCGCATCACCTGACAGCCCGCCGCCGCCACCAGCTCGGCCACCCGCCGGCCGTTGTGCGCCGGCAGGTTGTCCAGCACCAGCACCTGCCCGCGGCGCAGGACCGGCACCAGCTTGCGGCGGACGAAGTCCGCGAACCGCGCGGCCGTCGTGCCGCCGCCGAAGCTGGCCGACGCGACCACGCCCCGGGCCGACAGGACGGCGATCGTGCTGACCGCGACGTAGTGCCCGTGCGGCACGGCGGCGACGACCCGCTCGCCGGGCGGCGCGCGGCCGTGGGTCCGCTGCATCTTCGTGTTGGTCCCGAACTCGTCGAGGAACAGCAGGTCGGCGGCCCGCCGGCCCGCGAACCGGCCGAACCAGGCGGCCCGCCCGGCTACGACGTCGGGCCGGTCCTGCTCGGCGGCCCGCGTCGACTTTTTTTCCGCGGCAGGTCCAGGCCGCCGGAGGGTCCGGCAGACGGTCCCCGCGCACGCGGGCTTGCCGATCGCGGCCGCCACCTCGGCCAGCGTCGCGTCCGGCCGCCGCCGGAGGAGGTCGCGGATCGCCGCCTCGTCGGCGTCGTCGTACGCCCGCTGGTCGTCGGTCCGCGCGGTCGACCGCGGCGCGAGGCTGCCGGTCTCCCGCAGGCGCTGGGTGAGCCGCCGGACCCAGGCCTCGCTGCAGCCGAACGTCTCGGCCACCTCGGCCGACGACCCCGACTCGGCGTGCGCCCGCGCGACCTGCTCCCGAAAATCCATCGAGTACGCCATCGCACCAGATTAGCGGCTCGGCGGAAATCGCGCTACTGACTGGCGCAAGCCGCTCTAGAACGTGACGAGGGCGTAGTACCCGCACCGGCGCGATCGGACGCGCTGGGCAAGCCCAGCGGCTAAAAGGGTTATCGCGGGTCGGGGGTGATGGGAATGTCGGGGAGCGTGATCTCCCCTTTCCACAGGGAGACCATGTCGACCATCCCGCGCGCGACCGTCTCGTCGCTGCGGAGGACCAGGTCGAACGACTTGGCGTCGGCCGGAAACCCCGTCTCCTTATCGACGTCGAACACGAAGCTCATGTCGCCCCCCTTCCGGACAATGACGGGACTGAGCGGGTACTCCTTGCCGCCCGTGCGGACGGTCGCCCGGAACGCGACGTTGGCCGGACACTCGGACGCGTACAGCCAGAAGGTGAGGATCTGGTTCGCCGCCGGCCGGCGCGTGGCGTCGTCCGTCTTGAACGCCCGCGCGATCCGCTTTCCCATCGCCGGGTCATCGACCCACACGACGGTCGACGGGCTTCCAGCCGGAAGCACCTCGAACGGTGCCGTCCGCCGGACCTGGTTCGAGTATCGATAGACGGCCTTGCCGGCGGCGTCCGCCTCCTCCTTGTGACGCGCCATGACGGTCACGACGACGGTACAGATGTGCCGCCCGGGTTTGAGGTCGGGCACCCGGACCGTCGAGCCCATTGAGCCCCCGCCGAACCCACCGCCCGTCGAGGAAATGCCCTCGGATTCGGCGCTCGCGTCGTCAACGCCGACGTGATCGATCGTGAAATGGCTACGCCAATCGTGCTCCGGCCCGCGCCCGATCAGCGCCACCCGGTACGGCGGCGCATCCCCCGCGACGACCTTAGGCCGCACCGCCAGTTCGACCGCCAGCGCTTGTTCGAAGAACCGCCGCTCGTCCTCGGCCGACAGCAACCGTCGCGCGGCCCGATCGCCCAGGTACTCGAGCAGCACCTCGTCGTTCCGCCGCGCCTTCGGATCCGCCTGCCGCGCCAGCGCCGCCGCCGTCACCCGCGCGTGATCCTCCGGCGTCGTCCGCCCGCCCATCACGATGCTCAGCCACGACCGCGCCGCCTCAGACTCCGTGTAGTTCGGATCGGCCAGCCTCGCGAGCCAACGATCAATGAGCTTGCCGCGCGGCCCCGGCGCGAGTTTGTCAAACCGGTCAATCAGGTACGGCGACACGAGTTGCCTGACCCCCGATCGGTCTGCGATCAACACCTCGACCGCCACCGCATCCAGATGATCCCACTCGCCCGCCGGAAACTTCCCCGCGTCGATCCGCCGCCGGATCTCCGCCCACGCCCCTGCCCGGCGCGTCCCGTCATCCGACTTGAAGTCGTCGATCACCCACCCCGTCGGTTTGTACTGGTACCAATCGATCTTCTTCGTCCAGCTCGCCACCCCCACCGCCACCGCCAGCAGCCCGACCAGCAGCACCACCACCCCCACGTACCCGCGCCGCCGGCGCGCCGGCCGATCCCCGCGCACCACGTTCCGCGCCGTCACGCGCGTCCCGCACTCCGGACACCGCGTCGGCGGGTCCGACGGCCGGTCCGGCTGCGTCGCGTACATCGTCACCAAATACGACGGGTCGTCGTGATCGTCCCGCTCGAGCAACCCCACCAGCGGATAATCGCACTTCGGACAGTGCGGCGTCCGCCCCACCCGCCGCGGCCGCAGGCCGGTGCGAACCAGGTACAGGCCAAGCAGCACAAACAGCGCGCCGGCGACCAGCGGGAGCCAGGTGAGCAGCGGGACGTTGGTCGAAGGGGCGGTCATACGTGGGGGCGATCGCGCCGCGAGATGTTACCGCATTTGCCCTCGCCGCGCCGAACCGCCGCCGGGTACGATCCGTCCACCTCACACACCGGAGTTGCGGATGCGAAACGGGTTCACAGTAATCGTCATCGCCGTCGTAGCGGTGCTCGGAACTCGCGCGGGCGCGGCCGAGCCGCCCGGCGCCCCGGCCGCCCCCGGCCCGAAGACGACAATCGCCGAGAGCGTCGGGACGATCGAGCCGCGCGACCTGCTCCGCCTGACGATCGGGGAGGGCGGGGTCGTCGAGTTGTCGCGCCGCGTGCGCGTCGACGCGGACGGCATGGCACGCGTGCCCTTCTTGCCCCCGGTCAAGCTCGCCGGGCGCACGACCGCCGACGCCGAGCGGGCGCTCGCCACGGCCCTCCGGGAGGCGCAGGTGATGCGGGCCGCGGTCGTCCGCGCCTGGCGGGTGGAGGCCGGGTCGCGCCTGGCCGACGAGGGCGGGCCGATCGCCAGGGGCGACGTGCTGTCGGTCACGATCGGCGAACTGCTCGGGGCCGGCACCGAGACGGAGCTGCGCCCGCGCGTCGGCAGCGACGGGGTCGCCACGCTGCCGTACGTCGGCGCGGTCAAGGTCTTCGGCCTGACCGAGGCGAAGGCCGAGGCGGCCGTCGCCAAGGCGCTGGCCGACGCCGGCGTCATCCGCACCCCGCAGGTCACCCTCTGGCGGGTCGCCGGCGGCGGCGCGGCGGCCGCGCCGCTCGCGCCGGGCGACGTCTACGACGTGAACGTCGCCGGACTAAAAAAGGTGGGCGTCGCGCACGTCAAGCGCGTGCGGGTCGGGGCCGGCGGCGAGATCGGCGTCCCGTACGTGGGCCCGGTGAAAATCGGCGGCCTGGAAGAGGGCCCGGCGTCCCTGGCGATCGCCAAGGCGCTGCGCGACAACCGCATTATCGAACAACCGGTCGTCTGGCTCACCCCTGTCAGCCCCCCGGGCGGGGGCCCCGCGCCCGCCGCGCCCGCGCCGATCGCCAAGGGCGACGTGCTGCGCGTCACGGTGGGCGACCTGGCCGGCCCCGGCGAAGAGACGGTCGCCTACCTGACCGTCGACGCCGCCGCGGGTGCCGTCCGCCCCCCGCTCGTCACGGACGCGGTCCCCGTCGCCGGCCTGACCGAGGTCGCCGCCGAGGCCGCGATCGCCAAGGCCTACCGCGACGCGCGGGTCGTCCAAAACCCGCTCATCGGCGTGTTCCGCCTCGACCCCGCCGCGCCGTTCGACGAGGCCGACGTCCGGGCGGAGCGCAAGTAAGGACCCGCGGGACGCGCCCGCCACGCACGCGCCCGCGAACCACACGGTGGCCACCGACGCCTCCCCACGCTACAACTGCCCGTCCCATGAACACCGGCCCCCACGACGTCCGCGTCCTCCCCGACCCCCCTGCCGTCGCCGCGGCCGCCGCCGGCGAGATCGTCAACGCCGCCCTCGAGGCGATCTCCCTCCGCAAGCAGTTCTCCATCGTCCTCTCCGGCGGCTCCACCCCCAAGCTCCTCTACCAGCTCCTCACCGCCGAGCCCTACGTTTCCCAGATCGAGTGGGGCAAGTGGGAGTTCTACTTCGGCGACGAGCGCGGCGTCCCGCAGGACCACGCCGACTCCAACTTCCGCATGGCCACCGAAGAGCTCCTCTCCAAGGTCCCCGTCGACAAGCGCAACGTCCACCGCATGCAGGGCGAGCGCCCCGCCGAAGAGGCCGCCCAGGACTACGGCCGCCTCCTCAAAAA
Source organism: Tepidisphaeraceae bacterium (assembly GCA_035627895.1). Classification (GTDB taxonomy): domain Bacteria; phylum Planctomycetota; class Phycisphaerae; order Tepidisphaerales; family Tepidisphaeraceae; genus DASPKW01. The sequence continues at coordinate 29,664 of DASPKW010000140.1, read as the reverse complement.
GCACTTCGGCGACGTCCGCCCCGGCGCCGGTCCCGACGTCACCCTCCTCGGCATGGGCGACGACGGCCACACCCTCTCCCTCTTCCCCCACACGCCCGCCACCAAGGAACCCCGCCACCGCTGCGTCGGCCAGTTCGTCGAGAATTCGACCACCGGCCCGAGCTGGCGCATCACGATGACGGCGGCGTTCGTCAACTCGTCGCGCCTCGTGCTCCCGCTGATCACGGGCGCGGGCAAGGCGGCGCGGTTGAAGGAAGTGCTGACGGGCCCCCACGACCCCGAGCGCCTCCCGATCCAGCTCATCAAGCCTGCCGCCCCGGGGCGAACCGTGTGGCTCGTCGACCAGGCCGCAGCGGCGCAGCTCTGACCGGCGCGATTCCGAACCGAAAACGCCCGCCGAAAGCCCACGGAGCTTGCTCCGTGGGTTCCCCCCGCAAACGACAAACGTCGAAACTCAAAACCCGAGCTTACGCACGCCCCTCACCGCCCCACCGGCCCCAATCGCACCTGGACCGCCTCCACCTCCGCCGCCTTCGGCACGTCGATCGCCCCGCGCTCCTCCAGGTTCTGCGGCTGCACCGGCTGTGGCGACACCGGCGACCCGCTGCCGCCCGCCGGCTTATCCTTCGCCTTCGCCTCCAGCTGCTTCAGCACCGCGTCGATCCGCTGCTGCACGTCCGGCTTCTGCTCGGCGCGCAGCTGCTTGAGCGCACCCGCCGCCATCGGCCCGATGTTCACCAGGCCCGTCTCCGCGCGGTCCCGCGCCTTCCAATCATCCGCCCCGAGCTCCGCCACCGCCTCCTTGATCCGCTTCAGCACCGCCTCGCTCGGCTGCGGCGTCGGCTGCGTGTACTCCTCGACCAGCGCCACCGGCACCTTCATCTGCACCCCGCACCGCAAATTGCACGCCAGCTCCGTCTCCGCCAGCTGACCGCTGACCGTCGTCTCGTCCCACAGCGTCACCTGCACGTCCTGCACGCTCCCCTTCGTGTGCTTGAGGGACTTGATCTGCCCGGCCTCGATGTTGAGCGTGTCGAACGCCGTCTCCAGCTTCAGCTTGCCCGTCAGCGCCCCGACCAGCACGTCGTCGTTCGTCAGCGCCAGCCGCGGCGCGCCATCATCCTCGTCCTCCGGCTTGGGCGCGAATTGCAGCCGCGCCACCGCGCTGTTCGGGAAGCTGACCTGCGTCCCCTTGCCGCCCGCCGACAGCTTCATGTCGAACTTGTCCGCCGTCGCCAGTCCCGCGAACTTGCTCCCGTCCGTCAGCGTGATCTCGTGAATCCCGTGCTCCTCACTGGCGAACGTCACCGCCGCGATCGAGCTCGGCTTGAGCTTGAGCGCCCCGTATCGCGTCGCCACCTCGACGTCGCCCGCCGGCATCTCCACGCCCATCCGGTCGCCGCTCCGCATCAGCACCAGCGGCTTGTCGAACGTCCACTCCTCCACCTCGCCCGGCCGCTTCCGATACCCGAGCCGGTTGACCTGCGACAGCGGCACCTGCGTCACCTGCCCGCTCGACAGCTCGACCGCCACCGTCTCCTTCTCCAGCCGCCCGCCGAAGATCTCCCCGTCGCTCGTCACCACCAGTTGCCGCGGGCGGAACTCGCCCACGTTGATCATCCCGATCACCTTCTCCACCGGCAGCTCCACCGGCCCGTAGAACGTCGTCAGCTTGTACGCCGTCTCCTTGATCGTCCCGCGGTACTGGTCGCCCGAGCGCAGCTCGACCACGTCGAACGCGTCCCCGCGCAAAATCTCCATGTCCCCGATGAACGACTGCCCGTTGTTGAAGTTGACGATCTGCCGCCGCACCGCCGGCGGGATGTCCTTCATCAGCTGGCTCTCCTTGATCGACTCCACCCACTTCGTCGCCGCCCCCGGGTCGGTCGCCGTCGAGTGCAAGTGCATCACGGCCACCTCCTTCCCCGCCGGGATCACCAGCGAGATGCTCGCGCTCACCTGGTTGTTCCCCTGCTGGTACGCCAGCGTGAACGCCTGCTTGGCCCCCTTGCCCGAGTACATCTCGACCACCGTCCTATTTCCCGACGTCTGCGCGACCCACGCGATGTGGTTCTGCTTCCGCTTCGGGTCGTTCATCACCGTCGCGCTGTTCACCCCGTAATTCGTGTTCGTCTGCAGCATCAGCTGCACCGTCTGCTCGGCGTTCTGCGTGTTCTTGATGCTGTCGATGTACCGCGCGTACCCGCCCTCCTTGTCGATCTTCACCCGCCGGGTGACCGACACGTTCGCGGCCTGCATGTTCTCAAGGACCACCTCCCCCGTCTTCGCGTCCAGCCGCGCCTGCGGCTGGTTCTGCTGCAACTGGTTCTGATTAATGTGCAGCATCGCCCCCTGCGAGTACATCGGCATGTTCCCCTGCTGCTGCAACCACCCCGCGTTGTAGACCATCCACGTCGTCCCCGTGCCGTCCTGCACCTGGTACGGCAAGTTCACCATCCCCTGCGCGTTGGGCGCCTGCGGCGCCATGATCCGCCGGAGCGCCTTCGCCTCCGACACCCCGATCCCCACCCCCGCGACCGCCACACACCCCGCCACAATCCACGTCCGCATTCGCATTGGCGCAACCTCATTCTGGTGAATCGACCCGCCGACCATCCTACCGCGAATAGGACGGCCCTCGTTAGCAAAAGTTTCGGCACGCCCCGCGGCCCGCGACGTCCGACACCCGCCCCGCCCGCCAGCCGCCCGTGTCTCCGTGGTGAGTCCGGACGAGCCTCCGCCGAGTCCCGCCGCCCGTCCGCGGCGCCGGGATCTTCGGGGATAAAGCCGGGAACCCCGGGGATAGCGCCGGGATCCCCGGGAATCCCGGCGCAATCCCCGGGGATACTGCCTTCCCGGGCGTCCGCGGCGGCGTCCGGGGCCGCGTCAAAGTTGCCATTCCCGGGGATAGCGGTCCTATCTTCACCAGTCCCGGCTCTATCCCCACCAGTCCCGTCAGGATCTTCACCCGTCCCGGCGCAATCTTCACCCGTCCCGGCGCAATCTTCACCAGTCCCGGCGCAATCCCCGGGGATAATCGCGCAATCCCCAGGGATAGCGGCGTTATCCCCGGGGATAACGGGTTGTCGGACGTCGGCCGGGCGTCCGAGAACATGGTCGCCGGCGCGTCGCGAAGGCGGGGCGGACGTCCGGGAACGCGGGGCGGGGCGATAAAAGCGGGGGCGGTTCGATGAATACTGCGGATGGCGGGTTAGGCGATCTCCGGGCCGCGGCCGGAAGCGCAGCGGCTCCCCCCTGAGCCGCGCAGCGCGGGGAGAGTGAGGGACCCCCGCCGGGCGCAGCCCGTCCTGGTCGCGGGGCGACATCGGCCAAGCAGTTCCGCGGATCCTGACGGTCCGGTACAATCCTTGGCGCAGGGGGCGATCTGCAATCAACTTTCCCATGGGAGCGCGATGACCGAGTCCGCGATCGTTTGTACCGACGAGTCCGACAGCGGGGCGGCCGGCCGATCGCTGGGCGAGCAAATCTGCGCGAAGATGGGCGGGCGGCCGCCGGACGCGCTGATCCTGTTCGTCAGCCCGAAGTACGACGCGCCGGCGTTCCTCCGGGCGGTCGAGCGGGCGTGCCCGGCGGGCGTGATGGTCGGCTGCTCGTCGGCCGGAGAGTTCACGACCACGCACTACGGGCAGGGGAGCGCGTGCGCGGTCGGGTTGCGGTCGCCGGACATGCGGTTCGCCGCGGGGATCGGCCGAGGCGTCGGCGGGGACCGGGCGGCCGTCGCCGCGCAGGTGACCGCGTCGTTCAATGGGGTCGGGCGGTTCACGGGCGGGTACAGTTCGGCGCTCGTCCTGACCGACGCGCTGGCCGGCCACGCCGAGGAGCTGATCGAGCAACTGACGCTGCTGACCAAGGGGGCGTACCAGTTCTTCGGGGGCGGGGCGGGGGACGACGCGAACTTCCGGCGGACGCAGGTGTTCCTCGGCACCGAGGTCGCGTCCGACGCGGTCGTCGCGCTGGAGATCTTGTCGACCAAACCGGTCGGGGTGGGCGTGCGGCACGGGTGGACGCCCGCGGGCGCGCCGCTGCGGGTGACCGAGGCGAGCGGGGCGCGGATCGTCAGCCTGAACGCGGCGCCGGCCGTCGAGGCGTTCGCCGACCATGCCGGGCGGACCGGGCAGGCGTTCGACCGGTCGGACCCGGTGCCGTTCTTCCTGCACAACATCCTGGGCATCGACACGGGCGACGGGTTCAAGCTGCGGGTGCCGCTGGCGATCGACGCCGGCGGCGCGGTCACGTGCGCGGCGGAGATCCCGGCCGGGTCGGTCGTGCGAATCATGGCGACCGACAGCCAGTCGGCGGCCAACGCCGCGGCCGGCGCCGCGCGCGACGCGGTCGCGCGGCTGAACGGCGAGCGGCCGGCGGTCGCGATCTTCTTCGACTGCGTGGCGACGCGGCTGCGGATGGGGAAGGAGTTCGGGTTCGAGCTCAGGTCGGTGCAGGACGTGCTCGGCGAGGCGTCGTTCGCCGGGTGCAACACGTACGGGCAGGTCGCCCGGGCCGAGGGACAGTTCAGTGGATTCCACAATTGCACCGCCGTGGTCTGTGCCCTCCCCGGGTGAGGCGGCGGGGGCGCGGCCGCACGGGCGGCTGCTCGCCGCCGTCGCGGCGCTGGCCGACCCCGCCGGTCGGCCGGCGGCGGCGCGCGCGCTGGCGGCCGCGGTCGGGGCGGCGGACCTGATCGTGCTGCTCCGGGATGCCGAGGTCGACCTGATGCTCCCGGCGCCGGGGTTCCCGCAGACGCTCCCGGACGCCCGCGGGTGGCGCGCGTTCGCCGCCGCGTGCGTGGCGCGCGGGTCGGCGGCGGCGTGGCTGCGGCCCCCGGGGCGGGGGGACGACCCGGTCGCGGTGCGCGGCGTGGCCGGGGCGGACGGGTCGGTGCTCGCGCTGATCGGCGGGGACCCGTCCCCGGCCGCGGCGGCGGACGCGGCGCTGCTGCTGCCGATCGTCGCCGCGGCGCTGCGGGGCGAGCTGGTGGCGCAGACCGCGGCCGGACAGTCGGCGGTCGCCCGCGAGGCCGCGGGCCGCGCGAACCTGCTGGCCGCCACGCTGGACGAATCGCGGCGCAACCTCCAGGCGGCGCTGGCCGAGGCGCGGTCGGCCGGCGCGGCCAAGGACCGGTTCCTCGCCGTGCTGAGCCACGAGCTCCGCACCCCGCTGACGCCGGTCCTGCTCGCGGCGACCCTGCTGGAGTCGGACCCGCGGCTCGCGCCCGAGCTCCTGGCGGACGTGCAGGCGATCCGCCGGAACGCCGAGCTCGAGGCCCGGCTGATCGACGACCTGCTCGACCTGACCCGCGTCGCCCACGGCAAGGTGCAGCTCCACCCCCAGCCGGTCGACGCCCACCGCCTGCTCGGCCAGACGCTGGACATGTACCGGGCCGAGGCGCACCAGAAGCGGCTGCGGCTGCGGTACGAGCCGGCGGCGGAGAACGACCGCCTGACCGCGGACCCCGCGCGGCTCCAGCAGGTGTTCTGGAACCTGATCCGCAACGCCGTCAAGTTCACGCCCGACGGCGGGGAAATCGTCGTGCGGACGGCCGGCGGGGCGGCCGGGCCGCTCATCGTCGAGGTGACCGACACCGGGATCGGCATCGCCCCGGACAAGGTCGGGGCGATCTTCGCCGCGTTCGAACAGGGCGAGCCGGACGTGGCGCGGCGGTTCGGCGGACTGGGGCTCGGATTGAGCATCTCGCGGTCGCTGGTGGCGATGCACGGCGGGCGGATCGCGGCGAGCAGCCCGGGCGCCGGGCGGGGCGCGACGTTCACGGTCACCCTGCCGACCGCGGCCGCGGCCGCGACGGCGCCCGCGGCGGGTGAGCCCGCCCGCGCTGCGGCCACGACGACGACGACGACGACGCACGCCCCGCCGCCGGCGCGGCGGCTGCGCATCCTGCTGGTCGAGGACCACGAGTCGACGTCGAAGCTGATGGTGCGGCTGATCCGGAGCTTCGGGCACGACGTGCGGGCCGCGGCCAGCGTCGGCGCGGCGACGGCGGCGGCGGACGCCGAGCCGTTCGACCTGCTGCTCAGCGACGTCGGCCTGCCGGACGGGAGCGGGCTGGAACTGATGCGCGACCTGGGCAAGCGGCACGCGATGCGGGGGATCGCGCTGACCGGCTACGGCATGGAGGAGGACGTCCGGCGAACCGCGGCCGCGGGCTTCGCCGAACACATGACCAAGCCGATCGACCCGGCGCGGCTCCGGGCGGCGATCGCGCGGCTGGGCTGAGGGGGATGCGCCGGATCACCCGCCCACAAACCCCCGCTCCCGCCGCCCTGCCCAAGACGCCCCACTTCAAACCGTCCGGTGCACCCAAATCACCTCCCCCGCCGTCGCCGCCAGCCGCCCCGTCACGCAATCCACGATGGTCCCCGCCACCGCCTCGGGCGCCAGCGTCTTCTCTCGCGGCCACTGCGCCTCGGTCGCGATCGCCCGGAACATCCCCGTCTCCACCGCCCCCGGCCCGATCGTGTGCACCCGCACCCCGGCCGCCTGCCCCTCCCGCGCCCCGACCAGCCCGAGCAGGTTGACGCCCGCCTTCGCCGCCCCGTACGCCCCGAACCCCGCCAGCGGGTCCCGCGCCGCCAGCGACGAGATCAGCACCACGCACCCGTTTGAAACGTCTGACTTCTGACTTCCGACTTCTGGCTTCTCCCGCGCGAGCTCCCCCCACGCGTACTTCATCAGGTAAAACGCCGCCGACAGATTCGTGTCGACCGCCGCCCGCCACTGCTCGACGGTCGTCTGCTCGATCGACGCCACCGGCGCGACGCCCGCCGCGTGCACGACCGCGTCGAGCCGGCCGAACTTCGCCACGCACGCGCCGACCGCCCGCTCGCACTCCTCGGGCCGCGACACGTCCGCCACAATCTCCGCGCGGTCGCCGCCCGCCAACTTCGTTGCCCGGCCCGCCTCCGCAAGCTCTCCCGCCCCGCGCGCGACCAGCGCGACGCGATACCCCGCCGCCGCCGCCAGCGCGACCGCCGCCGCCCGCCCGATGCCGCGCGACGCGCCCGTGACCAACACGACTGGTTTGTCCATGACCGCGAGTATCCGGCGGGCAGGCCGATCTCGCCACCGCTCGGACGCGAAAGCCGTTGGACGCGCCCCGCAAGCGGGGCGGCTACAAGAGGAGATCGCGCTCCTCCCGACCCGGCACGCGGCTTGCCTGACGGCCTCAACCATTACGTGAAAACCCCGCCCGCGCGGCGTCCGCGACGTCCGGCCGACCGCGACCGGTCAAACCCTCGCCAATCGGTGGCAGGTTTTAACCAGTCCCCGGCCTTGACGCCGCCGCCCGCCGCCGCGATTCGGGGCAAGTGTTCGTTACCTGGGAATCGGGAAGGAAACTTATGCCTGCTGACCGCTCTCGTCGCCTCATCGCCCGCGCCGCCGCGCTGGCCTCGCTCGTTCTGACCGCGCAAGCCGCCCTCGCCGTCGACCCGCCGGTCAAGGACGCGCCCGCGCCCGTCCGCGCCGTCGCCGCCGAAGATCTGGAGCGCCTCGGCCCCGGGCCGTCGTCGCTCACGCTCGACCGCGTCGTCGTCACGCCCGGCCGCGGCTCGTCCGTCAACCTCCAGACCCCCTACGCGACCGACGTCGTCAGCGGGTCCACCATCGAGCAGAAGAACTTCCGCACCGTCCCCGAGGCCCTCCAGGAAATCCCCGGCGTGCTCGTCCAGAAGACCAGCCACGGCCAGGGCTCGCCGTTCATCCGCGGGTTCACCGGCTTCCGCACCCTCTTCCTGATCGACGGCATCCGCCTGAACAACTCCACGTTCCGCGAGGGCCCCAACCAGTACTGGGCCACCGTCGACCCCCTCTCCCTCGACCGCCTCGAGGTCGTCAAGGGCCCGGCGTCCGCCCTCTACGGCTCCGACGCGATCGGCGGCACCGTCAACGCGATCACCAAGGACCCCTGGACCTACGGCAGCGGCTGGCAGCACGGCGGCAACCTCTACCTCCGCGGCGCGTCCGCCGAGCGCTCCTTCGCCGCCCACCCCGAGCTCAGCCTGACCAACGGCGACAAGCTCGGCGTGATCGTCTCCGGCTCCTACAAGGACTTCGGCGACCTCCAGGGCGGCCGCGACACCGGCCGGCAGGACAACACCGCCTACGACGAGGGCGGCATCGACTTCAAGCTCGAGTACTTCTTCAATCCGGATACGAAGCTCGTCGTCGCCAACCAGTACTACCGCCAGAACAACGTCCCGCGCACCCACTCGACGATCTTCGCCGAGCCGTTCGAGGGCAGCGCCGTCGGCACCGACCGCCGCCGCGACCTCGACCAGGAGCGCATGCTCACCTACGCCCAGCTCCACGCCGAAAACGTGAAGGGCACGTTCTTCGACAGCTTCCACGGCAGCGTCTCCTGGCACCGCCAGTACGAGGGCGAGGACCGCATCCGCGGCAACGGCAACCGCTCCGTCGACGAGGTCAACGTCGGCACGCTCGGCGTGTCCGCCCAGTTCACCTCGAATACCGCCATCGGCAAGCTCACCTACGGCGTCGAGTACTACCGCGACAACGTCTCCTCCCGGTCCACCTCCAACACGATCCAGGGCCCCGTCGCCGACGACGCCACCTACGACCTGCTCGGCGTCTTCGTCCAGGACGAGATCACCCTCGCCCCCCAGTGGCGCCTCACCCTCGGCGGCCGCTATACCTACGCCCGCGTCGACGCCGGCTCCGTCCTCGACACCACGACCGGCGACCCCATCTCCATCGAAGACGACTGGAGCGCCCTCGTCGGCAACGCCCGCCTCACCTACCTCGCCGACCCGAAGCACTGGAGCGTCTACACCGGCGTCGCCCAGGGCTTCCGCGCCCCCAACCTCTCCGACCTCTCCCGCCTCGACATCGCCCGCTCCGGCGAACAGGAGGTCCCCACCCCCGGCCTCGACCCCGAGTACTACACCTCGTTCGAGCTCGGCACCAAGTACGAGAACCCCCAGTTCTCCCTCCAGGCCGCCTACTTCTACACCCTGATCTCCGACCAGATCGTCCGCCGGCCGACCGACCTCACCAACGACGACGGCAACACGATCGTCGTCAAGGAAAACGCCGGCGACGGCTACGTCCAGGGCATCGAGCTCGGCATGGCCTGGCGCTTCCACCCCGACTGGACCGCCTTCGGCACCGTCGCCTGGCAGGACGGCGAGATCGACGGCTTCCCCACCTCCGCCGACCTGAAGCGCAAGGAGCCCGTCAGCCGCCTGCTCCCCATCACCGCGCTCCTCGGCCTCCGCTACGAGCCGAGCCGAAAGCTCTTCGTCGAGGCCACCATCCTCCACGCCCACGCCCAGGACGACCTGTCGTCCGGCGACCAGCGCGACACCCAGCGCATCCCGCCCGGCGGCACCCCCTCCTACACCACCCTCAACCTCCGCGCCGGCTACCGCGTCAACCGCAACTTCGCCATCAACGCCGGCATCGAAAACCTCCTCGACGAGGACTACCGCACCCACGGCTCCGGCACGAACTCCGCCGGGCGGAACTTCCTCCTCTCCATGACCTTCAGCTACTGACCCCCTCCCCAAAGCAGCATGGTCACCTCCGGTGACCATGTCCCCCGCCAGCACCCGGAAAAACGACGCGGGCGAGCCAACCGGCTCGCCCGCGTCGGTCGTTTTCGCATCAACCGACCGGTCACGCGCGCCGTCGTCGCCGCCGCGCCAGCAGGCCCGCGGCCCCCGCCCCCAGCAGCCCCACCGACCCCGGCTCCGGCACCACCCCGAAGTTGTCGTAGTCGATGTTCTCCGTCACCGTCCCGCCCACCGCGTTCACCGCCGTCCGGTACCCGAAAAACTCCCCCGCGAACGGCGTCGTGGTATCCGTCCACGTCGCCGAAATCTCGCTCGCGCCCTGTGTCAGGTACGCCATGATCGTCGGGTTCGACCCGCTGTACGTCACCTCCACCTTCAGGAAGTACGGCACGTCCTGCGTCACCGGGATCACCCCCGTCGACGTCGCCCGCGTCGTCCCGCCCTCCTGGATCGTGATCTTCCCCGTGTCCCCACCCGTCCCGAGCGTGTACAGGATCCGGTACTGGTTCCCGCTGCTCAGGTCGGCCGTCGTGCTCAAAATGCCCAGGCCGAGGTTGAGCGTGCTCGTCCCGGCCGCCGTGAACGAGTCCACCGTGAACTCCGTCCCCACCGCGAACGCCGACCCCACCACGTTCGTCACCTGCACCGCCGACGTCGCGTTAGCCCCGCCCGAACTCGACCCCACCACCGCCTGATACACGTTGCCCGACGGGCTGTCCGCCTGGATCGTGTACCCCGCGGACGCCGAGAAATCGTCCGCCACGCCGTCATCGAAATCTTCCGAGTACGGCTGTGCTACCGGCGCGCCCGCCACCGACCCAGCCCAAAGCGCAACCCCGGCCGCGCACGCCAACCGCATCTTAATCGACTTGTGCACTCTCTCTGCCTCCGTGGGCGGCGAGGGCCTCAACCCGCGCGCGCTAACCTCCCGCATCCGAACGACCGCCAGATCCTATAACCCCACTCGCGCCGCGCCAACGTGAAATGCCCCGGTCCGTCGACCACCTCACACCCGCCCCCAACCACTCGCCACCCCCCCGCCCCGACACCCGTTACAACCGCCCCAGCCTCACCCTTATCGGCCGGGCCCGGGCCGACAAAGTCCCGCCACCCCCCGTCCGATACTCCCCACGTGCCCCGACCCTCCCGAACCATTAAGCGCCTCTGGCTCGCCGGCGTCGCCCTCGCCGCCTTCGTCGCCACCCTCGCCGTCGGCAACGCCTTCCTCCCCGACCACAAGCGCCTGACCGCCCGAACCCTCGGCCACGACTTCCTCGCCTTCTACACCGCCGGCGAGTTCGTCCGCACCAACCGCCTCGCCGACCTCTACGACCTCCCCAAAGTCAAAGCCTTCCAGCACGACCTCGCCCGCCGCGAAAACCTCGAAATCGGCCAATCCTTCGGCCCCTTCTGGAACCCCCCCTTCTACGCCTGGCCCTTCGCCCCGATCTCTGCGCTCCCCTACCGCCAGGCGGTCAACACCTGGTGGGCCGTCAACGCGATTGCGCTCGCGGGTGCGCTGTGGATGCTGATGCGGGTGTTGCGCGGGAACGTGTCCTCCGAAGCCCCCGGACACCAGGAGGGCGCCCGCGCGCCCCTTTCAGCATTCAGCATTCAGCATTCACAATTCAGCATTCTCCCCCGCCAAACCACCCTCCTCCTCCCCCTCCTGCTTCTCGTCAGCATGCCCCTCATCCAGGCCTTCTCCCACGGCCAGAATTCCTTCGTCTCCCTCGCCCTCCTCGCCGCCACCGTCGTCTGCTGGCGCTCGAACAAGCCCATCCGCGCCGGCCTGATCGCCGGCCTGCTGATGTACAAGCCCCAGCTCGGCGCCGTCGTCGCCGTCGCCCTCGTGCTCACCATGGGCTGGCGCGCCCTGATCGGCCTCTCCATCACCGGCCTCGCCCTCGCCGCCGTCACCTTCCTGACCCTCCCCGGCACCCTCCCCGACTACCTCCGCCTGATGCCCGGCAACCTCAAGCTGTTCCAAATCGACCAGCCCTACCTGTGGGACCGCCACGTCACCCTCCGCGCCTTCTGGCGACTGCTGATTCAAGGCCGCGACGCCGGCGACATGCTCTGGCCCGCCCGCCTCTGCTGGCTCGCCTCCTGCGCCGCCATCGCCGTCGGCCTCTTCCGCGCCTTCCTCGCCGTCCGCCGAACCACCAGCCCCGCCGCCCGCGACCTCTTCATCGCCGCCGTCGTCTGCGCGATGCCGCTCGTCATGCCCTTCTACTTCGACTACGACCTGCTCCTGCTCGCGATCCCCGCAGTCCTGACGGCGCGGGTGGTGCTCACGCGCACAGTGGGGCAGACATTCTTGTCTGCCCAGACCCCGCCTTCACACCGCGCCCTCTTCTGGTCCTGGTGTGCCCTCTTCCTCTACCTGGTCGTCAACTCAACGATCGCGCGCGTCACCCACGTCAACGGCACCGTCCTCCTCCTCACCGCCATCACGACCCTGACGATCCGCCAAACCATCGCCCACGCCCGCGCCGTCACTCCGCTCTCCACTCCCCAGGCCCCCACAACAAGTCTTGCGGCCGCCGCATGACTGTGGGACATTGCCTCACACAACCCTCGCCCCACACCCCCACCCGGGCCCCTACGGGAACCGCGATATGAAGCTCAACTTCTGGCAAATCCTCGGCATCGTCCTCCTCGTCGTCGGCGGCGGCTGGTGGCTCTACCAGAAGTACAACACCCCCAAGCCCGCCCCCGCCAACAACAACCCCCCCGCCGCCACCACCCCCGCCACGCCCGCACCGGCCCCCGCCCCCACCGGCACCCCGACGCCGCAGTAACTCCGCGCGACCACCCACGCCGACTCCTGCGGAGTCGGATTCGCACCGCAGGTGCGATTCGTTCTCGCCACCGGCTTCCGGACGGCTCGATGCCGACGCACCGCGCAAAACGCGCCTCATATAGCCCGCCACTTGTGGCGGGAAACTATTGGATGTCATTGCCGCGCTGTATCTGAACCGAAACACGTTGACCGCATTACATCCTCCGAAGGCGTCATCCCCGGCGCCGCGCTCTCCCGCCACAAGTGGCGGGCTATATGAGGCGGCCTATTCGCGCGTCGAAGCGCCCGCGAGACCGTCGACCACGGGTCGCGCGATCCGCGCGAGGGCGAGCCACCGCCGGCGCGGATCCGGCCCCGAATGAGCCGGCGCGGGCGCATCCGACTCCGCCGCGCGTATATTCGCCTCCCGCATGTCCCCCGCGACTCCACTCGACGCCGCCCCCTCCTCCCTCAAGCGCGATCTCCTCTGGGCCTACGCCGCCTCCGCCTCGAAAATCCTCGCCTGGGCCACCGTCTCCGCCCTCCTCTACCGCCACAATCCCGCCGACTTCGCCCTCTTTGCCCTCCTCCGCGCCACCATCGGCATCCTCAACTACACCTCCCTCGGCCTCGCCCCCGCCATGATCCGCCTCCTCGCGACCGCGCCCCGGCGCGACGCCGCCGCGCCCCGGGAGGGCGAGGCTCCGTCCGAGCCGTTCGCTCTTAGGGAGCCCAGCGACTTGTCGCGGGACGGACACCAAACCGCGCCCGACGCGCCGTCATCGCCGCCTCGTACGCCCAGTGCCGCGCCCCCGACCGGTGGGGCAGACATTCTTGTCTGCCCTGACCCCCCCGTCCCGATTCTGTCCTACTCCACCGCCCGGCGTCCCGAGGACGCCCCCAGCCCGTTCGAACGCATCGTCGCCAACGGCATGCTCGTCGGCCTGATCTGCGCGGCCGTCGGCGCCCTGCTCGCGGTCGCCTACGGCCAACTCTTTGCCCGCCTGCACTCCGTGCCGATGCGGTTGCAGGCGAACGCCCCCTGGCTGGTCATGATGGTCGGCTTCGGCATGGTCATCCGCCTGTCGAGCGACGCCGCCGGCGCCGCGCTACAGGCCCGCGGTCAGATCGCCCTCGACAACCGACTGCTCGTCATGACCGAGGTCCTCTGGCTCGTCCTGTTCGCGCTCGAGCGCGATAAGGACATCGTCGCCGCGGGTACGACTTACCTCCTCGCCAGCGTGGCCCTCTGGATCGGCCGGGCCTTCTACCTCGGCGACGCCGTCCGCTTCCGCTCGTACCGCCTCGCCCACTGGCCGACAATGCGTGCCCTCCTCGGCTACGGCGCGATCGTCACGATCGGCCAACTCGCCGACTTCCTCTACGCCCCAATCGACTACGTCCTGATCAACCGCCTCCTCGGGTACACGGACCTCGCCGCCTACGCCCCCGCCGTCCAGATCGACGCCGCACTCCTCATCCTCGTCGCCGGCCTCGCCGCCGTCCTCCTCCCCCGCGCCGCCCTCGCCCACGCGCAAGGAGCGGCCGGCCGCGCCACCATCTGGCGCTACTACCTCCGCGGCACCCTCGCCTCCGCCGCCCTCCTCACCGCCGCCGCCTGCGCCGTCTGGCTCGCCGCCCCCGTCCTCCTCAAACTCTGGCTCGGCGACCCCATGCCCGCCACCCAGGCCATCCTCCCCCTCGTCCTCATCCACACCGTCGCCGGCGGCTCCTCCGCCGTCGGCCGATCCATCCTCCTCGCCACCGGCCACGCCAAAGCCTTCACGATCTCGGTCCTCATCGCCGGCGTCGCCAACGTCGTCCTGTCCTACGTCTTCGTCCGCCACTTCGACATGGGGCTGCGGGGCATCGTCCTCGGCACCATCACCGTCGTCACCGCCCGCTGCCTGATCTGGATGCCTTGGTACGTTTACGCCGCTCTAAAACGCGACCTTGACAAAACCCAAACAGATCGCTAACCTCAAGCCCGGGGGTTCTTCATGCGCGAACGGACGATCAGGGGCGGAGCCATCACCGGCGATCGTGCTTCCGAGGCACGTACAAATCGCGCGGCCGGTACCGAAAAGTACCGGTTCGTACCGAAAAGGCCCGGTTTTGCCCGGTTTTGCCCGGGCATTCTCCGACCGTAAGGACTTTAATCAACTACGTTTAAGGGAATCTTCTGGACAGGCGACGCCCCAAGAGCGTTAATTCGTCGCCTTTTCGATCGTCAGGTCCGAACTGAACCACGAGTTGAACGCCCCCCAGTAAATCTTCTTCCCGTTGTGCTCCACCGTCAGCCACAGCACACGATCTTTAAACGTGCACCCTTCCAGGAACCGGTCGGACTTGCCCTTGCCGAAGTGCATGACGTACCCGACCAGATCGTCCTTCTCCCCCTCCATCTTCTTGCGGATCATCTCCTTAAACGAAGCCTCCGACGGCTTGGACAGGTAGGCGCCGCCACCCAGGGCGACCAACAGAACGAAAATCAGGAGGGTTTTCATGGGATTTCCCGCGTTAGCAACCACGTTTAGCCGCGACCCGAAGGGCAAGCGACAGCGCCGCCCGCAGGCGCGCGCGTCGCGCGGTCACGTCAACTGTATATCGACCGCCGCACCGAGCCAATCACAATCGACCGCGTACCTACCGCCGCGCCCGTCCGCCAAACCACCGGTTTGACAGGGTTTTGGGGCATTCCTATACTGCCGCCCTCATTCGCGGGCCGAGGACGGGCAAAACGTGCCCCCGCCGGCCGCGCGGGGCGCGTGCGAACGGGGGGACGACAACGGCACTCGCGCGCCCGTTCGATTCACCCGGAACGGCGGTCATTCCCCCCAGCAGGCCACGACGAACACGAACACCCGAGCGCGCGACGCACCCGGCGCGTCCAACCGGCGGCGGAATCTTCCACCGCCCACCCAATATCGCATTGCAATTCCAGTAATCCCTAGCAGAACACTTCAGAGTTAACAGGAGACTCAAGCACATGTTCAAGCAGAGCAAGCAGGTCAAACCGGCCGCCCCCAAGGGCAAGGCCGTCAAGCGCGTCTACTTCTTCGGCCCCGGCAACCAGACCGAGGGCAAGGCCGACATGAAGGACCTGCTCGGCGGCAAGGGCGCCAACCTCGCCGACATGACCACCGCCGGCCTCCCCGTCCCCGCCGGCTTCACCATCACCACCGACACCTGCGGCGATTACAACGACGCCGGCCAGGTCCTCCCCGCCTCCCTCATGGCCGAGGTCCGCGCCAACATCGCCAAGGTCGAAAAGGCCACCGGCAAGAAGTTCGGCGACGCCAAAAACCCCCTCCTCCTCGCCGCCCGCTCCGGCGCCAAGTTCTCCATGCCCGGCATGATGGACACGGTGCTCAACATCGGCCTCAACGACGCCGCCGTCGACGGCCTCGCCAAGCTCTCCGGCAACGAGCGCTTCGCCTACGACAGCTACCGCCGCCTGATCAACATGTTCGGCGACACCGTCATGGGCGTCGACCACCACCACTTCGAGCACGAGCTGTCCGCCGTCAAGGCCGACCGCGGCGTCGAGCTCGACACCGACCTCGACACCGATGGCCTCAAGGAGGTCGTCGCCCGCTACAAGAAGGTCTACAAGGACCACGTCGGCTCCGACTTCCCGTCCGACGGGCTCCAGCAGCTCGAGGCCGCCATCGAGGCCGTCTTCAAGTCTTGGATGGGCGAGCGCGCCATCAAGTACCGCGAGATCAACGACATCCGCGGCGTCCGCGGGACCGCCGTCAACGTCCAGGCCATGGTCTTCGGCAACATGGGCGACGACTCGGCCACCGGCGTCGCCTTCACCCGCGACCCGTCCACCGGCGAGAACGTCTTCTACGGCGAGTTCCTCGTCAACGCCCAGGGCGAGGACGTCGTCGCCGGCATCCGCACCCCGCTCGACTGCAAGACCGAGATGGCCAAGTGGTCCGTCAAGAGCTGGAAGGAACTGCTCGAGGTCAAGAAGAAGCTCGAGACCCGCTACCGCGACGTCCAGGACTTCGAGTTCACCATCGAAAAGGGCAAGCTGTACATGCTCCAGACCCGCAACGGCAAGCGCACCGCGCAGGCCGCCGTGCGGATCGCCGTCGAGATGGCCAAGGAGAAGCTGATCACCAAGGAGGAGGGCATCCTCCGCGTCGAGCCGTCCAGCCTCGACCAGCTCCTCCACCCGACCTTCGACCCCAAGGCCGACAAGACCGTCATCGCGACCGGCCTCCCCGCCTCCCCGGGCGCCGCCGTCGGTAAGATCGCCTTCACCGCCGAAGAGGCCGAGCAGCGCGTCGCCCAGGGCGAGAAGATCATCCTCGTCCGCCGCGAGACCGAGCCGGCCGACATCGGCGGCATGCACGTCGCCGAGGGCATCCTGACCTCGACCGGCGGCATGACGTCCCACGCCGCCGTCGTCGCCCGCGGCATGGGCACCCCCTGCGTCGCCGGCGCCGGCATGGTCCACATCGACGCCGCCGCCCGCACCCTCAAGATCGCCGGCAAGACCTACGGCCCCGACGACTACATCTCCCTCGACGGCGGTAAGAGCCCGGCCGGCGAGGTCTACGAGGGCCAGGTCCCGACCGTCGACGCCGCCCTGACCGGCGCGTTCGCCCAGATCATGAAGTGGGCCGACGAGTTCCGCACCCTCAAGGTCCGCACCAACGCCGACACCCCCCACGACGCCGACGTCGCCCGCAACTTCGGCGCCGAAGGCATCGGCCTGACCCGCACCGAGCACATGTTCTTCGACCCCGAGCGCATCCACAACATGCGCGAGATGATCCTGGCCGGCGCGGCCGACGTCGAGGGCCGCAAGAAGGCCCTCGCCAAGCTCCTCCCCTACCAGCGCGAAGACTTCATCGGCATCTTCAAGGCCATGAAGGGCCTGCCGGTCACGATCCGCCTCCTGGACCCGCCGCTCCACGAGTTCCTGCCGCACAACGAGAAGGACCAGAAGGCCCTGGGCGACTCGCTCGGCCTGTCCCTCGAGGCCGTCAAGCAACGCGTCCAGCAGCTCCACGAGTCCAACCCGATGCTCGGCCACCGCGGCGACCGCCTCGCCGTCACCTACCCCGAGATCCTCGAGATGCAGGTGCGGGCGATCATCGAGGCCGCCGTCGCCACCAAGAAGGCCGGCATCAAGTGCCTGCCCGAGATCATGATCCCGCTCGCCGGCACCAAGGCCGAGCTCGACTACCTCAAGAAGATCACGATCGACACGGCCGAGGCGGTCTTCAAGGAGACCAAGACGCGCGTCGAGTACATGTACGGGACGATGATCGAGGTGCCCCGCGCCGCGGTGACGGCCGACGAGCTCGCGCAGACCGCCGAGTTCTTCAGCTTCGGCACCAACGACCTCACGCAGATGACGTTCGGCTACAGCCGTGACGACGCCGGCGTGTTCCTCCCCGAGTACATCAAGAAGGAGATCCTCGAGCGCGACCCGTTCCAGTCGCTTGACGTCGGCGGCGTCGGCAAGCTCGTCGACATGGCCGTCAAGCTCGGCCGCGGCGTCAAGCCCGACCTCAAGTGCGGCATCTGCGGCGAGCACGGCGGCGACCCCCGCTCCGTCGAGTTCTGCCACAACGTCGGCCTGAACTACGTCTCCTGCTCCCCCTTCCGCGTCCCCATCGCCCGCCTCGCGGCGGCCCACGCCGCCATCAAGGCCAAGCAAGCCCCGGCGAAGTCCGCCAAGTCGGCCAAGCCCGCCGCCAAGGCGAGCAAGCCCGCGGCCAAGATCGCCAAGCCGAAGGCCAAGGCCAAGGCCAAGCGGAAGTAAGGCCACCCCCGAGTAGCGACCCTTAGAAAACCAACGCCCGCGGGATCAGATCCCGCGGGCGTTGCCTTTTTATAGAGGGAGGTGTGTATGACCGAAGTGATCCTCAACCGCGGCGCCGCCGCCTGGGCGTTCGAAGAAGTCGCCGGAAGGCTGTCGCGCGCCTGGAGCATTCCCGTCAGCGACGTCGAGGGCGAGTTCAACTACGTGCTCGGCACGGACGAGGACAGTCCCATCGCGTCCGGACGATCGTTCATCCCGTTCGGCGCGAATCGGATCGCGTCCGACAAGCGCCTGGTCGCGTCGGCCTTCGCCCGTGCGGGCGTGCCGAGCCCGATCACGGTGCTGGCCGATTCCCGCGAGGCCGTCGATGCGACCATCGCCGCGGAGCCCGCGCGCGAGTGGTGCGTCAAGTTCCCGACCGGGTGCGGCGCCGGCGGCCACCGCACGATTGCCAGCGCCGCCGACGTCCCCATCGACTGGCCAACGCCGATCGTCCTGCAGGAGTTCGTGCGCCTTGCCGAGCCAGAGGTGTACCGCACGTATGCCTTCGGCCGCGAACTGTTCGGATGGAACGTGCGGCGATTCCCGCCGGGCGTGCGCACGTCGCCGTGGGTCGCCCACGCGCGCGGGGCCCGGTACGAGTGGCTGAGCGCCGTGCCGCCCGCCGACGCTGGCGGCGTGGCGGTCGCGGCGTTGCACGCGACAAACCTGCTCGACTCGTTCGGCTGCGTCGACCTCCTGCGGCGAGACGACGGCGCGTGGCTCGCGCTGGAGGTCGGCACGGACGGGATCTACAACCACGTCGACCGCGATGTCGGTAATCCCGAGTTCGAACGGTCGCTGAATGCGCACCTGGGCATGGCGTTCTTTCGGTGGACCTGTTCGCCCGCGGCCGCGCCGTAGTCTTGGGATTGCGTTCCCGACCCCGGTTCGTTGGGGCTCACGTTTAGCCGCGACCCGGAGGGCAAGCGCAGCGCCGCCCGCAGTCGAGCGCGTCGATAGGGAACGGGCGCTGATCACGGGTATGGCCTCACGGCCGTACACGTGCAGCATCAGACCCCGCCCCGATCGCCGGGCGGCGCTCGCGACGTGGGGCCGGCGGGACATTGTCACCGACCTCGCGCGATTTTCTTCAAGTCCACACACGCGGTCCGGTACAGTCGGGCCCTTATGCGATTCACCCGCCCGCTCGGCGCCGCCCTCGCCCTCGTCCTGCTCCCGCTCTCGACCCACGCCGGGCAGGCCGTGCGCCTGTCGGCCGACAACTGGCACCTCGTGCCCGGCGGCAAGGAGGTCGACGCGATTTACGGCGACGTCGTCGTCCGCAACGACAAGGTCGTGGCCGTGATCGGCTCGGCCCACCCCGACCGCCAGCTCAACCTCCGCATCAACCGCGCCCAGGGGTGCGTGCTCGACTTCACGACGCTGGCGGACAACAACGACCAACTCACCGTCTTCCACCCGCACGGATTCCCGTCGCGCCCGTTCCCACCGCCCGCGCCCGCGACGCGCCCGACGACCGCGCCAGCCGCCGGCGCGACGCCGCCTCCGCCCGCCACGGCGCCGGTCCAAGAACCGGCCCCCGGCCCCGCGGCGGACGAGGTCGAGATCGTCCGCGCCGACGGCCCCGCCCTCCTCGTCCGCGCGACCCGCCGGCCCACCACCGACGACCCCGTCGGCGTCGTTACCGAATACACCCTAAACGATGGCGAAGACTTCCTCCGCGTCGCCACCCGCCGGACCAACACCGGCCCGGCCCCCCGCGCCGTCCGCCTGACCGACCGGTTCTTCCACGAAAAGCCCGCGCTCACGTCGCCGCCCGGGCGGCACGCACTGGTCTACTCGTACGACCGCTACTTCGGCATGGCGTACGGGCTCGTGCGGGCGGACCGCGGCGCGCTCTCGGTGCCGCCGGTCCTGCCGACCGTGAAGAACTCGCTCGGGATGGTCGACTACCCCGACCTGCTGTCCGCCGACGCCGGGCCAGGCTCGGCCGTGCTCGCCCCCGGCAAGGAAATCACCCAAGCGCGCCTCCTGCTGGTCGGGGCGGACGCCGCCGCCGTCCAGCGCGCCGCCGCCGACGCGCTGAAGGCCGGCCCGGCGACGGGCGTGACGGTCGCCGTCCTGGCCCCCGCCCAAGCCCCCGCTCGAGGCGCCCCGCGGGCCCGGGCCAGAGCCGCCGCCGCCGAGGATGATGCCGATGATGCCGCCCCGTTGGACGACGTCCCACTCGCCGGCGCGTCCGTCTCTGCGTACCCCGCCGACGTGTGGGCCGACGCCGCGCCCGCGGCTCGCCGCGCCCTGACGGCGCGCACCTTCGCCCGCACCGATGCCGCCGGAAAGGCCCGCCTTCCGCTCGCCCCCGGCGATTACGTGCTGATCACCGAGCAGCCCGGCCGATCGCCCGTCGAGACTCGCCACGTCGTCGCCGAGGACGACTTCTTCCTCGACCGCCAGCCGGTCCAAATCGACGTCGGCCCGGCGTCGGCAGTCGCGTTCGACGTCGTCGACGGCGCGGGCGCCCCGTCCCCGGCCAAGGTGCAGTTCATCGGCACGGGCACGACGCCCACGCCCGACCTCGGCCCCGACCAGCGCGCCGACGGCTGCCGCAACCTCTGGTTCTCCGTCGCCGGCAAGTTCGAGGTGCCGCTCCCGCCCGGCGACTACTACGTCGTCATCTCGCGCGGGCCCGAGTACGACGCGGCTTGGCGCACGCTCAAGCTCGCCCCGGGCAAGACCGCCACGATCCGCGCCCGCCTGCCCCGCGTCGTCGACTCCGCCGGGTGGGTCTCGGCCGACTTCCACAACCACACGACACTGAGCGGCGACAACTCCACGCAGGTCGAAGGCCGCCTCGCCGCCCTGATCGCCGAGGGTGTCGAGTTCGCCCCCGCGACCGAGCACCAGCGGATCACGTCGTACAAGCCGTACCTCAAGGCCATGAACGCCGAGCAATTCATGGGCACGAGCGACGGCATCGAGCTCACCGGCACGCCGCTCCCGCTCGCCCACGCCAACGCGTTCCCGCTGAAGGAGGTCCCGCGCACCCAGTTCGGCGGCGGCCCGAAGATCGACAAGGACCCGCGCACGCAGATGCGCCGCCTCCGCGTCCACGACGACAACGCCGAGAAGCTCGTCCAGCAGAACCACCCCGACATCGGCTGGCTCGTGTACGACAAGGACGGCGACGGCAAACACGACTCGGGCTACATGACGCTCGAGTACACCGACGTGATCGAGGTCTGGGCCCCGTCGATCCTGAAGTTCAAGCCCACGCGCAAGATCAAGGGCAATTTGATCAACGACCGCGCCTTTAACTGGCTGCAGCTCCTCAACCAGGGCTACCGCCTGCCCGGCGTCGCCAACACCGACGCCCACCACTGCTTCCACGACAGCGGCGCGATTCGCAACTGGGTCAGGAGCGCGACCGACGACCCCGCCGCCGTGAACGAGATGGACGTCGTCCGCGCAGCCAAACGCGGGAACGTCGTCATGTCCTCCGGCCCGTTCCTCGACGTCTCGCTCGACGGCGCGGGCCCCGGCGACGACCTCAGACTCGCCGGCCCCGGCAAGCTCAAGGCCCGCGTGCAGTGCCCCAACTGGTTCGACGTCGACCGCGTGCAAGTCCTTATCAACGGCCGGCCCGACCCGGCCCTCAACTTCACCCGCGCCACCCACCCCGCGATGTTCGGCGACGGCGTCGTCAAGTTCGACCAGACCCTCCCGGTCACGATCAAGAGCGACGCCCACGTGATCGTCATCGCCGCCGGCGAGAACTCGTCCACCGGCCCCGTCATGGGCGAGGGCGACATTCCCCTAGCCGTCAGTAACCCGATCTACGTCGACACCGACGGCGACGGCTTCAAGCCCGCGCGCGACGACACGCTCGGCGCCCCCCTGCCGGTCAAGCGCCAGCCGAAGGACTGACTCGGATTGACGCGCCGCGCGCGCTCACGCCGCCCGATCCCGCTCGTAGCGGGCCATCAGCGGCGTGACCGACACGCCGTGCACCGCGATCGAGAGCGCCACCACGGTCAGGGTCAGTCCGGTCAGCCGGGTTGCGGCATCCCCGTGCAGCCCGTGGCCGAGCGCGAACGCCAGGTAGTAGACGGACCCGACCCCGCGGATCCCGAACCACGCGATCAGCCGGTGCTGCGGGCCGGGCAGGCGGGTGCCGGCCAACCCCGCGAAGACCGCCGCCGGGCGGATCACGAGGAACAACACCGCCGCGAACCACAGCGCCTCGCCGGGCAGATAGGCCCGCGTCAGCATCCCGCCGAGCAGCAGCACGACGCCGACCTCGCAGATCCGCTCGAGCTGCTCGTTGAACCCGAGCACGGCCTGCGCCATGTAAGCGGGAGCCTTGTCGGGGTCGATCGCGGCGTCCTCGGCCGCGCCCGCCGCCGCGGTCACGTCGACGTCCGGCGGCGGCTCTTCCCCCGAGTGCCGCGCCTCCACGCCCCGCAGCGCGACGCCCGCCGCGAACGCCGCCAGGAAGCCGTACGAGTGCAACAGGATCGCCAGCCCGTATGCCAGTGCGAGCAGCCCGAGCGACAGGAACTCGTCGAGTCCGACCGCCTCCTTGTGCGTCCGCCGCAGGTACAGCACCAGCCGCCCGACCAGCGTCCCCGCCGCCGCGCCGACGCCGAGCCCGACGGCCACGCTCCAGAGCACGTCCACCGCGGCCCACCGCCACGCGCCCGGGCCAATATCGTGTAATCCCATCAGTCCCAGCCCGAGCATGACGAACGGGAACGCGGTCCCGTCGTTCAGCCCCGCCTCGGCCGTCACGCCGAACCGCAGCCGGTCGCGGTCGAACGGGTGCGCGAGCTGGACGTCGGACGCCAGCACCGGGTCCGTCGGCGCGAGGATCGCGCCGAGCAGCACGGCCGCCCCGAGCGGGAGCCCGAGGAGCCACACGCCCGCCGCCGTGATCAGCCCGATCGTCAGCACCATCGAGACGCTGGCGAGCCGGACCGGCAGCCACCACCGCCCCGACGTCAGCGGCAGGCGGAGCTTGAGCCCGGCGGTGAACAGCGAGACGATCACCGCGACCTCGGTCACCCGCTCGAGCAACGCGGCCGACGTCAACGGGTCGAGCCGGATCCACCCGAGCCCCCACGGCCCGAGCCCCACGCCGACCGCCAGGTACAGGAGCGACGTCGACAGCGGCAGCCGCTTGAGCAGCGTGCCGACCAGCGCCATGACCACCAGGAGCACGCCGACGACGATGTACCAGTACGTGACCTGCAGCGCGGACCTCCGTGTCGCCTCGCGGCCGGCCACCGTGCGCGCGGGGCGACTCGGCCGGCATTCACCGCAATTGATAATTCGCGAGGCACGCCGCGGGGAACCCGCAATCCGGGGCGTTCGGCTTGGCCAGATCCGTGACCGAGTCCGCCGCCAGGAAATGAGCGCTCACTTCTCCTCCGTCGGCGCCACTTCCCCCGCGAGCATCGCCGCCGTGTACCGCGCCGAGCGCTTCACGTAGTCGTCGCCGTCTTCCGTCGCGGCCTTCTTGAGCGCCGGGAGCGCCGGCTGCGCGAGCCGCCCGAGCAGTTCGAGCGCGTTCGCCGCCTGCAATCGCACGCGCGGGTTCTCGTGCGTCAGCAGTTCGGTCAGGATCGCCAGCCCCTTGTCCGCCAGCGCCGCATCCGCCGGCGCGGGCCGCTCCTTCGTTTCCCACGTCCGCCCCGGCGGGAGCGTGCCCGCGGCGGAGCGCGGGGCCTTGTGGGCGATCCACACCAGCGCCTCGGCCGCCGGAACGCGGACGCGCGGGGACGCGTCGCCGGTCGCAACCGCGAGCAGCGCGTCCTTCGCGGGCGCGGCGTCGCCGCGGAGCAGGTTCAGCCCCATCACCGCCCAGTGCCGCACCACCTCGTTCTCCGCCTTGAGCCCCTCGACGAGTTTCGGCAGATTCTTCGGGTCGCGCTCGATCGCGAGGTCCGCCGCCCCGATCACCGCCTCAACGGGATACGCACTCGCGTCCTTCGCCACCACGTACCCCTCGGCCGGCGCGCCCTCGGGAATCAGCCCGTTGTCCCGCGTGCGGATCATGTGCCGGCGAAGGGCCTCGCGCATCTCCTTCATCCGCGCCGCGACCTCGGGCGTCGGGTTGACCGCCAAATTGTTCACCTCATGCGGATCCGCCTGGACGTCGTAAAACTCCTCGGCCGGCTTCTCCATCCAGAACGCCTTCTGAATTCCCTCGAGCTTCCCCGCCTCGAACAGCGCCTTCCACGCCCGATACCCCTTCTGCTGGAACTGGTACTGGTTCCGCGCCCCGTACGGCACGTTCGGCGCGTAGTTGATCGTGTACCGGTACCGGTCCGACCGCACCGTCCGCACGAGGTCGTACCGCTCGTCCATCCGCGCGCGGAAGCTAAACGCGTACTTCTGATCCTCGCCCTTCTTCGGCCCCATCAGCGCCCGGCCCTCGAAATGCTTCGGCGCTTCCACCCCGCACAGGCTGAGCACCGTCGGCCCGAAATCCACGAATGAAACCGGCGCCGCCACCTGCCCGCCTGCCTCCGCCGGCGCCAAATGTTGCCACTTCTTCGGGAATCTCACGATCAGCGGCACCCGCAGCCCACTGTCGTAACAGAACCGCTTGCTCCGCGGCAGCACGCCGCCGTTGTCGCCGTAGTAGAAGACGATCGTGTCCTCGGCCAGCCCGTCCTGCTCGAGTTGCTTGAGGAGGTTCGCCACCTGGTTGTCCATCCGCCGGATGTTGTCGTGGTACAGCGCCCGATCGGCCCGCGTCTCGGGCGTGTCCGGCGTGTACGGCGGCAGATTCACCTTGGCCGGGTCCGTCCCGCCGGCCAGCGGCCCGACCTTTCCGAACACGGACGACTCGTGCGTCGCCTCGTGGTTGAACACCGCGAAGAACGGCTGCCCCGCCTTGCGGTTCCGCCAGTGCGCCTTCTTCGACGACTCGTCCCACGCGTCCTTCATGTCGATCGGCGCGTTGTAGTCCGTCTTCGCGTTGTTCGTGCAGTAGTACCCCGCGTCGCGCAGGTACGCCGAAAAACCGCGGATCGCCGGCGTAATGTTCCCCTTCGCTCGCATCTGGTGCGCCGGCCCCGCGCTCGTCGCGTACACGCCCGTGATGATCGTGAACCGCGACGGCGCGCACACCGGCGCCTGCGCGAAGCAGTGCCGGTACAACACCCCCTGCTTCGCCAGCCCGTCGATCGTCGGCGTCTTCGCGTTCGCGTCCATCCCGTACGCCCCGATCGTCGCGTACGTGTTGTCCTCGCTGACGATCCACAAGACGTTCGGCCGGGCGGGCTGGGCCCGAACGAGTGACGGAAGCGCCACAATCACGACGAGCAGGATGCGCGGGATCATGGCGGGAAGGATAACAAGGATTCGGGCGCCGTCGGTAGTAATACGGATGGGTGACCGGTGGAATGCGCCCGCGGACCGTGCGAACAACAGTTAGCTGCAACGCAACGCGTTGCTGACGCGCGGAATGCCGAGACACGTTTCCTGCGCGGACGAGCACCGGATCGCGTCAGCAGGTCGTTGACCTGCAGCCACTTGGTACGATGCGGACATGGAAGGAGCGACGGTCGACGACGCCGCGCACGAGATCCCCTCGCGCTTCGACACCGCGCTCGCCCTCTGCCTCGCCACCGCCATCACCCTCGCGACCCGCGGCTACCAGTTCGCCAGCCCCGACCACGCCATCTACCTCGTCGCCCCCCTCCGCCAGGCCTTCCCCGGCCTGCTCGACCACGACTGGTGGGCGACGCACACGCTCCAGTACCACGTCGCGTTCACGACGCTGGCGGCGTGTCTGCTCCGCTGGGGCGTGGCCGAGCCCGCGTTCGCGGTCGCGCAGGTCGGGCTGATGCTCGCCCTGCACGCCGCGTGGCTGCGCCTGGCGCGCGCGGTCGGCCTGTCGACGCGGGCGTACCTGCTGTCGGTCGTGCTCTACTACCTGAGCGCCGGCGGCGTGGGGTTGGGCGCCTACCGCTTCGACCAGGAAGCCAGCCTCTTCCCCGCCAACGTCGCCAATGTCGCGATGCTTTGGGGCCTCGTCCTGTGGATCGACGGCCGGTCGCTCGGCAGCGCATTCGCCCTCGGCGTCGCCGGCCTTTTCCACCTCAACCACGCGATCGTCGCCGGAACATTCTGGTTCATCGTCGGCGCTTGCGCGTCGTTCAGGTCCATCCACGCCGGCTCCTGTGGAGTCGGATTCGCAGCGCAGCCGCGAGTCTCGCGCGTCTCTCGCTACCGTGCGTGGATCCTCGGCGGCCTCCTCATCGCGCTCCTCAGCGCCCCCAACCTCCTCCCCGCCCTCCGGACGATCCTCGCCGGCCACGCGAAACTGCCCCTCGCCGAGTTCGTCGACCTCTACGTCCGAACCCGCCACCCCCACCACTACGACCCCCTCTCCTGGCCCATCGCCCTGTGGGCGAGCTTCCTGTGGTCCGTCCTCGTCGCGGCCGCGGCACCATTCGCTCTTTCAAAAAGCCAAAACAAGCCGGGGCACAGCACACGGGCTCTGCCCGAAGCGCCGCCCCGGATGCGTCCGACAGGGAACGATCAATCCGATTGTCTCGGCGCCCGTTCGCGCACCGCCCGGGTCTTCACCTTCTTCCTGCTCATCCTCCTGCTCGCGTTCACCCTCGCCGGCGTCACCTTCGTCAGCGAACCCCTCGTCCAGATGAGCCTTTTCCGGTTCAGCATCTACCCCAAGCTGATCGCGAGTGTCGTCGTCGCCGGACTGCTCCTCTCACTGCCCGCCCGTACAATACGATCGACGCTCGCGCTTGCCGCCATCGCAATCGTCCTCGGGATCGCCTGCGTGCTGCTCGGTGCCCTCGGCGCGACCGTGCACACGTTCGCGACCCACAACGCGATTCCCCTCTGCGTCGTCACCGCCCTGCTCGTCACCGCGCTCGCAGGGGTCGCGTTCACCGCACCACCCGCCACGCCCACCGCCGCAAACGTCCCCGCCCCGTCCCAAGCCCACGGATTCATCCGCGGGAGACCGGCCAACGCGCGCACGTACGCCCGCGCAACGATCCTGACCATCCTCACCGCCTGCACTCTCCTCACCGCCCGCAACGACTTCCGCGGCCTCCACCTCGACGTCCCCACCCACGCCGACCCCGCCTACCTCGCCCTCTGCCACTGGGCCCGCGACCACACCGACAAAAACGCGATCTTCCTCGTCCCCCCCGCCGAACAGGCCATGCGCTTCCACGGCCGCCGGGCGATCGTCATCAACTTAAAGGGCGTCCCCCAACTCTCTGCCGAGCTCGGCGAATGGCGCAACCGCCTCGAAGCCGTGCTCGCGACGAAGCTGACGGCCCTCCCGCGCCGCTTCGACCTTGCCCACGCCGCCTTGGTTCGCCGATACGACGAACTGAGCGCCGACCACCTCGCCGCCGTCGCCAGACGCTACAGCGCACGGTACATCGTCGTCGGCGCGACCTCCGCCGCGCGCGACGGCCCCACCGGCGCGACGCGGGCCTATGAGAACGCGGGCTACCGCGTGTATGATCTGGGTGACAGATGAGCGACCCTCCGGTCGACGCCCCCGTTTAGCCGTCGCGGCCACGCGACGTCCGACACCTCAAAGGATCACCCCTTGGACGCCACCCAAGCCACCGAACTCCTCCGCTCCAAGCTCGGCTGGCGCGTCGGCCCCCACGTCGCCGCCTACGTCGCCCACCGCCTCGACGCCAAGTCTCCCAAGCCGTTCCCCGTCATGGCCGCCGACGCCCGCACCGGCCTCCCCGTCGCCCGCCCCGTCGAACCCGACGAGCTCCGCGACGACCAACCCCGCCTCTTCTGACCCTCGCGCGCCACTTCAGGCGCCCCCCGTTTCGTCATTCGAGCTTCGTCATTCGTCATTGATTCGAGCTTCGAATTCCGACCTTCGTCATTCCCCCTCTTCATGTTTCATGTCATGTTTCACGTTTCCCCAACGTGATTCCGCCCGCTTGCCCGCCCCCCGGCGCGCGACGACAATTCCCCCTCAGATGCTCATCACCGCGCACGCCTTCGCCCGCGCAGGCCTCATCGGAAACCCGTCCGACGGCTACTTCGGCAAGACGATCTCCTTCGTCGTCCGAAACTTCCGCGCCCGCGTCCAGCTCTGGGAATCCCCCTACTTCGAGATCATCCCCGGCCACGGCGACCTCGCCCGGTTCGAGTCCGTCCACCAGTTCCTCCGCGACCAGCGCCTCCACGGCTACTACGGCGGCATGCGCCTCGTCAAAGCCGCCATCAAGCGCTTCGCCGACTACTGCGACAAGGCCGGCGTCGAGATCGACCTCGCCCGCTCGTTCACCGTCCGCTACGACTCCGACATCCCCCGCCTCGTCGGCCTCTCCGGCTCCAGCGCCATCACCGTCGCCACCATCCGCGCCCTCATGCAGTTCTACGGCGTCGACATCCCGCAGGAGCAACTCCCCAACGTCGTCCTCTCGGTCGAAAAGGACGAACTCGGCATCGCCGCCGGCCTCCAGGACCGCGTCATCCAGACGTACGAGGGGATGGTCTACATGGACTTCGACCGCCAACTCCTCACCACGCGCGGCTACGGCGAATACGTCCCCCTCAAGCCGCCGGTGATGCCCCCGCTCTACGTCGCCTATGACCCGCTCCGCGCCGAGGTCTCCGACGTCCCCCACCGCAACCTCCGCGGCCTCTTCGAGCAGGGCGACCCCACCGTCCTCGCCGCCATGAGCCGCTACCGCGAGCTGACCGACCTCGCCCGCACCGCCCTCATGGCCGGCGACTGGGACGCGCTCTCGCGCCACATGAACGAGAACTTCGACCTCCGGCGGACCATAATGAACGTCGCCCCGGAAAACCTCCGCATGGTCGAAGTCGCCCGCTCCACCGGCGCCAGCGCCAAGTTCGCCGGCAGCGGCGGCGCCATCGTCGGCCTCTACCGCGACGGCCGCCACTACCAGCAACTCGTCGACGCCCTCGCCAAGATCCGCTGCACGGTCCTCCGCCCGCTGATCTTCGAGGCGTGAGATGATTCACCGCAGAGACGCCGAGGGCGCAGAGGGGGCACAGAGAAGACCATGACCCTGGATTGCAAATAGAGAGTCCAGCGACTTGTCGCGGGACGGACGCCGACCCGCGCTCGATCGTCGACTACCCCCTCTCCGTTTTCTCTGCGCCCCCTCCGCGCCCTCTGCGTCTCTGCGGTGAACAACATGGGGCGACACTCAGCCTTCGTCATTCGTCATAGATTGGTCATCCGTCACTCCCGCCCCACCCGGTACACCTCCCGGCTCTCCGCGGTAATGAGAAACCCCTCACCCGCAAAACACACCCCCTCCAACTGCCCCTTGGGCACCCGCAGCACCCGCGGCGCCTCCGCCGTCGGGCGCAGCTGCTCGTCCAGCGCGATCACGTGCAGCCCGTCGGACGCCAGCACGGCCAGGCTCTTCCCGTCCGCCGACAAATCCGCGTCCGTCACCGGCGCCCGCACCGGCAGCTCACACCACTTCTCGACGATCGCATCCGCCGGCCCGTCCAGCGAAAACCGA